>NZ_JBEXDG010000017.1:0-175157 GCF_040605635.1 Dactylosporangium sp. NPDC005555
ACCGGCAGCCACACAACACCCGCAACCCGCCACCCACCACACAAAACCAACGACACCAACACCCCCACAAAACCAACAAGACGTTAAACGCCAAGGCAAAAAGTCTTCCGGATCATGGAGACCGCGGCCCTCGGCGGCGGCCGGCCACCGGATGCCGCGTGAGCGGATCCCAGGCAGCGCGGGACGCGCGGCTGTGCGCCGCTTGCGGCGCATTGGGGGTCCGGGGTGAGAATCCCCCGGCGGGACCCGCGCGAAGCGTGGGGCAGCGAGCTACAGCGAAGCTGAACGCGGGTAAACAGCTTAGCTGGGGCGGCGGAGGGTGGCGAGGATGGTGTCGCGGACGGCGGAGCGGCCCGCTTCCTGGGCGCCGAGGAGGGCGGCGTCGTCGTGCAGGGTGCTCGCGGCGATCGCCGTCTCCAGCGGGGCGGCCTCGGCCAGGGCCGTCGCGACGGCCGTGCTCAGGACGTCGCCGCCGGCCTGGCCCACCTCGCCGCCGATGACGACCAGCGGGGGGTCGAGGACGGCGACGACGGCGGACAGGCCGATCGCGATCCGGCCGGCGAGTGTGGTGATGAAGCTGCGGGCGGCGTCGTCGCGGGAGCCGGCGCGGGCGACGGCGGTGGTCATGGTGCCGGCGGCGGTGCTCTCCTGGATGCCGTACTCGGCGGCGAGGTCGAGCACGGCGGCGCCGCCGACGAGGTCCTGGAAGTCGACGCGGCCGGTGAAGCCGCGGCCGCCGCCGGTGACGCCGGGCAGCATCATCGGCATGTAGCCGATCTCGCCGGCGCCGCCGCGGGCGCCGCGCAGCAGGGCGCCGCCGAGGTCGATGGCGAGGCCCAGGCCGGCCTCGCCGAGCCACAGGAGGGTGAAGCTCTCCGCGTCGCGGCCGGCGCCGTGGGCGCGTTCGGCGACGGCGGCGAGGTTGACGTCGTTGTCGACGCCGACGGGGACGCCGAGGCGGCGGCGCAGGTCGTCGAGGAGGCCGGGGCGGCTCCAGCCGGGGACCTCGACGTGGTGCAGGACGTCGGTGCGCGGGTCGAAGGAGCCGGCGACCGCGATCTGCACCTGCGCGACCGGGTCGGGGGCGATCCGCGCCTCCTTGCACACGTCCTGGACGGCGTCCACGACGGCGGAGACGGGGTCGGTCCGCGTGAAGTCCACCGCCAGGTCCAGCCGGCCGCGCACGATGCCCGCGAGGTCGGTGACGGCGGCGGTGACGGTCGGCAGGTCCGAGCCGCTCGCACCGGGGGAGGCGGCCCGGTCCCGGACCGACAGCGCCACCGAGTAGGCCGCGTCGGGGTTTACCGCGTAGACCTCGGCGTTGGGGCCGGGGCCGGCGCTGACGTAGCCGACGACCGTGACGAGCTTTGCCTCGGTGAGCCGGCGCAGCGCCTCGGAGATCGTGGGTTTGGACAGGCCGGTGAGCTCACGCAGGTCCCCGCGCGTGAGTGGGCCTCGTTCGAGGATGTGGCTCAGGGCGGCCGCGTCGTTCATGGCCCTGAGCAGCTTGGACGATCCGCCGAGATGCGTCATGGTGGCTCGAACCGTATGGGTGCCCGTCGGCGGGTGTCAATCGCCGCTCGCGGTCGGGTGGCCGTCACCTAAACTCATATCAGGGCCAAAAGCGACAAACCGACGAGAAGCGGGTCAGGAATGACAGTCGATCCGGCGCTGCTGGAGGCGGCGCTCGACCAGCTCGGCACCGGGCTGCTGGTCACCAGCGCCGACGGCACCGTCGTCGCGGCCAACCAGGCCACCCATGACCTCCTCGGCGAGCAGGCGACCGGCCGGAAGGTCGGCGACACCGTCGCCGCGGCGATGACCGCGCAGGACTCCGGCCGCTGGTCGCCGCGGCCCGGGCTGGTCGTCGAGTGGAGCTGGAGCCCGCTGCTGCCCGGCACCCCGCAGGAGGGACGCTGCCTGGTGCTGCGGGACGTGTCGCACCGCATCGCCGACCGGGCCAGGCTCCGCCGGCAGAACCGGGCGCTCGCGGAGCTGGTCGCGATGAAGGCCGAGTTCACCGCCGCCGTGAGCCACGAGCTGCGCACCCCGGTCACGTCGATCGCGGCGATGTCGGAGCTGCTCGGTGAGGAGGTGACCGAGCCGGACCCCCTCGCCGCGCCCGTCGCGGCGGTCGCCCGCAACGCGCAACGGCTCCTCGGCCTGATCGACACCGTGACGGAGCTGGCCCGCATCGAGAACGCCGCTCCCGCCGGTACCGGCGAACCGGTCGAACTGCAGGACGTCGTCGCCGACGCGTTGCGGGGCTGGGCGAGCGCGGCGAACAGCGCGGCCGTGCACCTGACCGGCCGCGGCGGCGCCGGCGCCACCGTGCGGGGCGAGGCGGTGCTGCTGCGGCGGCTGGTCGACGCGATGATCGGCATCGGCCTCGCGGCGGCCGAGCCGGGTGCGCTGCTCACCGTCGCCGTCGCGGCGGCCGACAGCGGCTGGCGGGTCACGGTGCCGATCGGCGGGCGCGGCGGCGACCGGCTCTTCACCTCCTCCGCGGTCACCGGCGACGGGGTGCGGCACGACTCGACGGCGCTGATGCTGTGCCGGGCCATCGTCGCGCGGCACGGCGGCCGGCTGACCACCGACACCGACCCGGAAGGCGCCGCGGTGCTGGCCGCGCATCTGCCCGGTTAACAGGCATGGAAGACTGCCGCACCATGCTGCATTTCGTGTGGGGCGTGGACGTCCCCGGCACTGGCCCGCTGCGCATGGAGCTCCTGGAGAAGCACTGGGCGTACATGGACGGCTATGCCAGGCAGCTGACGGCCCGCGGCCCGACACTGACGCAGGACCGCGCCGAGGCGACCGGCAGCATTCACATCGTCGACCTGCCGGATCTCGCCGCCGCGCGGGCGTTCGCGTTCGACGAGCCCAACCACCGCGCCGGCGTCTACGATCCGGTGTTGCTGCTGCGGTACGAGGACACCCTCGGCGGCACCATGTGGCAGCATGCGTCCGGCCGCGGCGGCGACGGCTTCCTCCTCATCGGCCACGCCACCCCAGGCACCCGACCGGCCGCGCCCCTGCCGCCGCCGCCCGGGCTGCTCGCCCGCGGTGAGCTGTTCTCCCACGACGACGGCGGTTGGCTCGGCACCGCGGTGCTGGTCGAGGCGGCGCACATGGACGCCCGTGCCGTCCTGCCCGGCGTGTACGACGAGGTCGAGGTCCACCCCTGGCAGATGGGCGGGCGCAGGTAACGGCTCCCACCTCTGCGGATCTTGCCGGAGCCGTGTACGGTGCCGGTCGATTGATCCGAACGCGAGGGGAGCGCGGGTGCCATGCACATCAACGACTTTTTGACTGCGATCCCGATCGGCCTGCTCATCGGTGTCCTCGGCCGGCTGGTCCTGCCGGGCCGCCAGTCGATCGGCCTGTTCATCACGTTCCTCATCGGTGTGGGCGCCGCGCTGCTCGGCACGCTCGTCGCCGAGCTCGTCAACCTCGACGACAAAGCCCTGGTCAAGGTCTGGAAGATCGAGTGGAGCTGGTGGGAGCTCGCGATCCAGGTCCTGTTCGCCACGATCGGCATCGGGCTGGCCAACATGCTGACGTACACCAGGCTCGCGTCCGGCAACCCGAAGCCCCGCAAGCGCGCCAGCCGCCCGCGCCGCCGCAAGAAGGCAGAGGACTAGCCGTTCCCCGTCCCGCGAGGGACGTTGGATCCATGGACAGACCAGTGGTCGTCGGCGTCGACGGGTCCGCGGCGAGTCTCGGCGCCGTGCGGTGGGCTGCGGACGAGGCCGCCCGGCACGACCGGACACTGCGGATCGTGCACGCGATGTACTGGGAGGGCCCCGCGGACGGGCAGGGGGTCGTGCTCGACGCGGCCGCCGACGCGCGGGGCTGGCAGCCGGGCATCGCCGTGGAGACCGTCACCGTGGGCGGCCAGGCCGCCCGGGTGCTGCAGGAGCAGTCACGGGTCGCTGGCCTGGTGGCGATCGGCGGCAGGCCGCACGACGGCGGCCTGCTCAACTCGTCGGTCGGCACGCACCTCGCCGCGTACGCGCACTGCCCGGTCCTCGTGGTCAACCGCGGCGAGCGGTGGCTGACGTCTGCTTTCACGGCGGACGTGGCGGGCCCGGGCACGGACCCGATGACGGCGCTGCCCGCATCGGCGCCCGTGGTGGTCGGCGTCGACGGGTCGCCGTCGGCGTGGCGCGCCCTCGAGTTCGCCTACGCCGAGGCGCTGTCGCGGCACGTGCCGCTCGTCGCCCTGCACGCCGGCCAGGCCAGGCCGCACGCGGCCGTCCACGCCGACCTGGCGCCGTGGCTGCGCGACCACCATGACGTCGACGCGCGGTTCGCCGGGTCGGACGAGCCGGTCCTGGAGGCGTTGACCGGCGCGGCGAGCGAGGCGCTGCTGCTCGTCCTCGGCGCGCGCCGGATCGCGTGGTTCGAGCATCCCCGCCCCAACCCGCGCACCCAGCTCATCGTCCACCACGCCGAGAGCCCCGTTCTGGTCACCCGCAGCGTCTAGGCTCCCACGGCGAGGCCGCCCTGGTCGTACACCGGGCGCTCGACCTGCAAGGCCGGCAACGCCGCGGTCGCGTCCGCCACGCCCTCCTCGCCGGTGCCACGGGTGGTCGGCGTGGGTGCGGACCGCGGACCCGGCCGCCACCGGCGCGAACCCGTCGACGCCCCGCCCGCCGGGCCGCGCGGCAGTGCCTCGGCGCGGACGGCGGCCGCCGCGTCGGCTGAGCCGAGCGTGACCGTGGGCGGCGGTCCGTCCGGGGCCTCCGGCCGGGCTCGCGCATCCGTTGACGTCTGTCGGGGCGATACCCGCTCGACACCGCGCCGTGCGGGAGGGCATGCTCGCGGGACGATGGGGGCACTCGACATGGTCGCCGGGCGGGTCGCCGGTGGCGCGACCATCAGTTTCCGGCCCAGCGGTTCGTCGATGGTTCCGCTGGTGCGGAGCCGTCAGCTGGTCACCGTCAGCCCGGTCGACCCGGCCGCGGTGGAGGTCGGCGACATCGTCCTGGCGAAGGTCGCCGGCACCGTGTACCTGCACCTGGTCTCCGCCGTCGACGCGGCCGCCGGGCGGGTGCAGATCAGCAACAACCGCGGCCGGGTCAACGGCTGGACGGGCCACGCCAAGGTGTACGGCATCTGCGTCGCCGTCGACGGCGTCCCCCGCCCCCGTGTCACCGGGAAGGTCCTTCGGTAAGTCGGACATCGGTTGTCAGGTTTTTCTGGCAGCGTGAACGGTATGGAACAACCACTGAAAGGCAAGGTCGCCCTGGTCGCGGGCGCGACGAGGGGCGCGGGACGGCAGATCGCGGTGCAGCTCGGCGCGGCGGGCGCCACCGTGTACGCGACGGGACGCACCACCCGTGCGCAGCCCTCGGAGATGGGCCGGCCCGAGACGATCGAGGAGACCGCCGAGCTGGTCACGGCCGCGGGCGGCACCGGCATCGCCGTGCAGGTCGACCACCTCGTGCCCGACCAGGTGCGCGACCTGGTCGCCCGGATCGACGCCGAGCAGGGCCGCCTCGACATCCTCGTCAACGACATCTGGGGCGCCGAGGGGCTGTTCACCTGGGACAAGCCGCTGTGGGAGGACTCCCTCGACACCGGCCTGCACATCCTGCGCCTGGCGATCGACACCCACATCATCACCAGCTACTTCGCGCTGCCCCTGCTCATCCGCAAGCCGGGCGGCCTCGTCGTCGAGGTGACGGACGGCACGCTCGAGTACAACTCGGACAACTACCGCGTCTCGTTCTTCTACGACCTGGCGAAGATGTCCGTCCTGCGCCTCGCGTTCTCGCAGGCCCACGAGCTGAAGCCGCACGGCGCGACGGCCGTGGCGGTCACGCCGGGCTGGCTGCGCTCGGAGATCATGCTCGAGCTCTTCGGCGTCACCGAGTCCAACTGGCTGGACGCGACCGCCGCGGAGCCGCACTTCGTCATCTCGGAGACCCCCGCCTACCTGGGCCGCGCCGTGGCCGCGCTCGCCGCCGACCCGGACGTCGCCCGCTGGAACGGCGAGTCGCTGTCGAGCGGGCAGCTGTCGCAGGTGTACGGCTTCACCGACCTCGACGGCAGCCGCCCCGACTGGTGGCGGTATTACCGTGAGGTCCAGGAGCCGGGCAAGCCCGCCGACGCGACCGGCTACCGGTAGAGCTCGCCCATCCGGTGCGCGGCGGCGCGCATGAGCTCGCGGAGTCCGTCGGGGGCGAGCACCTCGACCTCGGGCCCGAGCCGCAGCAGCTGCGTGTACGCCACACCGATCGACTCCACCGGCAGGTCCAGCACCACCCGTCCGAGCTCGTCGGGCGGGTGGTGTGTCGCCTCCCGCACCGCCAGCGCCTCCACCGCGTGCCGCAGCAACCGCAGCCCGGCGGGGGTGAGGCGGACCGTGACCCGCTCGGCGAGGACCCGCCGGACGAACTCGTCGGCCCGCACCGCCCAGAACCCGCCCAGGTCGAACCCCGGGTCCCGGGTGAACGCCGCCTCGTCGACGGTCAGGTCGGCGATCCGGTCGACCCGGTACACCCGCAGATCCCCACCGACCCGCCCGACGAGATACCACGCCCCGTTCTTGAGCACGAGCCCGTACGGCTCGACGACCCGCGTCACCGCCTCCCGCTCCAGCCCCCGCCCGGCGTGCTGCCCGCCGCCGGTGGCGCCTTCACGCCCCGCAGGCCCGGCGCCCCGGTCCTCGCGCTGTTCCCCAGTGGTGCGGGCGGTGCCGTCCGGTCGTGCGGCCGCGGCGGCGTCGTGGTGTCCCTGAGTGGTGCGGGCCGTGTCGAGGCGTCGTGCGGGTGCGGCGGCGTCGCGGTGTCCCTGACCTGCGCGTGCCGCGTCGAGGCGTCGCTCGTACGTCAGCCGGACCACCCGGTCGTCCCACACCGCGCGCGCGAGCTCGGCCAGCCACGGCGGCGGCTGCGCCGGGTCCTCGAACCACCCCGGCACATCGAGGTGGAACCGCTGCCGTGCCCGGCTCGACGCGTCCCGGATCGGCGCGGGCAGCGCCGCGGCCACCTTCAGCTCCGCGACGGCGAGCACGTCCCCGAGCCCCATGTCGCGGGCCGGCCCGGGCAGCCCCGACAGGAACAACGCCTCCGCCTCGGCCCGGCTGAGGCCGTTGAGCTTCGTGCGGTACCCGTCGAGGAGCCGATACCCGCCGGCCCGCCCCTGCTCCGCGTAGACCGGCACCCCAGCCGCGGACAGCGCCAGGATGTCCCGGTAGATGGTGCGCTCGGACACCTCCAGCGCCTCGGCCAGCTCGCCCGCGGTGACGGTGCCCCCGGCCTGCAGCAGCAGCACGAGCGAGATGAGCCGCGACGCACGCACCCCCTACACCGTTCCCGGCTCCGGCCCGGCGTCCTCCGCCGCCGGATTCGAGGCCGGACTCAGGTTCGGAGCCGGACCCGATTCCGGGCTCGGGTCCGGAGCGGGACGCGGAGCCGGGACCGGACTCGGGCTTTCGGCCGGATTCGGGCTCGGAGCCGGATTCGGATTCGGAGCGGGACGCGCGGCCGGGGTTGGGCTCGGGACCGGACTCGGAGCCGGGCTCGGAGCGGGACGCGGGGCCGGGGCGGGGGCCGGGTGCAGGGCCGGGCTCGTGCTCGGCGCTGAGCTAGGGGCCGGGGGCTGAGTGGGACCCGGAGCCGGAGGCTCGTCGTCGCCCGGCGGGTCGAGGGTGTCGACGAGCCGGCGGATCTCCTCAGGGGAGGCCGCACCGTCCAGCTCGACGGTCACGTCGCCGCGCACGATGCGCACCCTCGGTGGCCGGGGGCGGGTGCCGCGCCACGTCACCACCGCCAGCAGCAGGCCGCCGAGCGCGATCCCGTTGCTGACCACGGCGTTGACGACCTCGAGCGCGGCGCCCATCTCGCCCGGACGTGGCGCCGCGGGGGTCAGGCTCACCCGGACCGTGCGGTAGATCTCGTCGTCGCGGAGCCACCGATACAGCTGCCGCAGCGACTCCTCGTCGTCGACCTCAACGCGAATGTCCACGACGGAAAGGTACCGCGCGGGTACGACGTTTTCCGTGCGCGAACCGAGGTGCGCGGTGCGGTCCTCTGGTGAGGTCACGCTAAGCTTTTCCGGGTGAACGACGTGGAGCAGCACCCCGCCCGGCGCAACACCCGCCAGCGTGACGCCGTGATGACGCTGCTCAGCAACGTCGACGGGTTTCACAGCGCCCAGGAGCTGCACGTCATGCTCCGCGAGCGGGGCGCCAACGTCGGCCTCACGACCGTGTACCGCACGTTGCAGCTCCTCGCCGAGACCAACGAGATCGACGTCATGCAGGTCCCGGGCAGCGACACGCGGTACCGGCGCTGCAGCGACCGACACCACCACCACCTCGTCTGCCGCGGCTGCGGCCGCACCGTCGAGGTCCTCGGCCCCGCCGTCGAGCGCTGGGCGGACCGCATCGGCGAGGAACACGGCTTCACCGACGTCAGCCACACCCTTGAGATCTTCGGCACGTGCGGGCGCTGCGCGCGCTGATCGCGGCCGCTCATCCGGTACGCTGACAGGGCGCGAAGGGGAGTAGTCCTCCAACTGCGTGGTCGACATACTGGGGCGCTCGCGTCCCCGGCCACGCGGCCCTCGGGTAGCCGGTTCCTCTGGCCGGCGATCCACAGGGCGGACGAGACCTTCGACTCAGGCTGAACAAGCCGGGTCGAGGTCGTCCGTGCCCTCCTCCCGGTTCTCTCCGGGAAGGTTCTTCACGTACATGAGCGGTTTCCTCGCTGCCCTCGCGATCAGTTTCGGCGTCATCTTCGTCGCTGAACTGGGTGACAAGTCCCAGCTGATGGCACTGACGTTCGCGACCAGGTTCAAGACCGTGCCGGTCCTCATCGGCATCACCATCGCCACCGCGGTCGTCCATCTCGTCTCCGTCGCCGTCGGGTACGGCCTCGGCGCCGCCCTCCCGACCGGCTGGATCGCCCTGGTCGCGGCCGTCGCGTTCTTCGCCTTCGGCGCCTGGACCCTGCGCGGCGACTCCCTCACCGCCGCCGAACGTGACAAGGCCGCCCAGCCCACCACCCGCTCCGCGATCATCGTCGTCGGCGTCGCGTTCTTCCTGGCCGAGCTCGGCGACAAGACCATGCTCGCCACGATCACGCTCGCCACCCAGCACGGCTGGTTCGGCACCTGGCTCGGCTCCACGATCGGCATGGTCGTCGCCGACGCCCTCGCCATCGTCGTCGGCCGCGCCCTCGGCAAGCGCCTCCCGGAGCGCACCATCAAGTACGGCGCCGCGGTCCTGTTCTTCCTGTTCGGCGTCTGGCTGCTGATCGACGCCATCCGCGAACTCACGTAACCCGCGCCTTTCGACGTCGAGGGCGGTGCGTCCACGCCGCCCTCGACGTCGACGGATCGCGCGTGTACCGCCCAGCGACACCACCACGCCGCGCCGGTGACGGGGGCGACGCGGTGGCTTCCGGTCCTGCCGACGCTCGAAGCGGTGACAGGGCGGCCTGCGCGTCTCGGCCGTGCATTCGGCAGGCTTGCAGGGTCTCTCTCCCCCCCACGTCGGTCCAGGACATGGCCTCCGCGACCAGGGCCGGCGGGCATGGCAAGGACCGGTGCGGGAGCCGGCCGGACTCCGGGCCGCACACGACCCGGCCGGATGCCCTGCGGCACACGAACGATCGGGCCCGGCCGCACGCAATCGCACCGGCGCGTGGTCGAACAACCGGCGGCAGCCGGCGAGAAGCGCGAGGATCGTCAGGGCACAGGCGGCGTCCGGCTGCACGCAATCGGCCGGCCGCCGGTTGCGCACAAACGATCGGACCTCGGGCTGCACGCGAATGGCCGGACGCCGGACGGGTCAGATGGCCCCGAACGGTTTCGTGGCCGAGATCGAGGACCGTGGGCGTCGCGGGCAGATCGCACGTAGTCGACCGGACCTGCGGCTGCACGCAACGGGCCGGACGCCGGTCGTGGGCAACTGCTGGGCCTCCCGGCTGAGCTCAATCGACCGGAGTCCAGCCGCACATAACGGGCCGGAGTCCAGTTGCACGCGGCCGGTCGGTGCCCGCGGCACATGGCACGGTGTTACCCCGGTGGTGCGCGACCGGCTGGATGTCCTGCGGGTGCATGCAACGCGCCGGACGTCGGTGGGCAACTGCCGGGGCTCCCGGCTGGGCTCAACCGGCCGAAGTCCAGCCGCAGACAACCGGCCGGAGCCCGGCCGCACGCGGCCGGTCGGGTGCCTGCGGCACACACAACGGTGTGACCCCCGGACGTGCGTGACCGGCTGGATGTCCCGCGGCGTGCAGCGGGCCCGCGGCACGCGGAACGGTGTGACCCCGGTCGTGCGCAACCGGCTGGACGACGCGCAGCGGCCAGAGCCTGGTTGCGTGCGGCGGCTGGACGTCCCGCGCACGCAACCGGCCGGACCCCGGCTGCGTGCGCAGGACGAACGGTCGAAGGGGTGTTACCGGCGCTTGGCGGGCTTCTCGATGCGGTCGGTGCCGACCTTCTCGCGCAGGACCTCGGGGACGAGGACCGAGCCGTCGGGCTGCTGGAACTGCTCGAGGATCGCCGGGAAGATGCGGCTGGTCGCCAGGGCGGAGCCGTTCAGGGTGTGGACGAAGCGGTTGTTCTTCGAGCCGGGCACACGGTAGCGGATGCCGGCGCGGCGGGCCTGGTAGTCGCCGGCCCAGGAGACCGACGAGACCTCCTTGTATTTGCCGGTGCTCGGCATCCAGACCTCGATGTCGATGGTCTTGCGCATCGAGGCGCTGGAGTCGCCGGCGGCGAGCAGGGAGCGGCGGAAGTGCAGGCCGAGCGAGCTCACCAGGTCCTCGGCGTAGCCGACCATCTCCTCGAGGGTCTTCTCGCCGTCCTCGGGGGAGGTGAACTGGAAGATCTCGACCTTGTTGAACTGGTGGCCGCGCACGGTGCCGCGCTCGTCGGAGTGCGAGCCGGCCTTCTCGCTGCGGTAGCAGGGCGTGTACGCATACGCCTTGTGCGGCAGGTCGGCGGTCTCGAAGATCTCGTTCTGGTAGGCGCCGAGGATCGCGGTCTCCGAGGTGGGCAGCAGGAAGCGGCCGCGCTCGTCGCCGTCGGTGGCGATGTGGAACACGTCGTCGTAGAACTTCGGGAACTGGCCCGCGGCATAGCCCGCCGAGTCCAGCAGCAGGTGCGGCGGCAGCATGAACTGGTAGCCGGCGGCGAAGTGCCGGTCGATGAACCAGTTGACCAGGGCCCACTCCAGGCGGGCGCCCCAGCCGGTGTAGATCCAGAAGCCGGAGCCGCCGAGCTTGACGCCGCGCTCGAAGTCGACGAGGCCGAGCTCGTTGGCGAGGGTCACGTGGTCGCGGACGTTGTCGATCTTCGGGGCCTCGCCGAAGATCTTGACGACGACGTTGGCCTCCTTGCCGCCGGCCACGACGTCGTCGGCGGGCAGGTTGGGCAGCTCGCTCATCGCGGTGGTGAGCTGCTCCTGCACGGCCGCGAGGCGCTCCTCGAGCTCCTGCAGCGCAGCCTTCGCGTCGCGGGTGGTCGGCTCGACCGCCTGGCCGGCCGCCTTCGCGGCGCCGAAGGCACGGGCCTCCTCCTTGCGGCGGGCCCGCTCGGCATCGATGTCGCCGATGAGCTCACGGCGCTGCTTGTCCAGCTCGGCGATGGCACTCAGCGAGCGGGACACCTCGGACGGCTCGAGCCTCTTGGACAGAGCGGCCTCGACGGAGGCCCGGTCCTTGCGAATCAACTCGATGTCGAGCATGTCTGCCGCGCACCTTTGCCTAGTTTTTCGGGACGCCATGGATGTTACCGGGTAGGTCCGACACAATTTCCCGCCCGCCACCGCATGTGCCTGCTCGCGCCGCTCGCCAGGGAGCCCGCACACGGCTACGCCCTGGTCCGCCGTGTCGGGGTCCCGGGCCCGTGCCGCAGCACACCCGCGCCGAGATCGTCGCCGCCGCTGTGGTCCTGGCCGACGCCGGCGGCCTGCCGAGCGGTCTCGGTGCGGGCGGGCGCCGCGGCGGTGGTCAGGGGTGGTGGGCCGGGGCCGGAGCCGGTGGGGGAGCGTCGACGGCACAGTGCATCCAGGGCTTGTCGGGTGCGGGTGCGGTGGCCGGGGGGTGCGGCGGGTTGCGGATCGTGGCGGCGGCCAGCGCGCCCGCCACGAAGCACAGTGCGGCGCAGATCAGGACGGCGGTGTGGAAGCCGGTGGAGAGGCGGGACGGGTCCAGGTAGGCGGTGCCGGTGATGCCCGCGGCGGCGGGGAGGACGGCGACGGCGACGAGGCCTGCGGCGCGGGCGACGTCGTTGTTGACCGCGGAGGCCATGCCGGCGTGGCTGGAGCGGGCGGAGGACAGGGCGGTCGACGTGAGGGGGGCGACCGTCGTGGCGAGGCCGAGACCGAGGACGGTGACGGCCGGGAGGACCTCGAGGACATACGAGCCGGACGCCGTGATCCGCGCGAACAGGGCCATCCCGAGGCCGACGACGACGGGGCCGACGCTCATCTGCAGGCGCGGGCCGATGCGGGCGGCGAGCGCCCCGGAGCGGGCGGACAAGGCCAGCATGATGGCGGTGACCGGCAGGAGGGAGACGCCGGCCTGCAGGGCCGTGTAGCCCGAGACCTGCTGGAGCTGGATCGGCAGGAGGAACAGGGCGCCGCCGATCGCGCCGTAGACCACGAATGTGACGACGTTGGTGGCGCTGAACTGGGGCGAGGCGAACAGGTCCAGTGGCAGCATCGGGTGGGCGGTGCGGCGCTCCCACCAGACGAACCCGGCGAGCAGCAGCACGCCGCCGCACAGGGACGTGAGGACGGCGGGGCTGGTCCAGCCGAGGGAGTGGCCCTCGATGAGCCCATACGTGACGCCGACGAGGCCGAGGGTGACGAGGGTGCCGCCGGGGACGTCGACGGGGCCAGTGGCGGTGGTGTCGCGGGACTCGGGGACGTGGCGCGAGGTGAGCAGGATGACGACGACGGCGATCGGCACGTTGATGGCGAAGATGAGGCGCCAGGAGGCGGCGCCGACGAGCCAGCCGCCGAGGAACGGGCCGATGGCGGTGGCGACGCCGCCGAGGCCGGACCAGGCGCCGATGGCGCGGCTGCGGTCCTCGGGGCGGAACGACGCCTGCAGGATGGCGAGGCTGCCGGGGGTGAGCAGGGCCGCGCCGACGCCCTGCAGGGCGCGGGCGGCGATGAGGGTCGGCGCGTCGGGCGCGGCGCCGCACAGCACGGACGCGACCGCGAACCAGACGACGCCGACGAGGAAGATCCGGCGCCGCCCATACCGGTCGCCGAGCGCTCCCGCGATGAGCAGCAGCCCGGCGAGGGCAAGGGTGTAGGAGGTGACGACCCACTGCAGCGTCTCGAGGTCGGCGTCGAACGAACGCCCGATCGCCGGCAGCGCGATCCCGACCACCGTCGCGTCGATCGCCGCGATGCCGGACCCGAGGATCGTCGCGGTCAGGACCCAGCGGCCCGTCGCGCTGCCGTACGAGAGCGTTGCCATGCGAAGAACCTAGCCCGCGGGTGCGACAAAAGGCCTCAGTGCCGGTAGCCGCGGACCTTCACCTTGAAGTTCATCGAAGGCCCCGGCGTCGGTGCGGTCTTCGTGACGAGCGTGTATCCGGGCGGGTCGAGCTCCAGGTCCAGGCGGTGGAACAGCCGCGCCATCGACAGCGCCATCTGCACGTCGGCGAAGCTCTTGCCGAGGCACGTGTGCGGCCCCCGGCCGTACGGCGAGTACGCGCCCGGCCGCAGGTGCTCCGAGCGCGGTTTGGCGTACCGCTCGATGTCGAAGCGCGCCGGGTCCGGGAAGTACTCCTCCATGAAGTGCGGGACGGTCGTGCCGATGTACACCATCTCGCCCTTCTTGATCGTGTACCCGGCGAACTCGAAGTCCCGGGTGGCGGTCCGGTTGAGCGCGACCGCGATCGGATACAGCCGCATCGTCTCCATCAGCGCATACCGGATCGACGGGATCTTGCGCAGGTCGTCGTCGGTGATGGCGCCTCCCGCGAACAGCGCGTCGGCCTCCTCCTGCACGCGGGCGAGGACCTCGGGGTGCTTGAGGACGCAGTAGATGAACGCCGCGGTCGTGTTCGCCACCGTGTCCAGGCCCGCGACATACGGCCCGGTCAGCGCGAGCGTGAGATCGTTGGCCGGCAGGACGCCCTCACGGTTGAGGTGCACGTCCATGAGGTCCTCGACGAGGTTGCGTTCGGCCTCGGGTTTGCTGCCGGCGCTCGCCCGCAGGCTCGCGACCATCGCGTCGCCGAGCTCGAACACCCGCGCCCTGGCCTTGCGGTATTTCGGGTGCTTGAGCAGGATCTTCGGCCGCTGCCTGGTGACCAGGACGTTGAGCACATACAGCGTCATGGTGCGGATGTCCGGCACGTATTCCAGGGGTGCGCTGCCGGTGAGGATCGTGCCGAGCTGGTCGGTGACCATGTACTGCAGGGCGTGCACGACGGGCACGGACCGCCCGGCCGTCCAGTCGCGCTCCAGGACCCGGTCGGTGATCTCGACGAGCTCGTTGCCGCGGCCCTTGATCGCGTCGCGGGAGTAGCCGCGGCGCATGATGTCGCGCAGCTCCTTGTGGCTGTCGCCGTCCTCGCCGAGGATCGTGCGGCTGCCGCCGTACTCGTCGAGGAAACCCTGCCAGAACTCCTTGGACCGCAGGCATTCGCGGCCTTCGCGGGAGCCCATGAAGTCGGCCGCCTCGGCGCCGGCGATGACGGTGTGCGTCTTGTTGAACAGCCTGATCCGGAAGACGGGGCCGTTGTCGCGGTACGCCTGGGCGAAGAAGCCGGCCGGGTCCTTGGCCAGCTCCAGGACGTTGCCGACGACGGGCCGCCCTTTCGCCACCGGGATCGGGCGCGCGTCGGCAGGGGCTGTTTCGGTGACCGTCATTGAGCGTCGACCCTCCGTGGTCTCGGCGACACGTCGCGGAAATCGACCCGATGCTATCGAAACCGATCTCCGCCCGACATCCCGTCCTTCGGCGCCGGCGGGTCAGGGGGCATCATGGCGGGCATGGTGCTGCGGCGGTGGACGGACGACGACGCGGAGGCGTTCTACGACATCTACTCCCGGTGGGAGGTGATGCGGCACCTGGGCGCGCACCCGCGGCGGGTGGTCGCGGACCGGGAGGAGGCCCTGGCCAGGCTGGCCAGGATGAAGACCCGCGAGGACGGCCCGAGAGGCTACTGGGCGATCGACGTGGACGGCGTGCCGGTCGGCACGGTCCTCCTGCTGCCCCTCGAGGATGCCGGCGGGGACTCGGGCGAGGTGGAGGTCGGCTGGCACCTGCACCCCGCGCATCACGGCAAGGGCCTCGCCACCACGGCGGCCCGCGAGCTGCTGTCCCGGACCAGCGGCCGGGTCCTGGCCCTCACCGACCAGGACAACGCCGCGTCGCAGGGGGTCGCGAAACGCCTCGGCATGACCGACGAGGGGCTGACGGACCGCTGGTATGGCATCACGGCCCGCCAGTTCGCCGTCATGCTCGGCTGAGGATCATGTGGGTCGCCGAGTCGGAGGCGGCCATCCGGGTGCAGGTGAGGCCGTCGGTCAGCCCGTCGGTGAAGAGCCGCTCGCCCCGGCCGAGGACGATCGGGACGATCGCCAGGTGCAGCTGGTCGACGAGGCCGGCGCGCAGATACTGCTGGATCGTCGACACGCCGCCGCCGAGCCGCACGTCGAGCCCACCGGCCGCCTTCGTGGCCTGCTCGAAGGCGTCCTCGATGCCGCCGGTGACGAAGTGGAAGACGGTGCCGCCGAGCATCGTCACGCTGGGCCGCGCGTGCCGGGTCAGGACGAAGACCGGGTGGTGATAGGGCGGGTCCTCGCCCCACCAGCCGCGCCACGGCTCGTCGGGAGCCCACGGTCCCCGGACGGGACCGAACATGTTGCGGCCCATGATGGTGGCGCCGAGCCCGGTCTCGCCCGCGGCCATCATCTCGTCGTCGATGCCCTCGGAGCCGCCCTCCTCGCCGATCATGCGGCGGCCGGTGCGGGTCCGGAAGACCCAGTCGTGCAGCCGCTCACCGCCGGCGCCGATCGGGGCCTGGAGGCTCTGGTCCGGCCCGGCACCGTAACCGTCGACGGAGACGCAGAAGTTGTGCACTCGCAGCATGCCCGGATCCCTTCGAAGAACGATTGTCACCACCAGGTCGCACCAGGGAGCGCAGGATCGACATGGCCGGATAAAGCTAGCCTCCTAGGAAGCTTAGCACGATGTAACGACCGCCAACCATGCGTTTTTGACAATGATTGTCAACAGTCGCCAGGATGGGGATCATGCTGCGACGCGCCGTCCTCGCCGGCCTCACCGCCGGGTCCCTGTTGCTCACCACCGCCTGCGGCGGTGACGGACAGACACCGCAGCGGCAGGCTGACGGCCGGCTGAAGGTCGTGGCGGCGTTCTACCCGTTGCAGTACCTGTCGGAGCGGCTGGGCGCGGAGCAGTCCTCGGTCACCAACCTCACCCAGGCCGGGGCGGAGCCGCACGACCTGGAGCTCAAGCCGAGCCAGCTGGCCCGGATCACCGACGCGGCCCTGGTCGTCTACCTGTCGGGGTTCCAGCCGTCGGTCGACGAGGCGGTGCGGCTGCAGGCGAAGGACAAGGCGTTCGACGTCGCCGGGGTGCAGGCCCTGGAGCACGGCAACGACCCGCACGTCTGGCTCGACCCGGTCCGCTTCGCCGCGATCGCCGGGAAGCTCGCCGAGCGGCTCGCCACCGTCGACCCGGTGAACGCCGACGCGATCAGGCTGCGGGCCGGGCAGCTGCAGGACGAGCTCAAGCGCCTCGACGAGGAGTACGCGGCGGGCCTGCAGACGTGCGCCCGGCGGGAGTTCGTGACCAGCCACGCGGCGTTCGGGTACCTCGCCGAGCGGTACAAGCTGACGCAGGTGCCGATCTCGGGCCTGGACCCGGAGGAGGAGCCGAGCCCGCAGCGGGTGTCGGAGGTCGCCGCCCTGGCGAAGGAGAAGGGCGTGACGACGATCTTCTTCGAGGCGCTGGTCAGCCCGAAGCTGTCGGAGACGGTGGCGAAGGAGATCGGGGTGAAGACGGCCGTCCTCGACCCGATCGAGGGCGTCGAGGAGGGCAGCGACTACGTGTCGGTGATGGTGCGCAATCTCGCCGCCCTGCGCGAAGCGCTCGGCTGCACCTGAGTCCTATCCTTGGCCGGGTGCGCCGACCATCGAGAGCCCTCGCCGCCCTGACCGCGCTCACGATGCTGGCCGGCTGCACGGTGAGCCGGGGCACGACCCTGGCCCCGCCGGAGCAGCTGGCCGCCGGCAACCTCGACGGCACGTCCACCCCGGTCGCCGACCCGCTCTACCCGGCGTACGGCAACCCGGCCGTCGACGTCCTGCACTACGGCCTGGCCCTGACGTGGGCGCCGCAGACGAAGACCCTCACCGGGAAGGCGACGGTGAAGCTGCGGGTCCTGCGCGCCGAGCCGGCGCTCACGCTGGACTTCACCAGCCCGTACACCGTGAGCGCCACGACGATCGACGGCGCCGCCGCCACCGGGAGGATCGCCCGGGGCAAGCTGGTCGTCGACCGGGCGCTGCCCGCGGGCACCACCGTCACCCTCGTCGTGGACTATTCGGGGACGCCGGCGCCGGTGCCGATGCCCTCGCACCGCGGGGACGCCGAGCCGCTCGGCCTGACCGTCACCGCGGACGGTGAGCTGTGGACGATGCAGGAGCCGTTCGGCGCGTCGACCTGGTACCCGGCGAACGACCAGCCGTCGGACAAGGCGCTGTACGACATCTCGGTGACGGTCCCGGACGGCTGGGAGGCGGTCGCGAGCGGCACCCCGGGCCCGGTCACCGGCAGCACGTTCACCTACGCGGCGACGCAGCCGGTCGCCACCTACCTGACGACCCTCGCCGTCGGGCAGGACTACCGCGTGGAGCGGCTGCGGGGCCCGCACGACCTGCCGATCAGCCTGTGGACGCGGCCGGAGGACGACAGGTTCCTGCCGGTGCTGCGCAAGGCGCCGGAGCACATCCGGTGGCTGGAGGCGCGGTTCGGCCGGTACCCGTTCCCGAGCGCCGGCGCGGTCATCGTGCCGTCGCGGTCGGCGATGGAGACCCAGCAGATGGTGACGATCGGCGGTGACGTGCTCGGCAGTTCCGGCAACGTCGCGGGCCTGGACGGGATCATGCTGCACGAGTACGCGCACCAGTGGTTCGGCGACGCGGTCAGCCCGGCGGTGTGGAAGGACGTGTGGCTCAACGAGGGCTGGGCGACCTACGCGGAGGCGCTCTACACGGCGGAGCGGGACGGTTACAGCATCGACGACTGGGCGCAGCGGGCGCGCAAGAGCGACGCGGACGCGCGGCAGCGGCTCGGTCCGCCCGGCAACCCGCGCGCGGACAGTTTCGCGGAGGGCAACGTGTACGTGTGCCCGGCGCTGATGCTGCGTGAGCTGCACCGTGCCCTCGGCGACACCGCCTTCTTCGCGCTCGCCCGGGCGTGGGTGTCGCAGCACGCGGGCACGGCGCAGGACCGGGCGGCGTTCACCGCGTTCGTCAACCGGCAGACGGGCCGCGACTTCACGAAGCTCATCGACGCCTGGCTGGACTCGCCGACGACCCCGGCCTGACCGGTGGCGCCGCGCCTATTCGTGCAGCCCGCCGGCGACGACGTGGATGAACGCGGCCTGCACGTCGTCGGTGGTCAGGGCGTTGTCGACGTACGCGTCGATCGGTTTGAGCGCGGTCTTGAGCCGGTCGGCGGAGTCCTTCTTGCCGAGGACGACGATGCTGACGCTGACGGGCTTGTTCGGGTCCTGCAGGGCGGTGAGCTTGCGCACCAGGTCGTCGACGGCGGCGGTGTCGGCGCTGTCCTTGTTCTGGTCGTCGGTGAAGACGAGGACCTGGTTGAACATGTCGTCGTGGTAGTCGTCGCGGACGGACCGGTAGCCGGCGACGACGGCGTCGAAGAGGCCGGGTCCGCTGCGGTGGGCGGCGAGCTTGCCGACCTGCTTGCCGAACGCGGTGCGGCTGGTGTCGTCGAGCCGGTCGGTCGGCATGAGCTTGCGGTAGCCGGGGGTGCCGGGGCTGACCTCCCAGAGGCCGAGCCGGGACCCGACGGGCATGAGCCCGGCGAGGACGACGCAGCCGTTGCGCAGCACGTCCAGGGGCGGGACCTGGACCTTGCCGGGCGGTGGTGAGGCGCTGTTGGTGGGGGAGCCGCCGGCGGTGCCGTTGGTGGCGAGGTCGACGATGATGAGCAGGTTGCTGCGCCGGTCCTCGGGGTCCCAGGTGGCGAAGATGTGCTGCACGTGGTGCGGCTGGAGGACCTCGAAGGGTTTCGCGGTCGGCTCGGGCAGCACGTTGGCGCCGTCGAAGATCGGCCGGAGGTTGTCGGGGCCGCGCAGGCCGGCCTCGGCGATGGCGCGGCTGCCTTCGGCGCTGGTGAACGCGGCGTAGAGGCGGCGCAGCGCGGCGGCCTTCTTCGGGTCGGCGGCGGCGGCCGCGGAGGGCAGCCACGTGTAGCGCAGCATCGCGGTGTGGTCGCTGCCGACGATGTACCGCCGGTCGGACTTCGCCAGGCGCAGGGTGGCGAGCAGCGCGTACTCGGGGATGAGCCCGACCTCGCCGGCCGCCTCGGGGATGGCGGCGAGGTCGTGGTTGACGGTGCGGGTGACGCCCAGGACGTTGGTGAGCACGAGCGAGGAGGCGTCCATGCCCTTGTCCAGCCACACGGCCTCACCGACGGCGCCGGCGGCGACCATGCCGTCGCCGGACATGGCGGGGTTGCGCACGACCATCCGGACCCCGGAGTTCTTGGTGTTGAGCAGCCCGGCGAGGGAGAGCCAGCTGCCGCCGCCGGCGGTGATCCGGTCGCCGGTCGCGGGGTCGGTGACCATGTAGATGGGGCTGGTCGCGAGGGTGGCGTAGGCGTTGAGGGTGTCCTTCTTCGCCAGCAGCCGCGGTGGTGCGATGACGTCCCAGGCGGCGTCGTCGGGGATCCACAGGTCGGCGCGGCTCTGGCTGAGCTGTCCCGCGGCGGGCCGGCCGTCGGAGGTGGTGGTGTCGACGAGGACGCAGTTGCTCCCGCCGCGCAGGGTGCGGCCGGCGGCGGAGACGACGGTGGCGAACGAGGAGGCGGTGACGACGCGCAGGGTCGTCTCGCAGCCGCCCTCGGCGCCCTTGGCCGCGTTGTTGGCCACGACGTACCAGCCGGCGCCGCCGACGAGCCCGACGGCGAGGAGCAGGACGAGTCCGCGCAGCACGGCGCCGATGAGGCGGGTGCCGTCCTTGTGCTTGCCCATCGTTTTGGCAACCATCCGCGAGGTCAGGGGGGTTCACGCGGGATGTGAACGCGGAAAGTATGCCATTGAGCAAGGATGATTCGGTTCCCGCTCGACCGTCCGGCCGTGACCCTGAGCCGTTCAGCCAGGTGGAGGGGCTGAACGGCTCGGCCGGACGGTCGGGGCGGGGTGTCCTCAGCCGCGGGGCACGACGGTGCCGAGGACGCCGGTGCCGGGGTTCCAGTCGGCGGACACGACGGTGGCGCTGCGGCCGGCGAGCAGGTTGATCCGGGCGAGGGCCTGCGCGTTGGTGGGGGAGGTGGGGTCGATCGGCGGCGGGACCGCCGACGCGTCGGTCATGACGAGCAGGTAGTGATTGGTGTTGTACCAGGTGGTGTCGATGGACCCGTTGAGGTAGGTGCCGGCGCTGCCGTCGAAGACGACGAACCAGGGCCGGATGGTGGTCTCGCTGTAGCGGGTGCGCGGGTCGCCGGCGGCGGCGTCGAGCACCGACGGGAACGACTGGGCCCGGGCGAGGTTCCCGGCGGCGTCGAGGTCGCGCAGGTGGCGGCCGTATTCGACGTCGGTGTCGAGGTTGTCGAACGGGTTGCCGCGTTCGAACGTGCCGGGGATGATCTCGAGCAGGACCTTGCCGGCCAGGCCGGCGCGGGTCGGCCAGTTGTCGGCCCTGGCGGCGGCGTCGAGGGTGGCGTAGGAGCCCTTGAGGTCGGCGGGTTTGAAGACCTTGCCGCCGAGCCTGCTCGCGACGAGGGTGTCGAAGTCGGCGGGGCCGAGCCCGTAGCGGCTGTCGAAGCCGGCCTTGAGCTCGATCTTCAGGTGCAGCGGGGCGTGGCCGGGGTGGGCGTCGCTCCAGATGCGGATGTCGTCGAGGCAGACGCCGAACTGCTGGTCGCGGGCGCCGGTGCGCAGCTGGGCGGCGGTGGTCGCGGCGGTGCAGTTGTTGCTGGTGCCGAACAGCTCGTGGTTGACCCGCCAGCGCCGGGTGGCGGAGTCGGCCCAGATGTCGAACTCGATGAGGTTGACGCCGGTGTCGAGGGCGTCGGCGAGGTAGGCGAACTTCGCCTTGTCGTAGGTGTTGTGCACGCCGACGGCGGTGGTGCGGGACAGCTTCAGGGCGTCGGTGGGCCCGGCGGCCTGAGCGGGGGACTGGCCGAGCAGGGCGGCGGCGACGCACGTTGCGAGCGTGACGGCGGTCAATGGCTTCCAGCGCATGCGGAGCACGATAACCATCGATGGAGTCCGGCCGGGACCGGTGGCGTGAACATCGGTCGAACGATCGTCCACAGTGGACCAAGTGAACGGCACCTGAACAGGGAATAGACGGTCGGGAGTTGCACGTACCGGCGACAATCGCAGGCGTGAGAAGGACCGGATGGCTGATCGTCCTCGTGGTGTTGCTCGTCGTCGCCGGCGCCTCCGTCGGGCACCTCCTCGGCCGCCGCGCCGGCACCCGCGAGCTGACCGGCGTGATCGGCTCGCAGATGGCGCCGTTCTTCGCCGACCCCGACGTCAGGGCCGCCCTCGCCGGACACGGGTACCGGCTGCGCCTCGACCCCGCCGGGTCCCGCCGCATGGCCGACCTGCCGCTGGGCGGCTACGACTTCGCGTTCCCCGGCAGCGCGCCCGCCGCCGCCGAGATCGCCCGGCGGCGCCCCTCCGCGGGAGCCCCGGTGGCCGTGTTCCGCTCGCCCCTCGCCGTGGCGAGCACCAGCCCCATCGTCGACCTGCTGCAGAGCGCCGGCCTCGCCCGCCGCGCCGCCGGCTCGTCCTGGACCCTGGACCTGAAGGCGTTCGTCGCGGCGAACCAGCGCGGGCAACGCTGGGACCAGATCCCCGGCAACGTCACCTTCAACGTCAAGCAGGCGGTCCTCGTCGCCACGACCCGCCCCGCCGACTCCAACTCCGCCGCGCTGTTCGCCTACGTCCTCAACCAGGTCACCGGCGGCGACCTCGGCGCCGTCACGAAGGTCTTCGCCGACCAGGGCGCCGTCGACACCACCACCGAGGAACCCTTCGAGAGCTGGCTGCGCCGCGGCAAGGACTTCGCGCCCCTCGTCCTGGTCTACGAGGCCCAGTTCCTGGATCGCGGCGCGGGCGGCGACCACGTGCTGCTGTACCCGCAGCCGACGATCGTCAGCGAACACACCGTCGTGCCGTTCACCACCGCCGGCGCCGACCTCGCGAAGCTCCTCGCCGCGGACCCGCGGCTGCAACGCCTCGCCGCCGCGCACGGGTTCCGCACCGCCGGCGCGCCCGGCGCGGTCACCCTCGGCGCCGCCGACACGATCCCGTCCCCGGACGAACCCACCCTGCACGCGCTGCTCGCCGCGCTGGAAGAGAGACTCACATGAGGAAGCTCCCCGCAGTCCTCGCACTTGTCGTCGCACTGTCCGCCTGTACCGACGCACCACAGGCGGCCAAGGGGGAGCCGCCGTTCCTCAAGGGCGACGGCACCCTGCGGGTCCTGGCCGGCAGTGAGCTCGCCGACCTGCAGCCGATCCTCGACGAGGCGGCCGCCGCGACCGGCGTCAAGGTCGTGCTCACCGCCACCGGCACCCTCGACGGCATCGAGTCCGTCGTCACGGGCGGCGCCGCGAAGCAGTACGACGCGACCTGGTTCGCCAGCAACCGCTACCTGCAGCTGCACCCCGACGCCGCCGCCCGGACGGGCACCGCGACGAAGGTCGCCACGTCACCCGTCGTCCTCGGCCTGCGCCGGTCCGTCGCACAGCAGCTCGGCTGGCTCGAGACCCGGCCCACGTGGAGCGAGATCGCGGTCGCCGCCGGCGAACGCCGCTTCACCTACGGCATGACCAACCCCGCCGCGTCCAACTCCGGCTTCGCCGCCCTCGTCGGGGTCGCAGCGGCGCTCGCCGGGACCGGCGCCGCCCTCACCGCCGACCAGATCGGGCCGATCACACCGCGGCTGCGGGCGTTCTTCGCCGGGCAGAGCCTCACCGCCGGCTCCTCCGGCTGGCTCATGGACGCCTACCTGCGCGCCGCCGCCGAGGGCCGCCCCGTTGACGGCCTCGTCAACTACGAGTCGGTGATCCTGTCGCTGAACGCGTCCGGGAAGCTCGCCGAACCCCTGACCGTGATCTACCCCGCCGACGGTGTCGTCACCGCCGACTACCCGCTGACCCTGCTGACCTCCGCGTCGGAGCAGGCCCGGACCAACTACGCGGCGATCGCCGACTACCTGCGCCGGCCGTCGGTCCAGCGGCAGATCATGGCGAAGACGTGGCGGCGCCCCGCGGTGCCGGACCCGGCGCTGACCCTCGCACCGGAGTTCGGGCCGAGGTCCGGGAACCTGCCGGAGCTGCCGTTCCCCGGCAAGCTCGACGCCGCCGACGCCCTCATCGGCGCGTTCGGCGACTCGCTGCGCCGTCCCGCCCGCACCATCTACGTCCTGGACCTGTCCGGGTCGATGAAGGGCGACCGGCTCGCCGGCCTCAAGACCGCCCTGACCGGGCTCACCGGAGCCGATGCCAGCCTGTCCGGGCAGTTCAGCCGGTTCAACGGCCGCGAACAGGTGGTGCTGCTGCCGTTCAGCACGAAACCCGGCGCCGCGACCACGTTCGAACTGCCCGAGGCCGGCTTCGACCCGGTCCTCACGCAGATCCGCGGGCACGTGGAGAAACTCAAGGCCGAGGGTGACACCGCCATCTACGACGCGCTGCTCGCCGCCTACGCCCTCGCGGGGTCCTCCGCGGACCGCTTCACCTCGATCGTGCTGCTCACCGACGGGGAACGCACCGTCGGCGCCGACCTCGCCGCGTTCCGGGCGAAGGTCCCGCAGCTGCCGAAGGTGCCCGTCTTCACCGTCCTGTTCGGTGAGAGCAACACCGGCGAGATGACCGAGGTCGCGACCCTCACCGGCGGCCGCACCTTCGACGCCCGCGCCGCCGGCGCGCTCCCGGCCGCGTTCAAGGAGATCCGCGGCTACCAGTGATCTCCGGACATCGGTAACGCGGTGTTCAAACGCCGGTGGTGGTGAAATGGCGGGCGAGAGGGTACATCAGTGGGATGGCTGGCCTCTCGCTCGACGACTACGTGGTCGAGGACGACGACGACGACGATCCCGTGCTGCTGCGCAAGGACGGGCAGCCGATCGACACCTGGCGGGAGGACTACCCCTACGACGAGCGGATGACCCGCGACGAGTACGACCACACCAAGCGTCTGCTGCAGATCGAGCTGCTGAAGCTGCAGTACACGCTGAAATCCCGCGGCGAGCGTCTCGTGATCCTCTTCGAGGGCCGCGACGCCGCGGGCAAGGGCGGCACCATCAAACGCTTCATGGAGCACCTCAACCCGCGCGGTGCCAGGGTCGTCGCGCTGGAGAAGCCCAGCGAACGCGAGTCGACGCAGTGGTATTTCCAGCGGTACGTGTCGCACCTGCCGGCCGCGGGGGAGTTCGTGCTGTTCGACCGGTCCTGGTACAACCGGGCCGGCGTCGAACGGGTCATGGGCTTCTGCAACCGCGCCGAATACCTGGAGTTCATGCGGGAGGCGCCGGAGCTGGAGCGGATGCTCGTGCGGTCCGGGATCAACCTCGTCAAGTTCTGGTTCTCCGTGTCCCGCAACGAGCAGCGGACCCGGTTCCTGATCCGGCAGGTCGACCCGGTCCGGCAGTGGAAGCTCTCCCCGATGGACCTCGCGTCGCTGGACAAGTGGGACGACTACACGGAGGCGAAGGAGGCGATGTTCTTCTACACCGACACCGCCGACGCCCCCTGGACCGTGGTCAAGTCCAACGACAAGAAACGCGCCAGGATCGAGGCGATGCGGCACGTGCTGAGCCGCTTCGACTACGACGGCAAGGACGCCGACCTGGTCCGCAACCCCGACCCGCTGATCATCGGTCCGGCCGCCCTCGCCGACGAACCCACCGACGACGCCCCGCGGCTGTGACGGGTTTGCCGGAGGAGGATCCGCGCCGCGGATCCTCCTCCGGGGCCGTCACCCCCGCCTGCCTCAGCCGCGGGTGACCTGCTGCAGGAGCCACGTGTTGCCGTCAGGGTCGGCGAACGCGCAGTACAGGATGCCGCCCAGGTCATCGACGCCGCCGAGCGCGACCCCGCGGGCCAGGAGCAGCTCCCGGGACCTGTGGATGTCGGCGACGACCAGGTGCAGGCCGCGCAGCGTCCCGACCGGCAGGTCCAGGCCCGGCAGGTCCTTGTAGAGCACGATCGAGCACGCCGACCCGGGCGGCGTCAGCTGGGTGACGCGGGAGCCGTTGCCGGGCTGGATGTCGTGGTCGAGCCCGAAGCCCAGCAGGTCGACGTAGAACGCGACCGCCCGGTCGACGTCGGCGACGGGCACCGGGACCAGCTCCAGGCGCATCTCGGGGACCGGCGGGAGGTCGACGCCCTCCGCGTAGGCCTCCAGGCTCGCGAAACCGGCCTCGAGACCTTCCCGCATCCCGGACCGCAGGGCGGCGTCGCGGGCCTCCTGCGACGGGTACCGGACCAGGGTCGTGACCGAGGTGTGGCTGCCGAACGCGGCGAACGACACCGTGTTCACCGTCTCCGGCCATCCCGGCCCCCACGACTCGGTCGCGACGATCCGCAACGGCCGCTCGACCTCCTGGAACACGCCGGTCAGCGTCATCTCCGCGTCGCCCTCGCCGCGCAGCACGTACCGGTACGCGCCGCCGGGCCGCAGGTCGATCTCGCAGACCGGCATCGTCCAGCCGGGCGGCCCGGTCATCCAGTGCGGGAGGTGCTCGGGCTTCGTGTAGCAGTCGAAGACGAGCGCGCGGGGTGCAGCCACGGTCCGCCGGATCTGGATCTCGGTGTCGCTGGGCAGCTCGAACGCGGTGACGCCGGGCTGGTCCGTCTCATTCGTCGTGATCATCGGTGCCGTCCTTCTTCGTCTGCAGGGTCTTCAGGTAGTCGTCCAGTCGTGCGTAGCTCTCGTCCCAGAACCGCCGGTATTCCTCGGCGAACTCCGTCACCTCGCGCATGGGCGCGGCCTCCAGCCGGCAGGGGCGCCACTGTGCCTCGCGGCCGCGGCTGATCAGGCCGGCCTGCTCCAGGACCCGCAGGTGCTTGGAGATCGCCGGGCCGCTCATCGCGAACGGCGCGGACAGCTCCTTCACGGTCGCCTCGCCCCGGGTCAGCCGGGCGAGGATCGCCCGCCGCGTCGGGTCGGCGAGCGCCGCGAAGGTCGCGCTGAGCTGATCCGTGACCATCAGTTACCTCACCACTTGGTTATCTAACCTACTGGTTATTCAAGCGGCGGGCGTACTGCGATGTCAACCTGAACATTGTTCAACAAGATCGCGCGCAAGACGCCGCGGATGCGCATCATCGAGCACCGACACACCGCCATGTCGTGTCCTCGTCCTGCTGGCGTTGCCGGCCGACACCACGTGTCGGCGAGGTCGCGCTCCGCCAGGTTTCGGGCGGCGGCGCTCTAGCCCGCGCGGGGGTTTGTCCATAGTCTTGGGAGGTGTCGGAGGGGCGCACGGTGCCGTCGTGGCGGCTGGGTGAGCACGTGTGTGTCACCTATGCCGGCGACGACGAGTGCCGTGACCTGCTCACCGCGTTCGTGAAGGACAGTGTCCGCCCGGGGCGGCGGGTGGTGGTCTTCCTCGATGCCGACGACGTCGACCTCGCCAGGCACGTCGCGGCCGCCGCTCCCGACGCCGCCGCCGGGCAGCTCGTCGTCGCCGTGCACGGCACCGGGTTCGAAGCGTCCGGGGCGCGGCGGGTCGAGCAGATGCTCGAAGGACTCACCACCGTGCGCGAAGAGGCGTTCGCGGAAGGGTATGAGGCGGTGTGCGTCGCCGGGCAGATGACGTGGACGCTGCGGGCCGGCTTCGACACCGACGACCTGATCGCCTACGAGTCGGCGGTCAACCGGTTCTTCGGCGACGGGCGGATGGCCGCGGTCTGCCTGTACGACCGGCGCCGCTTCGACAAGGACGCCCTCACCGCGATCGGGGCCGTGCACTCCGGGCCGCTGCTGCGCTTCACCGTCGGCGGCTGGGGTGCCCACCTGCGGCTGTCCGGTGAGCTCGACGCGTCCAACACAGGGTCGCTGCCGTCGATCCTCGGCATGGTCACCGAGGTCGACAGCACCGTCCTGCTCGACGCCAGCGACCTGCGGTTCCTCGACGCCGCCGGGGCGCGGGCCATCGTCCGGTTCGCCGAGTCCCGGCCCAACCGGCACACCGTCGTGCGCTGCACCCGCGGGGTCCGGCAGGCGCTGAGCCTCGTCGGCGCCGACGCCGTGTCCGGCCTTGTGCTTCGTGACCAGATCAGCGGGGTATGACAGCCGCGTGCCAGCCTTTCCCCGCGGTGTCGCGACCTACTACGAGACCTCCGACGGTGTGCGCGTCGACATCGCGCCCGACGTCGTCGAGACGGTGCTGTCGCTGCTCGGCCCACCCTCCCCGGCGGGTGCCGCGGCGCCGGTGGTGCCGGCGGGGCCGCTGCAGGAGGTGCCGCGGACCTGGGGGTGGATGCTCCAGTTGTACGGGCTGCGCTCGGCCGGCTCGTGGGGGGTCGGGGACTTCGCCGACCTGGCGGCCTTCACCCGGTGGGCGGCGTCGACCGGCGCCGGGGCGATCCTCGTCAACCCCCTGCACGCCGTCGCGCCCGTCGACCCGCTGCCGACGTCGCCGTACTCGCCGTCGTCGCGGAGGTTCGTGAACCCGCTGTACCTGCGGATCACCGACCTGCCCGAATATCAGGCCGCCGACCCGTCGGTCCGCGGGGCGGTCGACGCGCTGCGGCCCGCTGACGCCGCCGACGGGCTCATCGACTACGACGGGGTGTGGCGGGCGAAACGCGCCGCGCTGACACTGCTCCGCCCTCCGGGCGCGGGTCCCGTCGCCGGGCGGTCCGAGCTCACCGACTTCGCCGTGTACTGCGCGCTCGTCGCCGACCACGGCCCCGACTGGCGGGGGTGGCCCGAGGAGCTGCGCCGGCCGGGACCCGCCGCGTACGCCGCCGCCGACCCGGCCGAGGTCGCGTTCCACACGTGGCTGCAACGCCGCTGCGAGGCGCAACTGGCCGCCGCCAACGACGCCGCCGCCGGGATGGCCGTCGGCATCATCCACGACCTCGCCGTGGGCATCGACCCCGGCGGCGCCGACGCGTGGACGATGCAGGACGTCATCGCCGCCGGCGCGAAGGTCGGCGCGCCCCCGGACGCGTTCAACCAGCAGGGGCAGGACTGGGGCCTCGCGACGTGGAGCCCCGACCGGCTCGCCGCCACCGGGTACGCCGCCTGGCGGACGCTGCTCCGGGAGATCTTCAAGCACGCCGGCGGGCTCCGCGTCGACCACGTCGCCGGGTTGTGGCGGCTGTGGTGGGTACCACCGGGCCAGACCCCCGCGCAAGGCACCTACGTGTACTACGACGACGAGGCGATGCTCGGCATCCTCGTCGAGGAGGCGAAACTCGCCGGCGCCGTCGTCGTCGGCGAGGACCTGGGCACCGTCGAGGACGTCGTCACCGCCACCCTGCAGGACCGCAACATCCTCGGCTCCGCCGTGCTGTGGTTCACCCGCGACGCCGACGGCCGGTTCCTGCCGCCCGGCGACTGGCCCGAGAACGCCCTCGCCAGCATCTCCACCCACGACCTGCCGACCGCCGCCGGCTTCCTGTCCGGCGAGCACGTCCTGTCCCGCGCGGAGGCCGGCGTCCTCACCCGCGACGTGAAACTCGAATGGGCCGCGGCGACCGCGGACCGGACCGCGCTGCTCGACCTGCTCGACGCCGAGGGGCTCACCGGCCCAGACAGCACCGACGAGGAGATCGTCCTCGCGATGCACCAGCTGCTGGTGCGGACCCCGTGCCGGATCGTGCTCGCGTCGCCGTACGACGTGCTCGGCGAGGCCCGCCAGCCGAACCTGCCGGGGACGACGACCCAGTATCCGAACTGGCGGATCCCGTTGCCGCTGTCCCTGGAGGACCTGACCACCGACGCGCGGATGAAGCAGATCGCGGACCTGTTCCCGGCCGCTTGACGTCGTCGATGAAGATGGGCGCATGTCGAGCGGGAACACCTACCTGGAGCAGGTCGTCGCACAGCAGGAGCGCCTCGAGAACGACCTGCGATCGAAGCGCAGCGTGGCCGCGCCGGCGGCGGTGGCCGCGCAGTCGGCCGCCGCGGGCGGGCCGTCCCGCGGCGGCGGCCGCCAGCAGACGAGCCAGCCCACCCCGAACGCCGTCGAGGTCAGGGTCACCGGGTTCGGCCGGTGGAAGACCGTGATCGTCCCGCCGAACGCGTTCGTCGTGCACACCCGCCGCGGCCGCGGCGAGCCGCTGCACGTGGGTCTCGGCGTCTCGTTCCGCTACAACCCGGCGACCGACTCGTATCTCGTCGTGCCCGGCGCGATGCAGACCATCCTGATCAACGCCTTCTGCATCTGCCGCGAACTGCAGGGCGTCCTCGTCCAGGCGTACGTGCAGTGGATCATCGAGGACTTCTCCACCGCGTACCGCAAACTCGACTTCGGCGACGCCGAGGACCCGATGCGCCTGGTCAACCTGCAGCTCAAGGAGCAGGCCGAGGCCGCCATCAAGGACAAGGTCGCCACCCTCGGCGTCAGCGACGTCCTCAGCGACAAACAGCCGATCATCGAGGAACTCACCGCCCGGCTCCGCGCCGTCGCCGAGGGCACCTCCGCCGACGCGTCCGCCGGTCTCGGCCTGCGGATCGTCACCGTGCAGATCAAGGAGGCCGTGGTCAGCTCGGCGCGGCTGTGGGAGAACCTGCAGAAGCCGTACCGCAGCGAACAGGGACGCATCGCCCGCCTCGCGGAACTCGCCGCCGACGAGGCCATCGGCACGCGGGAGCTCGCCGCTTCGCGGCTGCGGCAGACGCAACAGATCGAAAGCGACCGGGAACTCGCCGACCTGCGGGCCCGCAACGCGGCGCTGCAGTTCGACCAGGAGGCCGGGGAGCGGCTGCGCCGGTCGCAGCGGCAGGAGGAGGACAGCCGCGCGCTCGCCGACCTGCAGGACGCGACGACCCGGCACACGACGGCCCTCGAACGCGACCGCGCCGACGAGGAGGCCGAGATCGGCCGGCTGCGCATCGCCCGGGAAGCGGAACTGCGCCGCCTCACCGTCGACGGCGAACTGGCCGTCGAGGCGCTCCGGGCCCAGGCCGTCCATGAGCAGGGGCTGCTGGAGCTGGAACGGACCCGGCTGCGCGCCGGCATCGACAACACGCAGTCCCCGGAGAGCATCCAGGCCCGCCTGATCGACGCCCTGCCGGAGATCGTGTCCAAGCTGCCGAAACCCGCCGAGCTGCGCGCCGTCACCATCGGCGGCAACGACACCTCGACGGTCGGCGGCCTGCTCGCCGAACTCGCCGGCGTCGTCGGCGCCCTCCAGGCAACGCTCAGGAAGCCGTAACCTCTGCCGCGTAGCCGTCACGGGGGTGTACCGGCCAGCGTCCGGGCCTCCGCGTCCGGCCGCCGGTCGGAGGCGCTGCCTCTTTCCGCTTTCCGCGGGTTCGCGGGGTCACGCAGCCGCGGGGTCGCGCGGTCGCGCGGTTGCGCTCGGTCAGGCGATCGGCATGAACCGGCGCTTGCAGCGGCGTTGCGCGGTCGGGTCGAGGCGCCGCCACCGGATCGTCGCCGTCGTCCGGCCGTCGGGCAGGGTGTGCGACCCGATCCCGTCGACGGGCAGGAACCCGGCCGAGGCGAGCCACTTCCTGCCCGCCTCGTTGTCGGTCTCACACTTCGCCCGCAGCTCCACGATGCCGAAGTGGTGATGGGCGAACGCGCAGACCACCTGGAGGGCTTCCCGCCCGAACCCGAGCCGCCGGAAGGCCGGATGCACGAGCCCGGCGACCTCCATGAACCCGTCCTCGCCGCGCCCGAACCCGACGCTGACGACGACCGCCCCGGTCTGCGGGTCCCGCCCGAGGAACTCGGCGCCCTCGTCGGCGATCACCACAGGGTCGGTGTCGTCCTGCTCGACCCACGGCCCGTCCTCGTCCCAGCCGAGCCGGAACCTGGCCTCGCCGTCGGCGAGCTGCTTCCACACCTCGAGGAGCTCCCGCCGGCGGGGCACGGTGAGCTCCAGCCGGGCCGAGGTCGCACTGTGCACCCCGCCGAACCCACACCTGAACGCCGGCGCCGCCGTCATGCCGAACATCCCCGAAACGCTACCCGACCTCACCGACCATCCCACTGCCCCACGGCCGATTCGAGTCCCGCCCGCTCCACCGGTGCACTCACCTGCTCGTTCGTGCTGAGCGGGCGATGCGTTGCGCGAACCGCTGTGTTGCGCGCTCTCTGCGGTCCAGTTCCGTGGCGGTGTGCTGACCCATCCGACGTCTCGCGGCCGTGCGTGCCGGGGCCAGGACAGTCCTTCGGCGGCCTTGTTGCGTTGCTACGGGGCGAGTTCGTCAATGGTCATGGAGACATCGTTGAGGATGCCTCTCAGCGTGCCTTTGGCGACGTCGCGGTTCCCGTGGACTGGCACCGTGGTGCCGCGTCCGTCCGGGTGCCGCATGATGTGGTGGCTTCCACTGACCCTTGCCACGTTGAAGCCGTGACGCTCCAACGCTTTGACTACGCGGGTGCCCGGGACGGAAGGGATCGGCGGCATCAGGCTGCCAACGTGACGGACACCTCGCGAGGAGCACCGAACTCCTCGATGAGGCCGAGGAGCGCCTCTCGGAGATCGTCCAGCGCGGCGTCCTCCGTGTCGCCTTCGCCGTGGGCGCCGACGCCGGGACGCAGTTGGGCGTGGGCGCACCAGACCCCGTCCTCGTCGCGCTCCACGACGACGGGCACAGTGACGGTGCGGGGTTCAGCCATTGCACAACCATAACGTGGTTGGTGGGTGAGCTGCGAGGGCAAGGACCGGTCGGCGGCGTTGCTGAGCAGGCGCACTCACTTGACAAAATGCCTCGTGAGCGCGTCACACATGGGACAACCTGACTCCCGCAATCATGATCGTCCGGTTCGCATGGTGCATCGTGCGCTCCACCGGTGCGCTCACCTCAGATGACGGCCGCGGACTGCGGGGGGAGGGTCAGCGAGGAGGCCTGCAGGACGGTGGCGTCGTCGGTGGTGAAGAGGAGGCAGTCGGCGGACAGGGGCACGGTGCGCGGGTCGGCGGTGAGGTTGGCGATGACCACGTGCGGGCCGCGGCGGATCAGCAGCAGCCCGTCGTCGTGGGTGACCTCGACGAGGTTCAGGCGCGGGTCCGACAGGGCGGGGTGGCGTTTGCGGAGGGCGATCAGCGACCGGTACACCGTGAGCATCGCCGGATCCTGAGCGGACCAGTCCAGGTGTGAGCGTTCGAACGTGGCAGGGTCCTGCGGGTCGGGGACGTCACCCGGTGGCCAGCCGTGCGCGGCGAACTCCTCGCGGCGGCCTTCCCGGACCGCGGATGCCAGGGACGCTTCGGGGTGGCTGGTGAAGAACTGCCACGGGGTGCGGGCCGCGAACTCCTCGCCCATGAACAGCATCGGCGTGAACGGGGAGGTGAGCAGCAGGGTCGCCCCCACCTTCAGCAGGCCCGGGGACAGGGTGGCGGTCAGGCGGTCGCCGGTCGCGCGGTTGCCGATCTGGTCGTGGTTCTGCAGGCAGACCACGAACCGGTGGCCGGGAATCTTCGAGACGTCGACCGGGCGGCCGTGCAGGCGGCGGCGGAACGACGACCAGGTGCTGGCGTGGAAGAACGCCTCCGTCCAGACCCTGGTGAAGCAGGCGGGGGAGCCGAAGTCGCCGTAGTAGCCCTGCCGTTCGCCGGTGAGCATGGCGTGCAGCGCGTGGTGGACGTCGTCGTCCCACTGGGCGTGCAGGCCGTATCCGCCGCCTTCCCGGGCGGTGACAAGGCGGGCGTCGTTGAGGTCCGACTCCGCGATCAGCGACAGCGGCCGGCCCACCGCCGTGGACAGCGCGTCGACGGCGACGGCGAGTTCTTCCAGGAGGTGGGTGGCGCCGCGGTCGACGAGGGCGTGGACGGCGTCGAGGCGCAGGCCGTCGGCGTGGTAGTCGCGCAGCCACTGCAGGGCGCTGTCGATGATGAACGACCGGACCTCGCCGGAGTCGGCCTCGTCGAGGTTCAGCGACCGGCCCCACGTGTTCGCGCCCGCCGACAGGTACGGTCCGAACGACGGCGTGTAGGCGCCGGACGGCCCGAAGTGGTTGTAGACCGCGTCGATGATGACGCCCAGACCGGAGCGGTGCGCGGCGTCGATGAAGCGTTTGAGGCCGTCGGGGCCGCCGTAGGACTCCTGGACGGCGTGCCAGCCGACGCCGTCGTAGCCCCAGTTCCATTCGCCGTTGAACGTGTTCACGGGCAGCAGCTCGATCAGGTCGACGCCGAGGTCCCGCAGGTAGGGGAGTTTCTCGATGGCGGTGTCGAACGTGCCGCCGGGGGTGAACGTGCCGACGTGCAGCTCGTAGACGACGCTGCCGGGCAGCTGACGGCCCGTCCATTCCTGGTCGTTCCAGGTGTACGAGTCGTGCTCGTACACCTGGCTGAGCCCGTGCACACCGGCCGGCTGCCGCCGGGACCGCGGGTCGGGCAGGGGGTCGCCGCCGTCGACGACGAACCCGTAGTCGGTGCCGTGGCCGGCGTCGGGGAGGGTCAGCGTCCACCAGCCGCCGTCCCCGGCCGTCATCGGCAGCGTCGTCCCACCGCCGGAGGACAGGGCGAGGCCGACGGTGCGGGCCGCCGGGGCCCAGACGCGGAACTCGTGCACGGGCTATCCCCTCACCAGGAGCGCGACCGGGTACGTCGACAGGACGTCGCCGACCCGGGTGGAGCCGACCTCGCGGCCGGTCAGGACGTCGGTCCAGGTGCCGCCGGGCAGCTTCAGGTCTTCGCCGTTCCAGCCGCCGGACGCGGCGAGCCGCAGCGGCAGCCGGGTCGCGACGGTCAGGGCGCCGCCCCGGTCGAACGCGACCGCGTGCCCCGCGGCGTCGCCGGTGACGGGCACCGGGTGGTACCGCTGGAACAGTTCCGGCCGGTCCCGCCGCAGGCGCAGCGCCCGGCTGACGACGAGGAGCTTCGCGACCCCGGAGTCGTCGACGGGTGGTGGTGCGGCGGCGGCGTCGAGCGCGGCGAGGAGGTCGCGACGTTCGGCGAAGTCGACAGGGCGCCGGTTGTCGGGGTCGACGAGGGAGTCCTCCCACAGCTCGGTGCCCTGGTAGACGTCGGGGACGCCGGGCATGGTGAGCTGCACGAGCTTCTGACCGAGGGCGTTGGACCAGCCGAACGGCCGGATCCTCGCCACGACCGTCTCCACGTCGGCGCGCAGCCGGGCGTCGTCGTCCAGCAGGCGCACAGCGGCGGCGAACGTCGCCTCGAACGTCTCGTCGGGGGCGTCCCACGACGTGGAGCGGTTCGCCTCGCGGGCCGCCTTCGTCATGTACGCCCGCAGCCGCTCGGCGGTGATCGGCCACGCGCCGACGACGGTCTGCCAGAACAGGGACTCGAACGACGGGTCGGGGATGCCGGCCCGGCCGAGCAGCGGCGTCAGCAGGTCCGGGTCCTCGGACAGGACGGCGAGGCGGGCGCGGACGTCCTCGCCGCGTTTCGTGTCGTGCGTCGACAGGGTCGTCATCCCCGCCGGCCAGTCGGCGAGGCGGCGCCCGGCGGCGGTGTGGAACTCCTCCGGCGGCACCCCGAACCTGGACGGGTCCCCGCCGACCTCGTTCAACGCGACGAACCGGTTCCAGCGGTACATGGCGGTGTCCTCGACACCCTTGGCCATGACGGCGCCGGTCAGCTGCTGGAAGCGGGCGCACAGCTCGTCGCCCGGGTCCGTCAGCCGGGGCGTCAGCGCGTCGAGGGCGCCGGCGAGGTCGGGCCGGCGGCGTTTCGTCTCCGCGGCCGCCGCGTCGAAGTCGGCCCGCCCGTACGGCAGGTACGTGCGGTAGACGTGGAAGTTCGCGGCCAGCTCGGCGAGGGTCTCCTTCGAGCCTGGTGCCAGGGCGTCGAGGCGGCGCAGCTCGGCCGGGAACAGCCGCCGGGTCACGTCCAGCTTCTGCTCGTGCGCTTCTGAGGCCCAGTCCGGGCCGTCGAAGGGTGGGGCGCCGGCCGGGTCGATGAAGAGGCCGCAGACGTCGCCGAGAGCGTCGTAGCCGGTGGTGCCGTCGACCGGCCAGTGCGGCGGCAGCGGCTCCCCACGCTCCAGGATCTTCTCCACGACCAGCCACGCGTCCGGGGCCCGGTCCCGCAGCGCGGTGAGGTAACCGCCGGGGTCGCGCAGCCCGTCGGGGTGGTCGACGCGGATGCCGTCGACGTCACCGTCGGCGACCCAGCGCAGCACCTCCGCGTGGGTCGCGTCGAAGACGGCCGGGTCCTCCACCCGTACACCCGCGAGCTCGGTCACGGCGAAGAACCTGCGGTAGTTGAGCACCTGGTTGGCTTGCCGCCAGTCGATGAGCCGGTAGTGCTGCCGGTCGTGCACCTCCTGCGGGGTGCCGTCCCCGGTGCCGGGAGCGATGGGGAAGCGGTGCTCGTAGTAGCGGAGCTCGCCGCCGTCGACCGACAGTTCGGCGATGTCGGAGGAAGACCCTAGGACCGGCACGACGAGCGGGCCGGCTTCCCAGTCGATGTCGAACCAGGCCGCGTACCGCGACGAACGGCCGTGGGTGAGCACGTCCCACCACATCGGGTTCGCGGCAGGCTGGAACAGGCCCATGTGGTTGGGCACGATGTCCACGATCAGGCCGAGGCCCTGCTGCCGCAGCGCGTCCGTGAGGCGTCGCAGTGCCGCCCGGCCGCCGAGCTCCGGGTTGGTCCGGGTCGGGTCGACGACGTCGTAGCCGTGCGGGGAACCCGGCGTCGCGGCGAGGATCGGCGCCGAGTACAGGTGGCTCGCACCCAGGTCGTGCAGGTAGCCGGCGAGCCCGGCGGCCGCGTCGAGGTCGAAGTCCGGCCGCACCTGGACGCGGTACGTCCCGGTGGGGAAGTTCGCCACCACCGGCTCACACCGTCCGGTCGAGCACGACGAGGGACCGGTCCGGCACGACGAGGGTGCCGCCGGCCGTGTACGACACACCGCCGCGCGCCGACCCGGGTGCGGTCGCGATCACCAGCTCCCACTCCTTGCCGTAGTCCTGCTGCGGGATGACGAAGTCGACGGGCTCGTAGTGGGCGTTGAAGCACAGCAGGAACGAGTCGTCGACGTGCCGCTCGCCGTGCGAGCCGCGCTCGGTGATCGACTCGCCGTTGACGAACAGCATGAGGGCCTTGCCGAACTGGTTGTCCCAGTCCTCCTCGGTCATCTGCCGGCCGTCGGTGGCGAACCACGCCACGTCCGGGATCGGCGTCCCCTCCTGCCGGGCGACGGGCCGGCCGGTGAAGAACCGGCGCCGGCGGAACACCCGGTGCCGCTCCCGGAACGCCGCCAGACCGCGGGTGAAGGCGAGGAGCTGCTCGTCGACGGTGTCCCAGTCGATCCAGCTGATGTCGTTGTCCTGGCAGTACGCGTTGTTGTTGCCGCCCTGGGTGCGGCCGAGCTCGTCGCCGGCGCAGACCATCGGCACGCCCTGGCTCAGCATGAGGGTGGTGAGGAAGTTGCGGCGCTGCTTCGCCCGCAGCGCGGTGATCTCCGGATCGTCCGAGGGGCCCTCGACGCCGCAGTTCCACGACCGGTTGTGGCTCTCACCGTCGCGGTTGTCCTCGGTGTTCGCCTCGTTGTGCTTGTCGTTGTACGACACCAGGTCGTTGAGCGTGAACCCGTCGTGGCAGGTGACGAAGTTGATGCTGGCGAACGGGCGGCGGCCGTCGTCCTGGTACAGGTCGGCGGAGCCGCAGATGCGGGACGCGAACTCGCTCAGCGTCGCCGGCTCCCCGCGCCAGAAGTCGCGGACGGTGTCGCGGAATTTGCCGTTCCACTCCGTCCACAGCGGCGGGAAGTTGCCGACCTGGTAGCCGCCGGGGCCGACGTCCCACGGCTCGGCGATCAGCTTCACCTGGTTGACGACCGGGTCCTGCTGCACGACCTCGAAGAACGTGGACAGGCGGTCGACCTCGTAGAACTCCCGGGCGAGGGTGGAGGCGAGGTCGAAACGGAAGCCGTCGACGCGCATCTCCGTCACCCAGTACCGCAGCGAATCCATGATCAGTTGCAGGGTGTGCGGGTTGCGGACGTTGAGGCTGTTGCCGGTGCCCGTGTAGTCCGTGTAGTAGCGGTTGTCGTCGTCCTCGAGCTTGTAGTAGTGGCCGTTGTCGATGCCCTTGAAGCCGAGCGTCGGGCCCAGGTGGTTGCCCTCGGCGGTGTGGTTGTAGACGACGTCGAGGATGACCTCGATCCCGGCGGCGTGCAGGGCCTTGACCATGCCGCGGAACTCCTGGACCTGCTGGCCGCGGTGCCGGCGGGCGTAGCCGTGGTACGGGGCGAAGAAGCCGATCGTGTTGTAGCCCCAGTAGTTGGACAGCCCGAGCTCCACCAGGCGCTGGTCGTGCACGAAATGGTGGACCGGGAGCAGTTCCAGGGCGGTGACGCCGAGACGGCGCAGGTGCTCGATGATCGCCGGGTGGGCGATGCCGGCGTACGTGCCGCGCAGCTCCTCCGGCACGTCCGGGTGCCGCATCGTGAGGCCCTTCACGTGCGCCTCGTAGACCACGGTGTGGTGGTACGGCACGCGCGGCGCGGCGTCGTTGCCCCAGTCGAAGTACGGGTTGACGACGACGGCCTTCGGCATGAACGGCGCCGAGTCCGCGGTCGACATCTGCTCGGGGTCGTTGAAGTCGTACCCGTAGACGGCGGGGTCCCAGGCGATGTCGCCGTCGATCGCCTTCGCGTACGGGTCCAGCAGCAGCTTGTGCGGGTTGCACCGCAACCCCCGCGACGGGTCGTACTCGCCGTGGACGCGGAAGCCGTACCGCTGCCCCGGGTCGACGCCCGGCAGGTAGGCGTGCCACACGAACGCGTCGACCTCGACGAGTTTGACGCGCTCCTCGACGTCGTTGTCGTCGAAGAGGCACAGTTCGACCGCCGTGGCCACCTCGGAGAAGATCGCGAAGTTCGTGCCCTGCCCGTCGTACGTAGCACCCAACGGGTACCGGTTGCCCGGCCAAACCTGCATCTCAGCTCCTGCTCTATCGCTGCTCCGCCACCCGGCACCGGTGTTCGCCCGGGCGGCGTTGCCACAGTGTTACGTGCGTCGAAAGTTCACGCTCGGGTACGCGCGAAGCTGGCTGCCATATGCCCAGCGCCATCAATAATGAATCGTGCCGGACCACGGGTCGGCTTTCCGACAACGGTCAGGGATGAATCACACCCCGATTTCGTCGTGGCGCGCGTTTCAACCAAGGGGGTTCGGATCATAGTTGGGCACATGCCCCCGGGATCGGTCATGACCTTCGGCCCCCATGTCTGCGGTTCGTCCGCCGGGTTCGAACACGAGTGGCTCGTCACCGACGGTACCGGTGGTCACGCCACCGGGACCCTTCCGGGGCTCCGCACCCGCCGCTACCACGGCCTGCTCGTCACGCCGGAGCGGCAGCTCGCGCTCGCCGCGCTCGACCCGGTCGTCACGCTCCCCGGCGGCGCCGTCGTGCGGCTCGCCGTGCACGAGTGGGCGTCCGGCGCGATCGACCCGGCCGGCCACCACCACCTGGAGCTCTTCGAGCTCGCCGACGGGGTGCCGCGGTGGCGGTGGCGGATCGGTGAGGTCGTCATCGAGCGTGAGCTGGCGATGACCCGCGGCCGCAACAGCGTCGCCGTCGTCCACCGGCTCGTCGCCGCGCCCGACGGCGTGACGGTCGAGCTGACGCTGACCGCGTTGTGCACGTGGCGGCCCGCCGACGCCGAACGCGACCGGAGCGGCGATCCGCCGTCGGTCGCCGTACCGGACGGCGGCGGGTTCACCGTCGAGGACGCCTACCGCGTGGACGGGCCCGGGTTCCGGCCGGTCGGCGGGTGGTATCTCGGCGCGTACACCCGCGAGGAGGACGCCCGGGGGCTGAACCCGGTCGAGGACCTGTGGGCCGCCGGGACGTTCCAGGCGGTGCTGGCCGTGGGGGAGACGCTGTCGGTGTCCGCGTGGTCCGGCGACCTCGCGTCCCCGCCGCCCGCGGCGCCCGTGGTCGTGGCCGACGCGCGGCGGCGGGCCAGGAAGCTGCTGCGGGCCGCGGGCCCCCGCGACGCCGTCGACAAGGCGCTCGTGCTCGCCGCCGACCAGTTCATCGTCACCCGGCCCGACGGCACGCCCGCCGTGATCGCCGGGTACCCGTGGTTCGGCAGCTACCTGCGCGACACGATGACCGCGTACGAGGGGCTGTTCCTCGGGACGGGCCGCGCCGAGGAGGGTGCCCGGCTGCTGCGCGCCCACGCCGGCCTGCCGGACCGGATGCGCGCCGCGCCGCTGAACGACGCCGACGGGCCGTTGTGGTTCGTCCACGCCGCCGAACGGCACGTGCACCGCACCGGTGACGACGCGTTCGCCGCCGAACTGCTGCCCGTGCTGGAGGGGGTGATCGCCGCGTACACGAAAGGCACCAGCGACGGGGTCCGCGTCGACCCCGCCGACGGCCTCCTCGCCATCGACGCCGACACCGCCGGCCTGACCTGGATGAACGCCCGCCTCCCGCGCGGGCCGGTCACCCCGCGGGACGGCAAACCCGTCGAGCTCAACGCGCTGTGGGCCAACGCGCTCGGCGCCGTCGGCGCGCTGCGGGAACGCTGCGGCCGTGACGCGTCCGTCGTCCACGCCCGCCGCGACGCGGTGAAGGCGCAGGTCGTCAAACGCTTCCGGGCCCCCGACGGGTGGCTGTTCGACGTCGTCGACGCGCACCCCGCCGCGTACCCGAAGGGTGGCGGCAGCATCCACGACGACGCGGTGCTGCGCCCCAACCAGCTGCTCGCGTTCAGCCTGCCGTACGCGCCGGCCGCCGACGAGCCGCACCTGCGCTCCCGGGTCCTGCAGGCGGCCGGGTCGGCGCTCGTCACCCCGCTCGGCCTGCGCAGCCTCGCCACCGGCGAGTACGGCTACCACGGCACCCACCGCGGCGGGGTCGTCGCCCGTGACACCGCGTACCACCAGGGGACCGCGTGGGTGTGGTGGCTCGGCCCGTACGTCGACGCGCGGGTCGCCGCCGGCCTGCCGGTGGACGCGGCGCTCACCGCCGTCGAGGCGCACCTGGGGGAGTGCGGTCTCGGCTCGATCAGCGAGATCGCGGAGGGTGACGCCCCGCACCGCCCGACCGGTGCCCCGTTCTCCGCCCGATCGGTCGCCGCCGTCCTCCACGCGAGGGCCGTGATCAGGGAAAACCGCAAGTTGCAAACCGCAACTGCGGAAAAATCGGGAAAGACGAAATTGGCCCGCGAAGCTGCTCCGCGCAAGCGCCGGAACGCGCTACCGTGACAGTCGGCGACGAGAGGTATCCGCTATGCGCGTATTGATGATCGCCTGGGAATTCCACCGACCGACGACCGACGAGGCGCCCCGCGGGCGCGTCGCAGCCCTGTCCGCAGCCCTGTCCGCCGCCGGTCACTCCGTGACCGTGGTGACCCGCTTCCTGGCTTCGGCCCCCGCCGACTCGTATGTCGACGGCGTCCGGGTCGTGCGCGCCGCGGTGCCCCCGGCCGACGCGTCCAGTGGTGGCCTCGAGCACACCATGGCCGTCAACCACCTGCTCGCCGAGGCCGCCGTGCGGACGGTGCCGCCCGGTGGGTATGACGTGATCCACGCCCACGACTGGCTCGTCACCCACGCCGCGGTCACCCTCAAAGAGGCCCTCGGCCTGCCGTTCGTCGCCTCCATGCAGGCCACCGAGGCGGGCCGGCACCAGGGGTATCTCACCGGCGAGACCAGCCGCTCCGTGCACTCCGTCGAGTGGTGGCTCGGGTCGGAGGCGGTCCGGGTGATCGTGCCGACCGACTACCTGCGCTGGGAGGTCCAGCACCTCTTCGACGTCCCCGCCGGACGCGTCGACGTCGTGCCCAACGGCATCGACCCCGACATGTGGACGGCGACCCCGCGCGAGGTCCTCGCCGCCCGGCTCCGCTTCGCCGGTGAGGGCCCGCTGCTCGTGTACGCGGGTCGGCTCATCGCCGAGAAGGGCGTCCAGGACCTCCTGGAGGCGCTGCCCGCGATCCGTGACCGGCACCCCGGCACCCGCGCCGTCGTCGCCGGCGACGGCGACTACCGGGCCGCGCTCATCGAGGAGGCCCGCAAGCGCAAGCTGCACCGCGCCGTCAGCTTCCCCGGCCACCTGGACCAGCGCACCCTCGCCGCGGTCCTCGCCGCCGCCGACGCGTTCGTCATGCCCAGCCGCTACGAGGCGACCGGCACCGTCGCCCTGGAAGCCGCGGCGTCGGGGGCGGCGCTGGTCGTCGCGTCGACCGGCGGGCTCGCGTCCATCGTCGAGCACGGCGTCACCGGCGTCCGGTTCCCCGTCGGGGAGCCCGACGGCCTCGCCGACGCCGTGACCGCCCTGCTGCAGGACCCGATGTTCGCGCAGGGCCTGGCGGGCAAGGCCCGGCAGATGGTCCGGGAGCGGCACTCGTGGGCGGCGACCGCGGCCCGCACCGCCGCCGTCTACGCCGACGCGGTCGTCTCGGCACCCGCGTTCGAGGCCGGGCGGCAGGCGGCCCTGATCGGCAGCGGCCTGCCCGTCGTCTTCGTCCCGCCGGGCAACCTCCTCGCCGACCCGCCGGCCGTCCCCGTGGGTGAGCCGCCGGAGATCCTCGTCCGCGCCGCGGCGGACGAAGCCGCGTGGCAGGCGGGCGCGTCCGCCGCCCGGGAGGCGATCCGCGCCGAGGGCGCCCTGTGGCTCGACGCCGCCGAACGCGAGGCCGCCGACCGCGCTGAGGCCGCGCGAGCCGCCTCCGCCCCCTTCGACGTCGTCCTCGCGGCCGTGGAACGCCGCTGAGGCCGCCCGTCCGGTGACCCGTCGCCCCGCGACACCGCAGCGGCGGGTCAGGTGTGGGCGGCCAGCCAGTCCTGGAGCGGGGCGCAGGAGCGGAAGAACGTCACCAGGTGCGTCTTCGCCTTCGCCGTGCCCAGCCACGGGCGCAGCTCGAACCGGTGCCACGCGATCAGGCCTTTGTGCCGCAGCAGGTCCGCGCGTGGGTGGTCCTTCGGGTAGCCGCGCGGCACCGACTTCAGCTGCTCGTGCGACGTGACCGACGTGCCCTTCGCCTCGAGGGCGGCGACGATCCCGGTCAGCGGCACGCCGCTGGAGTCGTCGGCGACCGCCTGCCGGAACTTCGCCAGCCGCAGCGGGTCCATCATGTACGCGCCGGCGCCCGCCGCCAGGCCCGCGGCGGTCAGCTGGACATAGCCGCCGCGCTCGAACGACGCCGCGCAGGAGGTCTTGTACGGGGACTTGTCGGCGCTGAACCGGACGTCCCGGTACGGCCGGAAGATCTTCGCCGGGCCGAACTCGGGCGCAAGCTCCGCCAGCAGCGCGGCCATCGGCGCGCGGACCTGCTCGTCGTAGAGGGCCTTGTGCGCCGTCCAGTACGTCTTGGAGTTGTCGGCCTCGAGACCGTCGTAGAAGTCGAGGGCCTCGGCGGCCCAGCCACGGAACGCCACGATCCGCAGTCTACGTCGACATCACCAGGTGCGAGTTCGCCCGCAGGTGCGACACGAGCGCCGGTGGCGCGGTGGCGGGGGAGCCGGCGGTGAACGGCGGCCGGGGGTCGTATTCGACCGCGAGCTGGATCGACCGGGCGACCTGCGGGCCGGCGATCTCGGCGGCGAGGGTGAGCGCCAGGTCGATGCCCGCGGAGACGCCTGCGCCGGTGACGTACTTGCCGTCCCGCACCACCCGCTGGGAGGTGGGCGTGACGTCGTACGCCGGCAGCCGGTCGAGCGCGAGCCAGTGGGTAGCGGAAAACGCCGGTCGACCTGGGGTGGTCGACCGGCGCGGGTGGTACGGGTGGTGCGGAGCTTGCGGGCGCTCAGCCGGCGCGGCGGCGGGCGCGGCGCATGGCCAGCTCGTCGCCGCCCGTCTGGGCGAAGTCGTCGGCGGAGGCGGGGACCTCCTCGGCGGGGGTGGCCGCCTCGGCGGGCAGGTGTGACAGCGTGCCCTCGATCTCCTTGAACGCGCCGGAGATCGCGATGCCGAACACGCCCTGGCCGCCCTGGAGCAGGTCGACGACCTCCTCGGGGGAGCGGCACTCATAGACGGTGGTGCCGTCGGAGATGAGGGTGATGCCGGCCAGGTCGGCGACGCCGCGGGAGCGCAGCGTCTCGATCGCCTTGCGGATGTTCTGCAGCGACACCCCGGCGTCCAGCAGGCGCTTGACCACCTTGAGCACGACGATGTCGCGGAACGAGTAGAGCCGCTGACTGCCGGAGCCCGCCGCGTCGCGCACGCTCGGCACGACCAGGCCGGTGCGGGCCCAGTAGTCGAGCTGCCGGTAGCTGATCCCGGCGGCGTGGCAGGCGGTCGGACCGCGGTAGCCGACGTCGTCGGACCTGGCGAAAGCACTCACCGAAACCGTGTCAGCAGCATGACCGGATATCCCGGGATCGGGCGGCTGTTGCATTGCGACCCACCTCCAGCGTCAACACCGGCAACCCTATAGCGCACGTTGAGGGTCTGCGGGGAGGTAACGCCGCGACACGCCGCGTGCCGGGTCATCGAATTTTCCGCGCGTCGCCATTGGGATGCTTTGTCCCGTTTTGCCGCTGGTACGGAAGGTGCCTCCGCTGCCGAACCTACTACCCGGCGAAGTCCTCCGGGCGGACCTGCTCCAGGAACTCGCGGAACTTCTCCACCTCGTCCTCCTGCTCGTCCGGGATGACGATCGCGGCCTCGGTGAGCACCTGGTCCGCGCAGCGGATCGGCGCGCCGACCCGCAACGCGAGAGCGATCGAGTCACTCGGCCGGGCGGAGACCCGCACGTTGTCACCGATGACGAGCTCGGCGTAGAAGATGTTGTCCCGCATCTCGACGATCTCGACCGCCTTCAGCGGCGCCTTGAGCGCCGCCAGCATGTCGCGCATCAGGTCGTGGGTCAGCGGGCGGGCCGGCTTGACCCCCTGCTGCTCATAGGCGATCGCGGTCGCCTCCACCGCACCGATCCAGATCGGCAGGTAGCGGTCGCCGTCGACCTCCTTGAGCAACACGATGGGCTGATTGGTAGGCAGCTCCACGCGAACACCGACCACATTCAGCTCTCGCACTGCCCGCCTCCGTGTCGACTTGCCACTCCCTGCACGGTACACGGACAGGGGGGCAGTAGTGCCACTCGCGCCACCGGCCAAGTGCGCTCAGTGGCGAAGATCGCTCCCGTCGAGGGTATCGGGGAGGGTTACTTGCCGAGGATTTCGCGGAGCCCGGCACGGACCAACGCGGCATGGACCCGCTGCGTCAGTGCGGCGAGCTCGTGGACGGTGTCCGCGGCCCGGGCCCGCGCCGCCGGTCCGTTCTGCCGGGTCATCGGCGTCACCAGCTGGCTGAACAGGCCGATCTCGCGGTCCGCGGCGCCCCGGTAGGCCCGCAGGTGGCGCGGCTCGATGCCGAACTCGCCCAGCCGCGCCGCCGCCGTCGCGACCTCGAGGGCGTCGGCGTCGAATCCGCCGCCCGGACGGCCTTTGACCAGGCCGTGCTCCTCCAGGGCGCGCAGCGTGGCCTCGGTGAGGCCGGCCTTGTCGAGCAGCTCCTCGCGGTTGAGCCGCACCTCGGGCGCGGCCTCGGTGGGCACCGACTGCGACACGTCGGTCAGCGGCTCGCCCATCGTGGCGAGATGCTCGCGGATCACCCGCAACGGGAGATACTGATCACGTTGGGCGGTCAGGACGTAGCGCAGCCGCGAGATGTCGGTCCAGGTGTACTTGCGGTAGCCCGCAGGCGTCCGCCGTGGCTCGACGAGACCCTCGGTCTCCAGGAAGCGCAGCTTGGAGATCGTGACGTCGGGAAAGTCGGCGCGCAGCTGCGCGAGCACCTCGCCGATGCTCATCAGGCGCTCACCCTTGTGCGGACCGCTCTGTGGACCGCGACGGTCGTAACCGTCGCGGTCCTGCGGTGTCTCCCAGGCGGCTGCGGACGCCGTCATCGCCTCAGCTCTCGTCGGGGCGCGGTCCTGCGACGAACACGAGGCGGAACTTGCCGATCTGGACCTCGTCGCCGTTGCTGAGGGTCGCGGCCTCGACCCGCTCACGGTTCACATACGTGCCGTTGAGGCTGCCCACGTCGCGGACGGTGAACGTGCCGCCCTCGCGGTGGAACTCGGCGTGGCGGCGGGACACCGTCACGTCGTCGAGGAAGATGTCACTGTCGGGGTGCCGGCCGCTGGTCGTCACATCGTGGTCGAGCAGGAAGCGCGCGCCGGCGTTGGGCCCGCGGCGCACCGCCAGCAGGGCCGTGCCCGGCGGCAGCGATCCCGACACGCGGGTGGGCACCACGTCGTCGTCCGGCCCGGCGATGGCATCCTCAATGGCGCCAAGGTTGAGCGTGGACGTGACGTCGAGCGGGGGGAACTCGTCGTCTGGGCGCGTCATGGAACCACCTCACGGTCGACTGCTGCGGTGTCCTCCGATGCGACAGGCCGGTGCATACGGTTGACTGAGCGAGCCTAGTCACGCCCGAAATCACGGGTCAACCAGACGCGCGGCAACGCTCTGCGCGTATTTCCTGTCGAGTGTCTTCGGACGTTTCTTGGGGAGGGCCCGTTCACCGTTGATTGCCGGGCCCGGTGCTGCTCAGCTGCTCTCGGTCAGTTCCTGGTATGCCTTGGCGTCGAGCAGCGCGTCGACCGCCGCCGGGTCGTCGGCCCTGAGCTCGACGAGCCAGCCGTCGCCATACGGGTCGGAGTTGACCGCCTCGGGTGTGGTGTCCAGCGCCGAGTTGACCGCGACGACCTCACCCGACACCGGCGCGTAGATCTCCGACACGCTCTTGGTGGACTCGACCTCGCCGAACGAGTCGCCGGCCTGCACCTTGGCGCCGACCTCGGGCAGCTGCACGAACACGATGTCGCCCAGCGCCGCCTGAGCGAAGTCGGTGATGCCGACCTTGAAGGCGCCGGCGTCCGCCGGTGCGAGCCACTCGTGCTCCGCCGTGTAGCGCAGTTCCTCGGGAATCACGTCGGTCCTTAGCTTGTGCTGTGTCAGGTCTTGGCTTGTGCTGTGTCAGGCGGGCTTTGCGTACTTCAGCTCACCGGCGGTGTGCAACGCGGTCACGCGCACCGGGTCCGCTTCGCGCACCAAGACCGTACCGCCGTGCTGCCGCACGCTGTCCACCACCCCTCCGGGGATGTTCAGCGCGGTGCGCATGGTGTCGGGCCCTCCGATGACCATGATCGTATACGGTGCGGCGAGACTCAGCCCTGCGACCACCAGCCGGTCGTTGTCCCCGTCGACGAAGTACGTGGGCGCCACGATCCGCACCGTGCCCCCGTCGCGCCCGCTGATCTGCATCGCCTCGGCCCCGGCCCCGCGCAGCTCCTCGACCGCGTCGAGGATCACCTCCGCCTTGACCTTCTCCGTCCCCGGGGTGATCTCGATGGACAGCCCGGGCCCTTCGGCGGGCAGCGTCCCCGCCAGGATCCCCAGCTCGTCGGCCCGCTTCCGGGCCTCCGCGAGGGCCGCGTCCCGCCCCTGCGCCCCCGAGTCGAGCTGCCGCCGGCTGTCCTCCAGGTCACTGATCTCCCGCCGCAACCGCTCCTGCTGCGAGTCCAGGTCGGAGAGGATCCGCACGAGGTCCTCGGGCCGCGCGGCCGCCAGCCCGGCGTCGGAGTTCCCCGCCTTGAACTGCACCGAGATCCCGAACCCGAGCAATCCCAGCAGCAACGCGATGACGAGCCCGGTCCCACCCCACCGCTTCCCCTGCCCAGGAGACGGAACGTCACCGTCGCCCGCGACGCCCTCACCGCTCGCCGACCCACCCTCTGGTCCGGACATTTCCGAAATGTCGTCCGAAAGGGGGAGAGGGCGAGGGGAAGGGCGGCGGCCGCGCGGAGGTGGGGCCGGAGTCTCGTCCGGGGGTGGGGTGGTCACGCGCGGAAGAGGTGGCGGCGGATGGCGGCGGCGTTGCTGAAGATGCGGACGCCCAGGACGACCACGACGCCGGTGGAGAGCTGGCCGCCGACGCCGAGCTGGTCGCCGAGGTAGACGATGAGGGCGGCGACCAGCACGTTCGAGACGAAGGAGATGGTGAACTGCTTGTCGTCGAAGATGCCGTCGAGCTTGGCGCGGACACCGCCGAAGACCGCGTCCAGGGCGGCGACGACGGCGATCGGCAGGTACGGGGCCAGGGCCAGCGGGACGGTCGGCTCGAGGAAGATGCCCGCCGCGACTCCGATGGCGAGCGCGATCACCGCGATCACCGGCGACCTCCAGAGGGTGATGGCGACACCGACGGTGACGGTGACGGCGGGCGGGCGTAGCGCAGCGGTGGTTCGGGTGCGGCGGCGAGGACGAGGCCCTTGCGCGCCTTGACGCTGAACTGCATGCGGTAGTTCTCCACGTACCGGCGGAAGCGCTTCGCCGTCGTGGAGGAGGAGAAGCGGTCGGCGAGGTCGGGGGAGCCGATGGCGGCGACGTCGTACGGGCCGGTGACGGGCTTGAAGTCGACCAGGATCACCCCGCCGGCGGCGCGGATCGTGCTCGTGGCGGTGAGCCGCTGGCCGTTGACGGCGATCGCCTCGGCGCCCGCCTGCCACAGGCCGTTGGCGACGTCCTGCAGGTCGCGGTCCAGCACGATGCCGAGATTCTCCTCGGCGGCGTGGCCGGTGACGGGGTCGACCTGCGGGGGAGCGTCGACGACCCGGACGACGGCGCCGTCTCCGGTGACCTTGGCGGTGCCGGCGCCGGCGGCGAGGCCGCGCAGCGTCGCGGCGCCGGACGCGTCGGCGAGGGCATCGTCGCGGGCCTGGTCGACCTGGGTGCGCAGCGTGTCGACCTGACGCTGGAGGTCCTCGGCCGTGCGCTGCCGGGAGCGGACGTCCGCGACCAGGTCGTCGCGCGCCCGGCTCGCCGACGGCGCCTCGGCCACCACCTGGTGGTACGCCACCGCCAGCAGAAAACCGACGGCGGCGAGGGTGACCGACCGGGCGGCACGGCCCCAGCGGGGCGGCGGCGCTCCGGCGGCCCGGCGGGCGGCGGCCTGCGCGTAGCCGGGATCGAGGGGCGTGCGGAACAGGTCGCCGAGCAGGTCGTCGCGGCGAGCGGACGTCACGACGCGAGCCGGCCGGCCCGCACGTGGATGGCGGCCTGGATGAAGTAGAAGACGGCGGCGACCCAGTACAGGACGATTCCCCACCACAGCAGTGCCCAGCCGCTCGGCAGCGCCCACGGCCGGGCGGCCTCGCTGAAGTGCGCGAGGAGCATCATCGGGAAGCCCATGAGCAGCACCGCCGTGGCGGTCTTGCCGACGTAGTGCACGGGCGGCGGGCCGTGGCCGAGGATCCGCAGGACGACCAGACAGAGGATCATGACCGCTTCGCGGGCGAGCAGCGCGATCGTGAACCACCAGGGCACGACGTCCTTGAACGTCAGCGCGAACAGGGTGGCCAGGATGTACAGCCGGTCGGCGAGGGGATCCAGCAGCTCACCGAGGCGGCTGACCTGCTTGAGGCGGCGGGCGGCGAAACCGTCGACCCAGTCGCTGAGACCGCCGACGACGAGGACGGCGACCGCCCAGCCGGTGGCGTCGGTGGCGAGGAAGAGATACAGGAACAGCGGCACACCCAGCAGGCGGGTGAAACTGATCAGGTTCGGCACCGTGATCACCGGGCCGAGACCCTGAGGTTGCCGGTCCACCGTCCGCCCGCTTTCCCCGATCAGCTGTTCGACGACCGGAATGCTAGCAGCCCACGATCGTGTGCTCGCGCAGGCGCGTCGACAGGGCGGGGCTGTTCGCCCGAACCGGGCGCGGGGCTGTGCATCGGCGGGACGCGGTGCGACGATCGTGCGATGGTCCAGGCTTCCGGGGTACGCATCGGCTGGGACGACCTGCCGCTGTCGGTGCACGACGCGGTCGAGGCGATCCTCGGCGGCCGGATCGTGCAGGCCGTGTCGCAGACCGGCGGGTTCTCACCCGGCACCGCGGACAGGGTCCTGCTCGCCGACGGCAGCCGGGCGTTCGTGAAGGCGGTCAGCCTCGCGCAGAACGAGCAGAGCGTGGCCCTGCACCGCACCGAGGCCCGGGTCACCGCGGCGCTGCCGGCCGACGTGCCCGCGCCCCGCCTCCTCGGGTTCCACGACGACGGCACGTGGGTCGCGCTCGTCTTCGTCGATGTCGAGGGCCGGCAGCCGCACGTACCGTGGCAGCGACCGGACATCGAGGCGGTCCTCGCGGCGCTGCGCTCCCTCGCGGTGCCGGCGACCGGGCTGCCGGCGCTGTCGTCGCTGCTGGCGGACAACTTCGGCGGGTGGCGCCGGCTCGCCGCGGACCCGCCGCTGTCGCTCGACCCGTGGGTGGCGTCCAACCTGGACCTGCTCGTCGAGCTCGCCGACCGGGGCGTCGAGGCCCTCGCCGGGGACCGGCTCGTGCACGTCGACATCCGCGCCGACAACCTGCTCATCCGCCCGGACGGTTCCGTCATGGTCGTCGACTGGCCGAGCGCCGCCGTGGGCGCGCCATGGTTCGACACGCTGTCGTTGCTGCTCAATGTCCGCCTGTACGGTGGGGAGATCGCCGACGACGCGCTGGACTTCTTCGATCCGGACCCGGCGGACGTGACGGCGGCCGTGGCGGGACTGGCGGCGTTCTTCACGGACAGGGCGAGGGAGCCGGAGCCGCCGGGCCTGCCGACCCTGCGGCGCTTCCAGCAGGACCAGGCCGACGTGATGCTGCCGTGGCTGCGCGCCCGCCTCGACGCCGGCCTCACCTGAGGTTCCCGCCCCTTACTCGGGGCGTTCCTCACGGCGGCGCAGTTCCTCCTCGCGGCGGCGGAGGTCTGCCTCCCACTTGCTGAACATCTCCTCGTCGTCGCGGCGGGTCCGGGCGACCTCGCGCAGGAACGCGGGGTCGTCGTCCGGGGCCATGGCGCGCGGGCGCTCCCGTTCGGGGAAACCGCTGCCGGGGCGCCACGTGCCGCCCGCGGGCACCGCCTGTGGCCGGCCCGCGACGTACCAGGCGATCCACCCGATCGGGGAGAACAGCAGGATGATGAACACCCAGGCAACCTTCGGCAGGTTGCGCACCCGGTCCTCGTCGGAGGACAGGCAGTCGATCAGCGCGACGACCAGCATCACCAGATCGATGAGGAACAGCAGTCCGTAGAGGCGAATCACGCCGGACATCATGGCAGCCCCCGCCGCCGTTGTCTGTCCCGCCGACGGGACGTTCCGATTGTCGTTTTCTGATCGGCCTTTCGCCTGCCTGCCCTGCCTGCGTCTGCCTGCGTCTGCCTCCGGCTGCCTTCAGATGCCTTCAGATGCCGGATTCGGCGGCGATGGTCGTGTCGGTACCGTGGCCGGTGTGCACGACCGTGTCGCCCGGGAGGGTCAGCAGGCGGGTGCGGATCGACTCGAGGATCGTCGGCTTGTCCGAAAATGATCGGCCGGTGGCGCCGGGGCCACCCTGGAAGAGGGTGTCGCCGGTGAAGACCACACCCAGCTCCGGCGCCGACAGGGACACGGCGCCCGGGCTGTGACCGGGAGTGTGCAGGACCGTCAGGTCGGTGCCGGCGACCGTGATGACCTGGCCGTCCTGCAGGGTCGCGGACGGCCCGACGGCGGGGTGGCGCATGTGCCACAGCGGCAGATCCTCCGGGTGCAGCAGGATCGGCGCGCCGGTGCGCAGCGCCACCTCCGGGGCGGCGTCGATGTGGTCGTCGTGGCCATGGGTGCAGATGATCGCGAGCAGGTGCCGGGAGCCGACGGCGTGCAGGATCGCGTCGGCGTCGTGGGCGGCGTCGATGACGACCGCCTCGTCGTCGTCGCCGACGATCCACACGTTGTTGTCGACGTCGAACGTCTCGCCGTCCAGCGAGAACGTGCCTGATGTGACCAGTCGTTCGATACGCGCCATGCCCTTATGTTTACAGCCCCGGGAACTTCCCGTTGCGGAAGAGGTCGACGAAGATCTGGTGGTCGGCGCGGGCGCGGGCCCCGTAGTCGTGCGCGAAGTCGACGAGCGAGGCGACGAACCCGTCCTCGTCGCGGTCGATCGCGGCGACGATCGCCTCCTCGGTGGAGAAGTTCACCAGGTCGTGGCTGGACTCGTCGTCGGCGACCGAGTGCATACGGGCGGTCGCCCGGCCCAGGTAGCCGACCACGCTGGTCAGGTCCGGCAGCTCGTTGACGTCGCTCCAGTCGAGGTCCGCGGCGTACGGCGACACCTCCGCGACGACCTGCCCGACACCGCGCAGCTGGGTGTAACCGGCCCACGAGTCGGCGTGCGCCTGCAGGGCCCGCTGCGACTCGCTCGTACGGTGGCCCTGGTGCTTGAAGTACGCCGTGACCTTCGGGTCGGTGATCCACCGGGACACCGCCGGGGTCTGCCCCTGCTTCATGTAGATGATGACGTCGTTCTCCAGGGCCTGCGTGTGCCCTTCGAGCAGCACGTTGTAGGAGGGCAGTCCGGCCGACCCGATGCCGACACCCTTGCGCATCACGACGTCCTTGATCGTGAAGCGCGGCGACCGCGACCCGTCCCACGACGGCAGCGTCGGCAGGTACTGCTCGAACGCCGCCTCGACCTCCTGCCGGGTCGGCTCGTCGACCGCGTACACGCCGTCGATCATCGCGAACCGCCGGTCGTAGTCCTCGATCACCGTCTGCTCGTCGAGCAGGGCGACGCGCGTGTTGAGCCTGGCCCGGTGCAGCACGTCGCGCAGCACACCCTCCGTGGTGTCCAGCGTCAGCGACCCGATGGCCTCCTCGCCGCCGGCGGCGATCGCGCGCAGCTCCTGCACGTACGTGCGGCCGTAGTCGCTGACGAGGTCACCGATCACCGTGTCGGACAGGGCCTTCGCGTAGCCGATGAGCGCGACGCTCGCCGCGAACCGCTTCAGGTCCCAGATGAACGGCCCGACATACGCCTCGTCGAAGTCGTTGACGTTGAACACGAGGATGCCCTCGGAGTTCAGGTACGTGCCGAAGTTCTCCGCGTGCAGGTCGCCGTGGATCCACACGGCGGAGGTCCGCTCGTCGAGGAACGGGTCCGGCACGCCGTTGAGGTCGGCGTAGTAGACGCAGGCGCTGCCCCGGTAGAACGCGAACGGCGTCGCCGCCATCTTGCGGAACTTCCGGCGGAACGCGGCGGGGTCCTGGGCCATCAGCTCGCCGAACTCGGTGACGAGCACGTCGACCAGCTGATCGGCCCGCTGCTGGGAGTCTTCCATTGATCAACCGTATGCACACGCCCGCTCCGCCGCGCACACAATGGCGCAATCACGACAGGCTGCCGGGCCCTGGCCATTCGTACGTTCGGCGGTCAGCACACCCTGCCCCCGTCCTCTACGCTTCCGGTCTTGTGACCGTCGTGCCGATGCCATGCGTCCGCTTCGGCCGACCCGGCTACGCCCCCGCCGCCGGTGCTGGCCCTGCTTCGGGCGACGGCGCCGGTGCTGGCCCTGCTTCGGGCGACGGCGCCGGTGCTGGCCCTGCTTCGGGCGACGGCGCCGGTCCTGGCCCTGCTTCGGGCGACGGCGCCGGTCCTGGCTCCGCTTCGGGTGCCGGCGACGGTCCTGGCCCTGCTTCGGGCGACGGCGCCGGCCTTGGCTCTGCTTCGGGCGCCGGCGGCGGCCTGCTGTGCGCCACGCACGGCGGTGTCCCGGACGCCGCCGCGGTCGAGGCGCTGGTCGCCTTCGGCCGCCCGTCCAGGTTGTGGCAGCACCTGACCGCGGTCTTCCTGGCGGCCGGCGCCGTGCATTCGATCCTGCAGGTCGTCAACATCTGGGCCCTCCACCGCGCCGACGCCGCTGCCGACACCTCGGCACCGGAGCCTCAGGCCGCCGACGCCTTCCGGCTCGCCACCGACATCGGCTCGGCCGCGCGCGACGGACTCTGGGCGTACCTCCTGGTGTTCCTGCTCTGGTTCCTGATGATCAGCGCCACCGCCACCCGCCTGGGCCTCGACAGACGCACCACCCTGCGCCACTGGACCCTGCTCGTATGGCGCGTCGCCCTCGTGCCGACCCTCGTCTTCGCGATCCTGTCGGGCCGGCCCTCACCGACCGACTGGGAAACCGTCCGAGCGGTCAACCAGAACGCTGTCGCCTTCTCCGCCTTCCACCTCCTGACAACGGCCCTCCTGATGACCTACGTCGCCGTGGTCTGGCGCCGCCTCCGCCCAACACCCCTGCCGGCCCTGCCATGACCCCCGCCGGTCTGTCAGCGACACTTCTGCCCGAACGTGCTGTGACAGCTCTGCTCAGCCCTGCCGCGAACCCAGCCAGCCTTGCCGTGTCTGCTCAGTCCTGCCGCGAACCCGGCCAGCCTTGCCGTGACCTCCGCCGGCTTGTCTGGACCTCCTTCGTTGGGCCTGCTGCGACCCCTGCCGTGCCTTCCGCCGTGCCTCCCGTCGCGCCCACGGCTGCGCACTCTGTCCGCCCTCTGCCGCGCCCTTGGCTGGGCGTGCCGTGGCCCCGGCCGGACGCGCTATGAGTCCTGTGGCCCGCTGGCTCCTGTACGTCACCGCCTCGTACGTCGCCCTCCTCGCCTCCGTGTACGGCCTGGCCACCGCCTCGACACGGAAGGCAGCCCCGTCCCCGGTGACGCTCGACGGGTTCCCCGACCGGGTCGACGCGCCATGGCCGTGGACACCGACGGTCCAGTCGGCGCCGGTCGAGGCGGTCCCGGTCGCGGTCGGCGGCAGCACCGCAGGACTGCGCAACCTCCTCACCGACACCGAGGGCAGCGTCTCGTTCGTCGACGCACACGGCGGCCAGCGCATTCTCGACGTGCCCTTCGAGTCGGCCGTCCCGGGCGAGTCACTGCTCCTGTCGCCGGACGGCACGATGGTCGCCTACCCGCAGGACGCCCTCGACCCGACCGTCGCCCCCTCGAACGCCATCGCCGTGCGCACGCTCCGCGACGGGCATGTCCGCCTCCTTCCTCTGCCCAGGTCCCCCACCGGGTCCGTGACGCCTCTGGCCTGGTCGCCCGACCAGTCCCGCCTCGCGGTCTTCAGATCCGACTCGTCTGTTGGCGTCCTTTCGCTCGGCACCGGCTCGTACACGATGCTGCTTCCCTATCCGGCCGGCCTGCTCTCCTCGCCGCGGACCCCGGTCGTGGCCGCGTTCTCGTCCAGCGGCACGCTCGCCGTCCAGCTCGGCCCGCAGGTCTGCACCGGACCGGGCCAAGCAACGTCGACAGCTGAGGCATGGAGCCCGCGCTGCTTCACGCTCCCGGCCGGCCAGCGCCTCGCCGGCAAGGGCGCCTTCACACCCGACGGCGGGTCCCTCGCCGTCGTCTCCGACGCGGGTCGCGACTCCCGCATCGCCTTCGTCTCAGCCACTGACGGTGCCCCTGCTGAGGGCACGATCCACCTGTACGCCGTCACCACCGTCCGACTCATCGGCTGGTGGGCCGACCGCGCGCTGGTCGTCGCCTTCCGCCCGGAACCCGTCACCGACATCGGCCCGGACGGCGACGAGCAGTCCTACGCCCCGACCGACTACGGACTCGTCCGCCGTCTGTCGATCCTCGCCGTCACCCCGTCGTCGTCCTCGTCGCAGCCTCCCCGCTCCCAGGAGCTGATGATCCTGCCCGACCAGATCCTCTCCATCGACATCGCCGACGGTGCCCTCGCCGCCGGTCGCACTACTCCCGGCCACCCGGCCCCCGCATGGCCCGCCCGCCCGGGCGTGCTCACCGCGCTGATCGGGCTCCCGGCCGCGCCGCTCGCGTTCGTCGTCTTCCTCGCCGGCGCGATCAGGCTGGCGCGGGCTGCTGCATCCACCACTCCGTGAACTCCCTGCACTGCCCGACCGTGTCGAGCCGGATCAGCCACAGGTTGCTGTACACCCGATCGGGATATGCCGTCACGCCCTGCACGACGCTCAGCTCGGGCCCGACCGTCACCGGATGCCACGTGAACGTGGTCTCGCCGGGCGCGTCCCGCCGCGCCAGCCACTGCTTCACGATCGTCTCCCGTCCCCGCCATGGCTCCTCGAACGGCGCCGTGTAGTACGCCGCGTCCTCCGCGAAGAGGTCGCCGATATCGGCGGGATCGTTGCTGTTCCACGCCCGCACGTAGCCCGAAACCCAGCCGGTCACAGCCTCCAGATCCGTCATGCCACCTTCCTACTCCTTCCCCGGCTTCGATGCGCCGCCCGCGACCGGAAATCGACGATGCGTGGTGGACCCGTCGCTTTACGTCGAAGTCGACGGCTCGCGCTGGACGCCGCCGCGTGCACCCATGACGATGGATGCAGGCCGCTTTCGGGCGGGACATGCCACCGGGGCGCGGGGGGTCGGGGCGTGCGACAACAACACCTTCACCATCTTCTTGAGCCGCCGGCGCGCGCCGCTGGCACGGCCGTCGTCGAGCCGATCGACTGGGATGCGAGGCTCGCCGCCATGCTGGCCGAGCGGCAGCGGGGGCGTGAGGAGCGGGCGCGCGTCCGCGCCGAGTTCGCCGAAGCCCGCCGCCACGGGCTTGCCGCCCGGCACAAGGCCAAGCTCGCGCGGCTCCGCACCGCCAGGACAGTCGCCGAGCTCGACCGCGAGGCAGCTGCCCGCGCGGCCTCGGCGCGGGCCGTCGCGCCCCATCCTGTCCGCGACGGCTCGCGCATCGTTGCTCCGCCCGTTGCTCCGGTCGTCGGTCCGCCATTTGCTCCGGTCGTCGGCCCGCCCGTCGGTCCTCCTGTTGCTCCGCCCGTCGGTCCTCCTCCTGTTGCTCCTCCTGTGCCTCTGCCCGTTGCTCTGCCCGTTGCTCTGCCCGTTGCTCCGCCCGTTGCTCCGGTCGTCGGTCCGGTCGTCGGTGCTCCGCCTGTTGCTCCGCCTGTTGCTCCGCCTGTTGCTCCGGTCGCCGACGGCGCGCCGGCGGAGGGTGCGGTCCGACCTGCGCCGCGTGTGGCTGTGGAAGCAGGGACTGCCGCGGCTGCGTCGGGCAAGCCTGCGGAGCTTTTCGTCGGCGGTGCGCTCCACGTTGCGGAGGAAGCGCGGCCTGCGGCGGAGGGTGCCGGAGTAACAGAGCCGCGGCCTGCGGTGGAGTCTGAGACGGATGTGCGAGTGGACTCTTCGAGTCCTTCGCGACGATTGGGTCGGCGGCGCGGCAGCAGCGGGTGTGGTGGCTCCGGCCGGCACAAGGCGAGGTGTGGAGAGCCGGGGTGGCATTTGAGCGGTGAAGGTTCGGGGGTGGGGGAGACGCGTTCGAGCGCTGAGGTGCGGCGGGTTCGTGGTTGTGCGATCCGTGGGCCGTAGGTCGACGTGTGTGGCGTCCGGGCAAGGGTGCTGGCGGCCATCGCGCAGTCGCGATCCGGGCAGGGTGCATGCGGTGTGACGGCGGTCGGGGGTCGGGCGCGTACGCTCTGGTCGTGGCCAGGTTCCTCGACGTGCATCCGGACAATCCACAGCCGCGGCTGTTGCAGCAGATTGTCACCGTGTTGCGGGATGACGGGTTGATCGCGTATCCGACGGACTCCTGCTATGCGCTGGGGTGTCAGCTGGGCAGCCGGCCTGGGCTGGAGCGGATCCGGGACATCAGGAAGCTGGACGACCGGCACCACTTCACGTTGATGTGCCGGGACTTCGCGCAGCTCGGGCAGTTCGTGCAGATCAGCAACTCGGTGTTCCGGCTGGTGAAGGCGGTGACGCCCGGGAGTTACACGTTCATCCTGCCGGCGAGCCCTGAGGTGCCGCGGCGGTTGCTGCATCCGAAGAAGCGGACCGTCGGAGTGCGGATTCCCGAGCACACGGTGACGCAGGCGCTGCTGGCGGAGCTCGGCGAGCCGCTGCTGTCCAGCACGTTGCTGATGCCTGGGCAGGACGAGCCGATGACGCAGGGGTGGGAGATCAAGGAGATGCTCGACCACCAGGTCGAGGCGGTCATCGACGGCGAGTGCGGCGTCGAGCCGACCACCGTCGTGGACCTGTCCGGCGACGAGCCCGAGATCCTGCGGGTCGGCGCCGGCGATCCTTCCCGATTCGAGTAACGCCACCCCGGCAGATTCGAGAACACCGCCCAGCGGACAGGACCGCCTTCCGCTCGCTTCGAGGAGACGAACCGGCAAGCAGGGCCCGGGAATCAGTCCCTGAGAGTCAGGGCCCAGGGTCAGTGCTGGGCTGAGTGCGCCGGGCTGGGCTTTGTCGGGCTGAGTGCGCCGAGGTGGGCATGCCGGGATTGTGGAACGGGGACTGGTGGGCGGGGCGGACTGGGTGGCGCTCGTGGTGGATGGCCTGACTGGTCGGCTCTGAGTGGTGGTGGGGGAGTGCTTCCCGGGGAAGTCGGCGGGATTCAACGGGCGGCGCGGTGGTTTCGGCGGGTCAGGGCCGGCCTCCTCGTTGTCGCCGGTCGTGGCGGTGTCAGGGCGGATGGCGGGGATGGTGGGGCGCCGAGAGCGGGAAGGGCGGCGTGGGAAAGGGGAAGGGACGGTGGGGAGCTGTGCTGCATCACGTTGAGGTTTGGGTGCCGGAGCTGGGGCGGGCGGTGTGGAGCTGGGGGTGGTTGCTGGGGGAGTTGGGGTGGGTGCCGTACCGGGAATGGGCGGTGGGGCGGAGCTGGCGGTTCGGGGAGACGTACATCGTCGTGGAGGAGTCGCCGGCGGTGAGTGCCGCGAGGCATGAGCGGTGCCGGCCAGGGGTGAACCATCTGGCGTTCCATGTGTACGGGCGGGAGCGGGTCGACGCGATCGTCGAGGCGGCGCCGCGGTACGGGTGGGGACTGCTGTTCCCGGAGCGGCATCCGTATGCGGGTGGGAGTGGGCACTACGCGGCGTATCTCGAGGATGGCGCCGGGTTTGAGGTGGAGCTCGTAAACAGCCGGTGAACTGTCGTGGACCCGACAGTTGCTGGTGGTGGGAATGTCCTGCGCGGGGCGGGGAATGGCGCTACCGATGGTGCCTGAAAATTGCCTGACCATTTTTGGTTTATCGCCCGATCGGCCAGGTCCGACGGCATACTTGAACCGTTCACATGGACCGCGGAAGTGGCCGGACCCCGCGAGCGATCCGAATCCCCTTGAATTGCATCTCCGTCGCCGATGAGTCGTGCGGCGGTTCAACCGTGTCCATCGGCGTCGAATGCGTGATTGGGAGCAAAGAAATGACTCTGCTGGAATCCATCGGATCGAATGCGCAAGCCAATGACGAACAGGAGCAGCGGCGGCTGAGCCTCAGCACCGGTGCGGCGCGGAACCTGGCGACGACGACCAAGTCGGTGCCGCAGATGCAGGAGATCACCTCGCGGTGGCTGCTGAAGATGCTGCCGTGGGTGCAGGCGGGCGGTGGTGCGTACCGGGTGAACCGCCGGCTCAACTACGCCGTCGGCGACGGGCGGGTCACGTTCATCTCCACCGGTTCGCAGGTCCAGGTCATCCCGCAGGAGCTGGCGGAGCTGCCGGCGCTGCGCGGGTTCGAGGACGTCAACGCGCTGCGTTCCCTCGCGGACCGGTTCGTGCAGCAGGAGTTCGCGCCCGGCGACGTGATCGTCACCAAGGGGCAGCCGGCCGACCGGGTGTTCCTCATCGCGCACGGCAAGATCAACAAGATCGGCGCCGGTGAGTACGGCGACGAAACCGTGCTCGGGGTCCTGGCCGACGGTGACCACTTCGGCTCCGAGGTGCTGACCGGTGGCGCCGGGACCTGGGAGTTCACCGCCAAGGCATTGACCAGCTGCACCGTCCTGGCATTGTCATGGCAGGCGATGCAGCAGCTCAACGGGCAGGCCGACTCGCTGCGCGAGCACATCCGCCGGATGCAGAACCAGCCGCAGAAGCCGCAGAACAAGCACGGCGAGGCCGCCATCGACATGGCGTCGGGACACGAGGGCGAGCCCGTCCTGCCCGGCACGTACGTCGACTACGAGGCGTCGCCGCGCGAGTACGAGCTGAGCGTCGCGCAGACCGTCCTGCGGGTGCACACCCGGGTCGCCGACCTCTACAACAAGCCGATGGACCAGGTCGAGCAGCAGCTGCGGCTCACCATCGAGGCGCTGCGCGAGCGGCAGGAGCACGAGCTGGTCAACAACCGCGACTTCGGGCTGCTCCACAACGCGGCGTACGACCAGCGCATCTACACCCGGACCGGCCCGCCGACCCCGGACGACATGGACGAGCTGCTGTCGCTGGTGTGGAAGGAGCCGACGTTCTTCCTCGCCCACCCGCGCGCGATCGCCGCGTTCGGCCGCGAGTGCAGCCGGCGTGGCGTGTACCCCGGCAACATCGACCTCGGCGGCCACCAGGTCCCGGCGTGGCGCGGCGTCCCGATCTTCCCGAGCAATAAGATCGAGGTGAGCGACACCCGCACCACGTCCATCATGCTGATGCGCGTCGGTGAGCAGCAGCAGGGTGTCATCGGCCTGCACCAGACCGGCATTCCCGATGAATACGAGCCCGGCCTTTCGGTGCGTTTCATGGGTATCAGCGAGCAGGCGATCATCTCGTATCTGGTGAGCGCCTACTATTCCGCCGCGGTCCTGGTGCCGGACGCGCTCGGCATTCTCGAAAATGTCGAGATCGGGCGGGAGAACTGAAGCCGTGAAAACTGAGGAAGAGATGCAGAGCAGCCTCAGTACCAGGGCCGCTCGTACCATTGCGACCACCACCAAATCCGTCCCGCAGATGCAGGGCGTCACGCCCCGCTGGCTGCTGCGGATGCTGCCGTGGGTCGAGGCGGAGGGCGGCACCTACCGCGTCAACCGGCGGCTCAGCTACACCGTCGGCGACGGCCGGATCACCTTCACCAACACCGGCTCGCAGGTGCAGGTCATCCCGCAGGAGCTGCGGGAGCTGCCCGCGCTGCGGGAGTTCCCGGACGACTCGGTCCTGCACCAGATGGCCGAGCGGTTCGAGCAGCTGGAGCTCGGCCCCGACGAGACCGTGGTCACCGCCGGGCAACCCGCCGACCGGGTGTTCCTGCTGGTCAAGGGCAAGGTCCGGCAGCTGGGCATCGGCGAGTACGGCGACGAGACGCTCCTCGGCGTGCTCACCGACGGCGACTTCTTCGGCGACGGCGTCTTCGAGGGCACGCTGAACAGCTGGGGCTTCACGATCCGCACCAGCACCCCGACGACGCTGCTCGCCCTGCGCCGCCAGGAGATCGACCGCTTCCGCGAGCAGTCCGCGTTGGGCGCTCATATCGCAAGGAAGACCGAGAAAGACAACAAGAAGCAGAACAAGCACGGCGAGGCCGCGATCGACCTCGCGGCGGGTCACCAGGGCGAGCCCGTCCTGCCCGGCACGTACGTCGACTACGAGACGTCGCCGCGGGAGTACGAGCTCAGCGTCGCCCAGACGATCCTGCGCATCCACACCCGGGTCGCGGACCTCTACAACCAGCCGATGAACCAGTTCGAGCAGCAGCTGCGGCTGACCGTCGAGGCGCTGCGCGAGCGGCAGGAACACGAGCTGATCAACAGCCGCGACTTCGGCCTGCTGCACAACGCCGACCTGCGGCAGCGGATCGCCACCCGCACCGGGCCGCCGACCCCGGACGACCTCGACGAACTGCTGTCTAGGCGGCGCAAGTCGCGGCTGCTGCTCGCCCACCCGAAGGCGATCGCGGCGTTCGGCCGGCAGTGCAACAGCCGCGGCCTGTACGCGCCGACGATCGAACTCGAAGGCCGGCAGGTCCAGTCGTGGCGCGGCGTGCCGCTGCTGCCCTGCGACAAGATCCCGATCAGCGACCGGGGGACGAGCTCGATCCTGGTCCTGCGGACCGGCGCCGACGACCAGGGCGTGGTCGGCCTGCGCCGCACCGGCATCCCGGACGAGGTCGAGCCGGGGCTCAACGTGCGGTTCATGGGCATCGACGAGCACGCCGTCACGTCGTACCTCGTCAGCACGTACTACTCCGCCGCCGTGCTCGTCCCGGACGCGCTCGGCATCCTCGAACACGTCGAGATCGGAGGCTGACCGGATGGTCGCAGCCCAGGTCGTCACCCAGCCCGTCCATGCGCCCAGGCCGGCGGGCGAGGTCCTCGCCGACTGCCGGGACCGCGTCGCGCCCGCGCTGCGCGCCGCCGTCGACACGCTGCCGCCGTCGATGCGGCACATCGCCGGGTATCACTTCGGCTGGTGGGACGAGCACGGCCGCCCCGTCGACGCGGACCCCGGCAAGGCCCTGCGGCCCGCGCTGGTCATGCTCAGCGCGGCCGCCGTCGGCGGCGACCCGCGGGTGACCGGCGACGACCGGTCCGGTGTCGGCGACGGTACGGCCGGCGGGCAGCCCACGGCCGTCGTGCGGGGTGCCGTTGCCGTCGAGCTGGTGCACAACTTCTCGCTGCTGCACGACGACGTCATGGACGGCGACGCCACCCGCCGGCACCGGCCGACGGCGTGGAGCGTGTTCGGCACCAGCGCGGCGATCCTGGCCGGCGACGCGCTGCTGGCCCTGGCGATGGACACCCTGGTCGCGTGCGGGCACCCGGCCGCGACCAGGGCGACCGGGATGCTCGGCGCCGCGGTCCAGCGGCTCCTCGAAGGACAGAGCGCGGACCTGGACTTCGAGCGCCGCGGCGACGTCGACGTGGAGGCGTGCCTGGCGATGGCCGCTGCGAAGACGGGGGCGCTGCTGGGCTCGGCGTGCGCGATCGGCGCCCTGCTCGGCGGCGGCCGGCCGGCTCAGGTGCTGCGGCTGGCGCAGTTCGGCGAGGATCTGGGCCTGGCGTTCCAGTTCGCCGACGACCTGCTCGGCATCTGGGGCGACCCGGCGACGACGGGCAAGCCGGTCCACTCGGACCTGCGCAGCCGCAAGAAGTCGCTGCCGGTCGTGGCCGCCCTGACCTCGGGTACCCCGGCCGGCCTGGAGCTCGCCGCGTTCTACAACGGCCCGACCACCGGCCCCGGCGGCGGCCCAGGCACCGGCTTCGGCAGCGCCTCAGGCTTCGGCGGCGGCCCAGGCACCGGCTTCGGCAGCGCCTCAGGCCCCGGCGGCGGCCCAGGCAGCGGCTCCGGCGGCGGCGCGGGCGCTGGCTTCGGCGGCGGCGAGGGCGGCGGCCCGGACGCAGGTGGCGGCGCGGGCAGCGGCGGGGCCGGCGTCGACCCGGGCGCAAGCGGCAGCGCGAGCACCGGCAACGGCCCGAGCACAGGTGTCGGCGTCAGTACAGGCGTCGGCGTCAGTACGGGGGAGACCGGGGCATTGCCGGAGGCGCTCGTGAGCCGGGCCGCGGGACTCGTCGAGGCGGCCGGTGCGCGGATGTGGAGCCAGGGCCAGGCCGACCAGCTGCTCGGCCGGGCCCTGGACGCCCTCGCCGCCGCCGACGCCGACCCGCGCGTGGAGGCGGAGCTCGACGCCGTCGCCCGGTTCGCGACGCGACGGGACCGGTAGCGGTGACGGTGATGGGGCGCACGGTCCTGCTCGCGGCGCCGAGGTCGTTCTGCGCCGGCGTGGAACGCGCGATCGAGGTCGTGGAGCGGGTCCTCGCGGAAGATGAAGCCGACGCCGACCGGCCCGTGTACGTGCGGAAGCAGATCGTGCACAACCGGCACGTGGTCGCCGACCTGGAGGCGCGCGGCGCGGTCTTCGTCGACGAGCTCGACGAGGTGCCCGACGGCGCGACCGTCGTGTTCTCCGCGCACGGCGTCGCGCCGCAGGTCCGGGCGGACGCCGCGGCGAGGTCGCTGCGGGTCGTCGACGCCACCTGCCCGCTCGTCACGAAGGTGCACGCCGAGGCGCGCCGGTTCGCCGGCCGGGGCGACACGATCGTGCTCGTCGGGCACGCCGGGCACGAGGAGGTCGAGGGCACGCTCGGCGAGGCGCCGGACAGGACCGTCCTCGTCGAGACGGCCGAGGACGTCGCGCGGCTGCACATCGAGGATCCGCTGCGGGTGTCGTACCTGACGCAGACGACACTGGCGGTCGACGAGGTCGGGGAGGTCGTCGACGCGCTGCGGGAGCGCTTCCCCGCCCTGCGGGGACCGGGATCCGACGACATCTGCTACGCGACGACCAACCGGCAGGAGGCGGTGGCCGCGGTCGCCCGCGACGCCGACCTGGTCCTGGTCGTCGGGTCCGCGAACTCGTCGAACTCGGTCCGTCTCGTCGAGCTGACCCGCCGCCTCGGCACGCCGGCGCACCTCATCGACGACGCGTCGGAGATCGACCCGGCGTGGCTGGCCGGCGCGCGGGTCATCGGCCTGTCCGCGGGCGCCTCGGCCCCGCCCCGGCTGGTCGAGGAGGTCATCGACGCGCTGCGCGCCCTCGGCCCGGTGACGGTCGAGGAGCGCCGCGTCGCCGCCGAACACCAGCAGTTCTCCCTCCCGTCAGCGATCCGCACATGACGCGAAAGGAGACGCCGCAGGCAGCACCCAGGGCAGGTCAGCGGCGGCGGCGGAACAGCCGGGTCATCGCCACCGCCGCGACCATGAACCCACCGATGACGGGAATGAACCGCTTCCCGACCGGAGCGGTCCGCGACGCCGGTGCGGCGACAGGCTCGGCGGGCCGCACGTTCGACCTCCGCTCGGACGGCGAGGCCGCCGGTGAGGCCGACGGCGGCACCGGAGACGGTGAAGGCGTCGCCCTGCGCACCAGCGGCCGGGGCTTCGGCGACGGCGGCACCACCGGCGCCACTGACGGCGGCACCACCGGCGCCACTGACGGCGGCACCGACGGCGGCACCGACGGCGGCACCGACGGCGGCACCGACGGCGGCACCAGGGACGGCAAGGGGGACGGCGCAACGGGTCTGCCCGCGACGGACGGCCGCGGCATCGGCGACGGGACGACAGGCGCCGGCAATGGCACGACCGGCACGGGAACGGGCACCCCGGCGGCGCGGGCGACCGGGCAGGCGGTCGCGTCCGACGACGTGACCGAGCCCAGGTCCATGAGCTTCACCGCCCGCGCCGGATCCGGCAGCGGAATCCGGAACAGGGCGCTGCCACCCGGCCCGTGCCCCGTCCCCGGCCCCGCGCCGGGCCCCGCCGTCCGGTTGAACAGCGCGGTCAGCGTCCCGTCCGGGTGCAACGCCAGACCGCCGTACGCCGACGCGCCCGGCATCGACACCGGCAACGGCGTCATCGTCGTCCTTGCGCCGACCCGCACGAGCTGCGCCCGGCCACCACGCGCCGCGACGGCCAGGAGGTCCCCGCTGCGCGGCTCGACGACCCAGTCCCCGACGTACGGCAGCGCCGGCAGCTTCCGCGCCGGCAGCAACCGCAACGCGTCCGGCGCGACCTCCGCCGGCCGCAGCGCCGAGGCGGTCCCGACGAGCAGCCGCACCCGCCCGCCTTCGGTGCCGACCGTGCCGCCGTACCCGCCGGACAGCGGATATCCGGCCGCCCGCCGCGTCCCGGGCACCGCGCCCAGGTCGGTGACGCGCCCGTCGCCGGCGACGCGGACCACGTGCGGGCTCGCCGGCAGCTTCCGCCCGACGCGCGAGGTCGCCAGCCCGAACACCGTGCCGTCGTCCGCGCAGCCGATCGCGTTCACCGAGTACCCGAGCGGCGTGCGCGTCACGGTGCCCGCGGACGTGACCCGGTGCAGCGTCGACCCGTCGTCGCCTGGCGCCTGCGACACCCACACCAGGCCCTCCGGCAGGGCGGCGGCCGGCGCGGCGAACGCGGGAGCGGGCAGCGCGGCCCAGCACACGCCCAGCGCTGCGATGGCCGTACACCAGCGGAACGCACGCATCGAAGACTCCCTACAAAAGCCGCAAAACGCATGATCACCCTAACCGGGGGAGCTCCGGTGAACGGTGAGATCCTGATCGGCGGCCTGATCGTCACGGCGGGTCGCCGTGGCCGTCGCGATCGCCGCAGGCCTTGCGGTGCAACGGTTCGTGCCGGTCGAGGACCGGCAGGAGAACAACGACGTGGCCGGGATCGCATTCGCGATCATCGGTGTCCTGTACGCCATCCTCATGACCTTCGTGATCGTCAGTGTCTGGGAGGCCGGGGACGTCGCGCAGGACAGCGGCCGCGCCGAGGCCCGCGCCGTCGTCGACCTCAACCACTACGCCGACACGCTGCCCGCCGCCGAGAGCGCCACGATGCGGGAGCTGACCGGGCAGTACGTCCGCATCGCCCTGCTCGCCGCCATGTCGGCGCTGATGCTGTTCGCCGTCTACGAGCTGGAGTTCCCGTTCCAGTGCGGCGAGAGCGTCACCGTCGACGTGTTCACCGATGTCGTCGACGACGGCACAGCACGTTAGGAAGAACAGTGACTCAGCAGCCGTTCACCCTTCCCGATTTCTACCAGCCGTACCCGGCCCGCCTGAACCCGAACCTGGAGGGTGCCCGCACGCACACCAAGGCGTGGGCGCGCGACATGGGCATGCTGGAGGGCTCCGGCATCTGGGACAGCCACGACCTGGACGACCACGACTACGCACTGCTGTGCGCGTACACGCACCCGGAGGCGTCCGCGCAGGCCCTGGACCTGGTCACCGACTGGTACGTCTGGGTGTTCTTCTTCGACGACCACTTCCTCGACGTGTTCAAGCGCACCCAGGACACGCGCGGCGCCGAGACCTACCTGGAGCGGCTGCGCATGTTCATGCCGCCGCACGGCGCGGTCACCGAGGAGCCCACGAACCCGGTGGAGAAGGGTCTCAAGGAGCTCTGGGAGCGCACCGTGCCCGCGATGTCCGCGGACTGGCGGGCCCGCTTCGTGCACAGCACCCGCGCGCTGCTGGAGGAGTCGCTGTGGGAGCTGGCGAACATCAACGCCGGCCGCGTCTCCAACCCCATCGAGTACATCGAGATGCGGCGCAAGGTCGGCGGCGCGCCCTGGTCGGCGAACCTCGTCGAATACGCCACCGCCGCGGAGATCCCGGCGCGCGTCGCGCACAGCCGCCCGCTGCGCGTCCTGAAGGACACGTTCGCCGACGGCGTGCACCTGCGCAACGACCTCTTCTCCTACGAACGGGAGACCCAGCGGGAGGGCGAGCTGGCCAACTGCGTGCTGGTCCTGGAACGCTTCCTCGGCTACGGGCCGCAGCAGGCCGCCGAGAAGACCAACGAGATCCTGACGTCGCGCCTGCAGCAGTTCGAGCACGCCGTGCTGACCGAGCTGGATCCGCTCTTCACCGAGCACGGCCTCGACCCCGCCGAGCGGCTGCGGGTCCTCAGGTACGCGCAGGGCCTGCAGGACTGGCAGGCCGGCGGCCACGAGTGGCACATGCGCTCCAGCCGGTACATGAACAGCGAGGTCCGCCCGGCCGGCCGGTTCACGCTCGGCGGCCCGATGGGGATCGGCACGGCCGCGGCCCGGCTCCGGTCGCTGTCCAGCAGCGTGCGGGTGCGGCACTACGACCTCAGTCCCTTCCGGAAGGTCGGCCCGCTGCAGGTCCCCGACCTGTACATGCCGTACCGGTCACGGCAGAACCCGCATCTGGAGTCCGCGCGCCGCGGCGTCGTCGACTGGTCCCGGGCGATGGGCTTCTTCGACGTCGTGCCGCGCCCCGCCACGCCCGCGGTCAAGGCGCCGTCGGTGTGGACGGAGCGGATGCTCACCGGCTACGACTTCGCGGTCTGCGCCGGCGCGCTCAACCCCGACGGCACCGAGGACGAGCTGGCGCTCGGCACCCAGTGGCTCAGCTGGGGCACCTACGGCGACGACTGGTTCCCGCAGCTCTACGGCCCCACCGGCGACCTCGGCGGCGCCCGGGCGACGGTGGCGCGACTGAAGACGTTCATGCCCCTGGATCTGGTTTCCGCCGGTGTACCGCGCAATCCCCTCGAACGGGGCCTGGCGGACCTGTGGCCCCGGACGGTCGCGCCGATGGGGGCCGGGCACCGGGCCCAGTTCCGCGAGACGGTCGACGTGATGCTCGACAGCTGGGTGTGGGAGCTGCAGAACCAGCACGAGCGGCGCATCCCGGACCCCGTCGACTACATCGAGATGCGGCGGCGGACGTTCGGCTCGGACCTGACCATGAGCCTGAGCCGGTTCAGGACCGGCCGGCAGGTCCCGGCGGAGGTGTACGAGACCCGCCCGGTCCAGAACCTGGAGGCCGCGGCGAGCGACTACGCGTGCTTCGTCAACGACCTGTTCTCCTACCAGAAGGAGATCGAGTTCGAGGGCGAGCTGCACAACATGGTGCTCGTCGTGGAGCACTTCCTCGACATCTCCCGCGAGCAGGCCGCTCTGGTCGTCCGGGACCTGATGACGGCGCGGATGCGGCAGTTCGAGCGGATCGTCGCCGTCGAGCTGCCCGCCCTGTACGAGCACCTGCGCCTGCCGGCCGCCGCGCGGGCCGGCATCGACACGTACGTGCGGCAGCTGCAGGACTGGATGTCGGGCATCGTCCGCTGGCACGAGGACTCCGACCGCTACGACGAGTCCACCCTGCTGCGCGCCGAAGGTGCTCCTCCGGCGGCCACGGTCCGGATCCCGACGGCGCCGAAGGGGTTCGCGCGGGCCCGGTAACGCACCGGACACGATGACGGCTCCCGCGCCGCCGCGTTCCCGCTGTGGCGGCTACGCGGCGGCCCGGCGGAGGCGCCGGACAGGGGGGATGAGCAGGACCGCGGCGCAGACGGCGATCGTGACGGCCGTGGACAGCAGCAGCAGGTCGCGGGGGGCGACGACGGACGCGGCCGGGCCGACCAGGGCCTGGCCGACCGCGACGCCGGAGACGGAGCCGGCGACCTCGTAGGCGGTGACCCGGTTCAGGACGTCCGGCGCGACCAGGGTCTGCACACTGGTGGACCACATCACCGACCAGAACGCCCAGGAGAAGCCGCCGAGGACGTGACCCGCGACGAGGACGCCGAGGGCTGGCTCCAGCGCCACCGACAGCGGGACGGCGGCGAAGCCGATCAGCGCGACCCCGCCCGCCGCCAGGGGCCGGGCGGGGCGGAAGCGGATGGCGACGAGCCCGCCGAGGACGGTGCCGCAGCCGAGGGCCGCCATCGTCCAGCCGTACGCGGCGTCGCCGAGCCGCTCGCCGATGAGGCGGGAGCCGAGCGGGATGTACGGGCCGAAGACGAACAGGCCGAAGAACACCCAGACGAGGATCACCGACCACATCCAGCTGCGGGACCGGAACTCCGTCCAGCCTCGCCGCAGGTCGGCCAGGACGCCGGACGCGGCGCGCGCCACGGCGGGTGCCCGGCCGACCAGGATCAGGCACCCGCCGCTGAGCAGGAAGGTGGCGGCGTCGACCGCGTACACCGCGCCCGCCCCGGTCAGCGTCATCAGCACACCCGCGAGGACGGGCCCGCCGAGCTGCGTCGCCGCGTCGGCGATCTTGAGGGTGCCGTTGGCCCGCTGCGGGTCCTTCGCGACGAGCGGGACCATCCCGTTGACGCCCGGCTGGAACATCGCCGCCGCCACCCCGGCGAGCGCCGAAGCGGTCAGCAGCAGCCACAGCGGTGGGGTACCGGCGAAGAACGCGACGGCGACCGCGCCCTGCGTGAGGGTCCGCACCACGTCGGCGCCGATCATCATCGTCCGCGCGCCGACCCGGTCGGAGAAGACGCCACCGAACACCACGAACAGCACGAACGGGGCGGTCCAGACGGCAAGAACGTACCCGACCCCGGACACCCCGTAGATCGCCCCGACGGCGAGCGCGGCGGCGACCGGCATCATCGCGTCGCCCAGCAGCGACACCACCCTGGCCGCGAAGTAGAACGAGAAATCCCTGGTCCACAGCCGGGGTACGGGGCCGGTCACCGACGCGCGGGTGATGACCGCGGTACTGTCCATGATCGCAATTCTGGCCGTGGCCGGGTCCCCGCACAGGCGCCCGTGGCGACATCATTGGGTACATTCGTGCCATGCTCGAAGGGCCCAACCGCGTCGTCGCCCTCCTCGGCCCGGACCAGGAGATGTATCCGGTGACGTGCGCGTCCGCGGTGTTCGGCGACCACGGCCCCGACATCCCGCGCCACTACGACTTCCGGCTCTGCGCCGAGCGGCCCGGCCCGATCCGCACCACGATGGGCGTCGACGTCGTCGTGCCCGCCGGACTGGAGGCCCTGGCCGCCGCCGACACGGTCCTCGTCGCCGGGTGGTGCCCCGGCCCGGACCTGTCCGCCGAGCTCGGCGACGCGGTCCTCGCCGCGCACGGCCGCGGCGCCCGGATCGTCGCGATCTGCTCCGGTATCCACGTCCCGGCCCGCCTCGGCCTGCTCGACGGGCGGACCGCCGCCGCGCACTGGGAGGCGACCGGCGAGCTGAGCCGGCACTACCCGAAGGTCCGCGCCGACGCCACCGTCCTCTACGTCGACCACGGCGACGTCGCCACCGCCGGTGCCACCGCGACGACCGTCGACCTGTGCCTCAACCAGGTCCGCCGCGAGCACGGTGCGGCGCTCGCCATGCGCATCGGGCGGCAGTTCGCCGCGGCCCCGCAGCGGGAGGGCCACCAGCGGCAGTTTCCGGCGCTGCCGACCACCGGCCCGGTCCCCGACTCCCTGGCGCCGCTGCTGGACTGGATCGCCGCGCACCTCGACCGGCCGCTGACCCTGCCGGACCTGGCGGCGCGGTCGGGGCTGTCGCCGAGGACCCTCAACCGGCACTTCCACGAGCAGCTCGGCATCTCACCCGGCCGGTGGCTCCTCGACCGGCGGATCGCCAGCACCCGGGCCCTGCTGGAGGAGACCGACCTGCCCGTGGAGACGATCGCGGCCCGCGTCGGGCTGTCCTCCGCCGTCAATCTCCGCCGCCGCTTCCGGGCCGCCCTCGACACCACCCCGGCCGCCTACCGCAGGGCGTTCAGGTAGGCGTTCAGGTAGGCAGGAAGGCGGCGCGGACACGCAGCAGCCAGTCCTCGGCGACCCGCTCGTCCGGCTCGGCGGGCAGCACGCCCGGTGTCGCGTCGAACTTCGCCTCATAGCCGGCCAGCATCGCGCGGGCCGACTCGATGTCGCCGCCGGCGACCCGCTCGCCGAAGTCGAGGAAGCGCTGCGGGTCGTCGAGCCTGATGACGATCTCGCCGGTGGTGTAGGCGGTGTATCCCTGCCAGCACAGCCGCAGGAGGTGCCGGGCGTGCTTGGCGGTGCGGTGCCGGGTCTCGGAGGAGAACGAGCCGTCGCCGCGGGACTCCAGCTTCCGGAACTGCTGGGTGGCGTAGCCGAGGTACGCGTCCCGGATCCGCTTCGCCGACAGGAACGAGGCGCGGATCGCGACGAGCTCGTCGCCGAGGGGCGTGCGCGTCTCGTACAGCTCCCGCGGCAGCCACATGAGCTCCGACACCGTCGGGTTCCCGCCGAGGGCCAGCGACGCGTACTTGCGCGCCTCGTGGAACGTCACGTCGGGGTGCGAGGTGACCCGCGACGCGGCCGGCTGCCGCAGCCCGTGGAACGCGACGGTCGGCGCCGCGAACACGCCCAGGCGGTCGATGTCGGACCCGGGCCCGGCCAGCCCGTAGGCGGTCGACCCGACGATCCCGGCGAGCAGCACGTTGTCCGGCGTCATGATCCCAGTGTCCCGGACGCGTCACCCGGTTTCACAGCTCCTCCGCCCGCAGCAGCGCCCGCACGCCGAGCAGCTCGCGCATCCCGACGTCGGAAAGGTCGTCGACGACGCACACGGTGCCGAGGAACTCCGCCCCCGCCTCGAGGACCATCTCGCGGGTGGCCGCGGCCTGCACCCCCTGCTCGATCCAGTCGTCCACGCACACCACGCGGTCGCCGGGCCTGACGAGTCCGCGCCGGAAGCTCATGATCCCGCCGCCGTCATGGTACGAACCGGGCAGCGCCCGACGCAGGTAGGCCGGATCCGTGCCGAGCGCGACGCGGTCGTTCTTGCGCACCTCGACCAGCCCGACCCCGAGGTGCGCGGCGACGAGCACCCCGACGAGGCTGCCCCGCGACACCGGGCCTGCCACCAGCGTCGGCGCCCCCGGCACGAGGGCGGCCAGGGCCGCCGGCAGGTCCCGCAGCACCACCGGGTCCCGCCACCACTCGGTCACGTCCGCGTAGGAGACGTCGGGCCCGCCCCGCCAGTGGAACCCGACCTTCAGCCGCCCCGCGAGATCGACCACCGGTCAGGCGCCGAGGGCGGGGGCGGGCTGCCAGCGCCAGCGGGGGGCGCAGTCGGGGTCGTTGGCGGCGAGGACGGCGCGCAGGACGCCGTCGGGGTCGCAGCTGTACAGGCCGGAGCTCCACACGTTGTTGACCTCGAGGACCGCGAACTCGCCGGACTCGGTGCGGCCGACATCGATGACCGCGGTCGGCGGGACGTCGTCGTCGGGGAGGGCGGCGAGCATCAGGGACACGAACGTGGCGGCCTCGTCGTGCCAGGACGCGCGGTGGTGGCGCAGCGTCGGGCTCCACTCCTCGCCCTCCACGACGTACGGCGACCACGCGACCGGCTCCCGGCCGATCGTGAAGACGCGGTATTCCGAGGCGAGGTCCAGCCAGTGGTCCATGATGATCAGCGTGCTGTCGGCGGGCAGCCGGGCGGTGCGCAGCCGGTTGCGCAGGTCGTCGGCGTCGCGGACCCACGCGGCGGAGAACGCCGGGTGCTTCTCGTCGGCGAGCTTCGCCACGGCCGGGCGCGGGCCGACCAGGTCGGGGGCCTCGCCGACGCTGACGAGGCTGACGTCGCGGCCGGTGACGTCGCGGGGGAGACCGGCGAACCAGCTCGGGTTGGCGCCGAAGAGGCGGATGTCGACCCCGCCGGCGATGAGCGTGGTCAGGTAGCCACCGGCCGCGCGCCAGGCGACGCCGTCGGCGGAGCGCAGGCCGGTGACCTCGGCCGGGTCGCCGGGGAGCTGGGCGACCGGCAGGTCGAGGCGGCGGGCGGCATGGGCCAGGGCGGCGCTCGCCTCGGGCGAGCGCACACGCATGGCCAACATCCGGAACTGCCGCACCCCGTACATCCTGCCAGCGAGGGCCATCAGTGTCGCTTCCGGTGGCCCGGGAAGGGCCCCGCCGGGCCGAGAACGGCATAACCGCGGCACGCGGCGCCATCACAGTGACACGTTGGGGGACATCGGGGCCGATCGAGTCAGACAGACAGTACAAATCGGGCATTGTTGGTGTATGGCAACGGACCTGCTGTCCCGGCTGCGCCGGCTGGCCCCCAACCCGCCGCAGGAGCGCCGCGTCGTGCCGCCGATCGTGCGGCGCGCGCGGGCCCGCCGCCGGCGGCGGCTCACCGCGACCCTGACGCTGCTGGTCGCGGTGCCGGTGGTGACGGCGGTCAGCACGTACGCCAAGGACGTCGACCGGGGCGTGCACGTCCTCGGTGTCGACCTCGGCGGGCACTCCCGCGGCGAGGCGGTGCGGCTGCTGCGCGACACCCTCCGTGAGCGCGTCACCGCCGCGGTCCCGGTCCGCGTCGGTGCCTCCGCCGCCACCGTCGACCCGGGCGCGGTCGGCCTGGTGCTCGACGTCGAGGGGACCGTCGCGCGCGCCGTCGCGGCGACTCCCGGGCCGTTCGCCTGGCTGCACGGCGGGATCAGCGTCGAGCCGGTCGTCCGCGCCGATGCGACCCGCCTGTACGAGGCGCTGATGGCGCACCTCGGCACCCAGGGCGACGCTCCGGTGCTGCCCGCGGTCCGGTTCGACAGGCAGCGCCCCCTGGCCGTGTACCCGGTGAGCGGCCGCGGCATCGACCGGCGCGAGGTCGCCGCGGTCATGGAGGCGGGCTGGCTGCGCGAGGGCACCGTCGAGTTCCCGGTCGTGGACCTCGTGCCGCGCAGCACGAAGGCCGACGTCGACCGGCTCGTCGCCGAACTCGCGACGCCCGCCGTCGCCGCGCCCCTCGTCGTCGTCACACCCCGCGGCGAGGTCACGGTCCCGGCGACGGCGATCGCGGCGGCGCTGAAGCTGGAGTCCGACGCCGACGGCCTCGTCCAGCCGTCCCTGGACACCGACGCGCTCCGCAAGGCGGTGCCGGCGTTCGGCAAGATGGAGGTCGCGGCGACCGACGCGACGTTCACCGTCGAGCAGGGCCGCCCCGTCGTCCGGCCGCAGGTCGACGGGCAGCAGGCCGACCTCGCCGGCGCCACCCCGGCGATCCTGGCGGCGCTGCGCACGTCGGCGACACCGCGCCGGGTCGACGTCGGGCTCACCGCCAAACCGGCCGCGGTGTCCGCGACGCGGCTGGGCGGCCTCGGCGTGAAGGAGCAGCTGTCGTCCTTCACCACGAAGTTCGTCGCCGGGCAGCCCCGCGTCGTCAACATCCGCACCATGGCGGAGGCGCTGCGCGGCGCCGTCGTCCTGCCGGAGCAGACGTTCTCCCTCAACGGCCACGTCGGCCAGCGCACCCACGCGAAGGGCTACGTCGACGCCCCCGGCATCGAGGACGGGAAGATCAAGAACTCGCCGGGCGGTGGCGTCTCCCAGGTCGCGACGACCCTGTTCAACGCCGTCTTCTACGCAGGCCTCCAGGATGTCGAGCACCGGCCGCACACCTACTGGTTCGACCGCTACCCGTCGGTGATCGAGGCGACCGTGGTGTACCCGTCGCTGGACCTGCGCTTCCGCAACGACTCGCCGACGGGGGTGCTCATCGACACCGCCACCACCGACACGTCGATCACCGTCACCCTGTACGGCACGAAACGCTACGACATCGCCCTGGAGTACGGGCCGCGGACGAAGACGGTCCAGCCGACGACGACGTACCTGCGCGAGCCCGACTGCAATCCGACCGACGGGCTGCCAGGGTTCGCCCAGGAGGCCTTCCGCGTCTTCAAGCAGGACGGCAAGGAGATCCGCCGCGAACGCTTCGCCTGGCGCTACGACCCGGAGCCCCGCTTCATCTGCGGCACCGCCCCCACCGCCCCGGCCGGCTGACCACCCGGCGGGATCTCAGGGGGCCAGCACGGCGGTGACCGCTTCCACGGCGGTCGCGGACTGGCGGCGGCCGGTCTCGGCGGCGGGGGCGCGGCGGGCCGGGTCGAGGACGTTGCGGCCGATCGCGGTCCTCGCCTCGGCGTCGGGGGAGACGACGGCCGAGCGGACGTGCGCGCCGAGGGCGGCGAGCTCGGCGGCGACCCGGCCGGACCGGCGCAGCGAGGCCGTCGTGGGGGCGAGGACGATCACCCGGTCGTAGCCCTTCGCGAGGTGGGCGTTGGCGGCGGAGCGCGAGCCGCCGTCCATGTACCGCCGGCCGTCGATGGTGACGACCGGCCAGACGATCGGCACGGCGCAGCTGGCGGTGACGGCGGAGACCAGGTCGACGCCGCTGCCGCGGTCGAAGGCGACCTCCTCCCCGGTCTCGGCGTCGACGGCGGTGATCAGCAGGCGGGGCGAGGCGGGCCAGTCGTGGCTGGGCAGGCGCCCGGCGATGACGTCGCGGCGGGCCTGCTCGGGGACGGTGTCCGCGGTCAGCGCGGCGTGCCCCAGCTTGCGCAACGCCTGCCGGTCGTCGCCGGGTCGCAGGCCGGCCGCCGCGTACCGGAGCATCGTCCCGACCCCGAACTTCGAGGCGATCTCACCCGTGGCGGGTGCGAGCTGGCGTTCGTAGAGCTGGGGGAGCGGCATGCCGCTGGTGATCTGCGCGGCGACGACCGACCCGGCGGAGGTCCCGACGACCAGGGCCGCGCGGGTCAGGTCGACGCCAGAGGCAGCGAGGCCGGTGAGGATGCCGATCTCCCAGGCGACGCCGGTGATGCCGCCGCCACCGAGCACGAGCGCAAATGAGGAGTCATCGACCATGGCGTAACTGTAGGGTCCCCGGAAGGGTTCGAGTGCGGCGCGCAGCGTCGCATGGGGGTGTGGGTGGGAACCCCCACTGTTCTTACGGCCTTGCCGCAGAGGAGTGCAGGTGCGGGAGCTCGTGGTGCTGGGCACCAGTAGCCAGGTGCCGACCAGGACGCGGAACCACAACGGGTATTTCCTGCGGTGGGACGACGAGGGCATCCTCTTCGATCCGGGTGACGGCACCCAGCGGCAGATGTCGCACGCGGGGGTGTCGGCGACCGACATCACGCGGATCTGTGTCACGCACTTCCACGGCGACCACTGCCTGGGCCTGCCGGGGATCATCCAGCGGATCTCCCTCGACAGCGCGCCGCACCGGGTCACCGCGCACTACCCGGCGAGCGGGCAGGAGTTCTTCGACCGGCTGCGCCACGCGTCCGTTTTCTACGACGTCGCGGACATTCACCCCGCGCCTGTCGACAAAGGCGGACTTATCGCGAAAAGTCCGAAGTGGGAGCTGGAGGCGAGAGCTCTCGACCACGGCATCGACACGTACGGCTATCGGCTGACCGAAGCCGACGGCCGGCGGATGCTCCCGGAGAAGCTCGACCAGCACGGTGTCACGGGCCCCGCGGTCGGCGCGCTGCGGCGGGACGGCACCGTCACGGTCGACGGCCGGGCGGTGACCGTCGAGGAGGTCAGCGTGCCGCGTCCCGGCCAGCGGTTCGCGTTCGTGATGGACACGCGGCTGTGCGACGGCGTGTACGCCCTGGCCGACGGCGCCGACATGCTCGTGATCGAGTCCACCTACCTTGACGCCGACGCCGGTCTGGCCGCGGCGCACGGGCACCTGACGGCTGGTCAGGCGGCCCGGGTCGCGGCCGAGTGCGGGGTGCGCACCCTCGTGCTCACCCATTTCTCGCAGCGTTACGACGACCCGGCGCGGTTTCACGAGGAGGCGGCGAACGCGTTCGATGGTGAGGTCGTGGTGGCGGAGGACCTGACCCGTGCCCGGGTGCCGGCCCGCCGCCCCTGAAACGGTCAGGGACCCCACCGGTAGCTGTCACGCCCTTCCGGCAGCTCCCGGGTCAGTCGCACTCGCGGCAGACCGGAGCGCCGTTCTTCTCGCGGGAGAGCTGACTGCGGTGGTGCACGAGGAAGCAGCTGGAGCAGCGGAACTCGTCCAGCCGCATCGGGACCACCGGAACGGTGAGCTCCTCGTCGGGCAGCTCCGCCCCGGGCAGCTCGAAACCGGTGTCGCTCTCGTCGACGTCGACGGACGGCGACTGGGCATTTGCCCGCCTGGCGGTGAGCTCCTCGAGGCTGTCCTCGGCGAGGTCGGTGCCGACGGGGTGGCGTGGCGCGTCGTAGTCGGTGCTGATGGCCATGGCGTTCACCCTCTCTTGGTGACTGTGGTTGTGTAACGAACGCCGCCGGCCTCGGATGTGTTCCCCGACCGACATGAATGAATGGCACGGGGACCGAATCGGTCCACTGTGGACATATCAACAGCGTTGGCGCCCACGAGGCTACCTCGCCCGGCTGGCCGTTCGTGGAGTTTTCGGATTCTGGTAATCGAGCATTGCGCGAGCAACCGAACGGCCGGATAGCCACGCCGCCTCGACCCTGGGCCGCCCGAATCCGTCGCCTGCCAGATACACGCCCTCCACCTGCGCAAACGCTGAGTCGGAGGGCCGGGAGGGGCGGGCGTGCGGCCAGCGCCGGACAGCCACGGCGACCGCGGCCCGGGGCAGATCCAGCAGTTCCCTCACGGCGGCCTCAACGTCGCCGGCGGCCGATTCGATGGCGAACGCGGGTGTGGTGTGCGCCACCAGCACCGGGGCGCCGTCGCCGCGCCGCGACCCGTCGTCGCACAGCGTGGTGAGCACGGGGTGATCGTTGACGAAAGCGCCGGTCAGCGGCTTCCAGTCCTGGCGGCCGTAGCGCAGCGCGACGGCCAGGGACGGCTGCCAGTCCTGGGCGGCGGCGAGCCCGGCTGCGGCGGGCAGCACCTCGGCCGCCTGTGGTGCCGGCATCGCCAGGACGACCGGGCCATCGAAAACTGTCAGGTCTTTGACAGCCACTCCACAGGTGACGTCCAGCCCCGCCGCGAGTTCGGCGGCCAGAGCGGCCAGCCCGCCGGGCGCGGCCCATCGCACCGGCTGTGTCCGTCCGGCGGGAGCGGGCCCGTACACCCGGAAATCCCCGGACCAGGGGTGCACCAGGCCGGCGGCGTGCCACCCCTCGACGACGGCCGCGAAGCCGGGGTCCGACGCGGTGAAGTAGGCGGCGCCCAGGTCGACGGGCCGGCCGTCGACGACGTCGCCGCCGAGCCGGCCGCCGGGCGCCGCGGCCCGCTCCAGGACCCGCACCGCGACGCCGGCGTCGTGCAGCACCCGGGCGCAGGCCAGCCCGGCCACGCCCGCCCCGATCACGACGACAGTCATGGCGAATAGTCTCTCAGGATGCAACTTCCACAGCGGGCCCGAGTCGTCGTGATCGGCGGTGGGGTGATCGGCACGTCGGTCGCCTATCACCTGGCGAAGCAGGGCGTCACCGACGTGCTGCTGCTGGAGCGGGACCGGCTGACCGCCGGCACCACCTGGCACGCGGCCGGGCTGATGGTGACGTTCGGGTCGCTGTCGGAGACGTCGACGCGGATGCGGCAGTACACCCGCGACCTGTACGCGTCCCTGGAGGCGGAGACGGGCCTGTCCACCGGCCTGCGGCAGTGCGGGTTCATCGAGCTCGCCGCCGACCCGGGCCGCCTGGAGGAGTACCGGCGGGTCGCCGCGTTCAACCGGCACGTCGGCGTCGACGTCCACGAGATCTCCCCGAAGGAGGTCCTCGACCTGTTCCCCCTGGCGCGGGTCGACGACGTCCTCGCGGGCTTCTACGTCGCCGAGGACGGCCGCGCCAACCCGGTCGACGTCACCATGTCCCTGGCGAAGGGCGCCCGGCAGCGCGGCGCCCGGATCCTCGAGCAGGTCCCGGTCACCGGCGTCCTGAAGCACCGCGGCACCGTGACCGGGGTGCGCACGCCGTACGGCGACGTCGAGGCCGAGGTCGTGGTCAACTGCGCCGGCATGTGGGCCCGGCAGCTCGGCGAGGAGGCCGGGGTCAGCGTCCCCCTCCAGGCCGCCGAGCACTACTACCTGATCACCGAGCCGATCGACGGGGTCCACGCCGGGCTGCCCGTGCTGGAGGACCCCGGCGCCTACGGGTACTTCCGCGAGGAGGGCGGCGGGCTCATGATCGGCCTCTTCGAGGGACAGGCGGCGCCGTGGAGCGTCGAGCGGGTGCCGGACGACTTCTCGTTCGGCACGCTGCCGCCGGACTGGGACCGGATGGCGCCCTACCTGGAGGCGGCGATGGACCGCATCCCGGTCACCGCGACCGCCGGCGTCCGGACGTTCTTCTGCGGCCCGGAGAGCTTCACCCCCGACCTGGCGCCGATCTTCGGTGAGTCGCCGGAGCTGCGGGGGTACTTCGTCGCCGCCGGGCTCAACTCGATCGGCATCCTCACCGGCGGCGGCATCGGCCGGGCCCTCGCGCACTGGATCGCCACCGGCGAGCCCGACGTCGACGTGACCGGCATGCACATCGACCGGCTGCAGCCCTACCAGCGCAACCTGCGGTACCGCTCGGAACGCACCGTCGAGGCGCTCGGCATGGTCTACCAGACCCACTACCCGAACAAGGCGATGCGCTCGGCCCGCGGCGCCCGCCGGTCCCCGCTGCACGACCGCCTGGCGCGGCACGACCCGTACCTGCGCGACGTCTCCGGCTGGGAGATGCCCGACGTGTACGGCGTCACGAGCGACCCCGAGCCGTCGTGGGCCCGGCCGGAATGGTTCCCGCAGTGGGCGGCCGAGCACCGCGCGGTCCGCGAGGATGTCGCGGTCATGGACATGTCGTTCATGGCGAAGTTCCTCGTGCAGGGCCGCGACGCCGGCGCCGTCCTGGAGCGGCTGTCGGCGAACCGGGTCACCGGCAGCGGCCTCGTCACCTACACGCAGTGGCTCAACGAGCGCGGCACCATCGAGGCCGACCTCACCGTCACCGAGCTGGACGAGGACCGGTTCTGGGTCGTCGCGTCCGACACCGCGCACCGGCACGTCCTGGCCCGCCTGCGGCGGCACACCGAAGGGCACGGCGCCGCCGTCACCGACGTCACCTCCGGGTGGGCCCAGCTCAACCTCCAGGGCCCGCGGTCCCGCGAGCTGCTGCAGGCCGTGAGCGACACCGACGTGACGATGCCCTTCCGCGGCGCGCGCGAGATCGAGATCGGCTACGCCCGCGTGCTGTGCCTGCGCATCACGTACGTCGGCGAGCTCGGCTACGAGCTCTACATCCCCACCGAGCAGGCGGTCCACGTGTACGACCGGCTCGTGGCGGCGGGCGGTGCCGGGCACGCCGGCCTCAAGGCCCTCGCCAGCCTGCGGCTGGAGAAGGCGTACCGCGACTACGGCCACGACATCGACAACACCGACGACCCGCTGTCGGCGGGCCTCGGGTTCGCGGTCGCGTTCGACAAGCCGTCGTTCATCGGCCGCGACGCGGTCCTCGCCCTGCGCGACGCGGGACCCCCGACCCGGCGCCTGGTGCAGATCCTGGTGACCGACCCGGCGGCGCTGCTCTTCCACGGCGAGGTCGTCCGCCGCGACGGCCGCGACGTCGGCTACGTCCGCGCCGCGTCCTACGGCCACACCCTCGGCGGCGCCGTCGGCCTCGCGTTCCTCGACGCGGGCGGCGACGTCCTCGACCAGGCCTGGCTGGACGGCGGGGCGCTGACGGTGGTGGTCGCGGATCGCGAGTATCCGATCCGTGCGTCGCTGCGGCCGATGTACGACCCGTCGAGCGCCAGGGTCCGCGTCTGACCGCTGCCCGGGGTGCGGCCGGCCCTGCTGTGTCCCCGGTATGAGCCGACTGGTATATATCGACGAATGGCAATGAACCGCTAACCTCGGGTCCATGGTCAGACGCAGATTCGCCACCGTGCTGCTCGCCATTGCGGCGCTGGTCGGCGTGCAGTTGGTCGGCGCGGTGCCCGCGCACGCGGCCACCCGTACCCTCTACTACGACGCGAGCCAGGCGCAGGAGTTCGTGGCCGTGGTCAACCAGGCGGCCACCGTCTGGAACGGCCGGGTCAGCAACGTCAGGCTGGTGCCCGTCACCGCCGGCCGGACGCCCAACATCAGGGTCTACGCCGACAACGGCTGGCCCAGAACGTATTCGACGGGCCTCGGCAACGGCCGCTGGTACATGGGTCGCGAGGCCGTCGTCGACGGCTACTACCCGCTGCGGATCGCGACGCACGAGTTCGGCCACATCCTGGGCCTGCCGGACCGCCGGACCGGGCTGTGCTCCGACCTGATGTCGGGCAGCAGCGCGCCGGTGTCGTGCACGAACGCCAACCCGAGCTCGGCCGAGGCGGCGCAGGTCCAGGGCAACTTCGCCGCCGGGGTCGCGGCGGTGCCCCAGCGGGAGGTCCTCACCGTCGGCTGACAGGGCCGTGCAGGGCCTTGCAGGGCCTTGGAGGGGCCTTGGAAGAAAGATCGAGAGCCTAGGATGTGGCTCTCGGTCTTTTCCGCGGAGGCGCTGGTGCTGACGAGGTTCCTGCAGGTCTGGCTCGGTGCGTGGCCCCCGCCCCCGGCGCGGGGGATCACCGTGGTCGGGCATCCGGCCCGGGACAGGCCCCGCTGGGACGGCGCCGAGCAGCTCGCGCTCGGCGTCACCGACGCGGACGGGCGCGGGGTGCTGTCGGTGCCGCCCGCGCACCGCGACGCGGTCGCCGGCCTGGTGGACGGCCTCGCCCCCGGCGAGGTGGCCGACGTCCTCGCAGCAAGGCTGCCGCGGCTGCTGGGGCGCCCGGAGCAGGTGTGCTTCACCGGGGTGTTCCGCTGGTCGCGGACCCCGGCGGCGCTGCCGGAGGTGGGGGAGTGGGAGCCGTCCGACGGCCCCGGCATCCCCGGCTGGCTGCGCCCCTTCCCGGGTGAGGTGCTCGTCGCCCGCGACCCGGACGGCGCCTATCTCGCCGGTGTCGGGCTGAAGCCGCACGACGCCTCCGGTGCCGAGATCTCCGTCGGCACCGACGAACGCGCCCGCGGACAGGGTCTGGCCAGGCGGCTGGTCGCGCGGGCGGCCCGGCGCATCGTCGACGGTGGCGCCGTCGCCGTCTACCTGCACGACCCGGCCAACACCGCCAGCGCGCACGTCGCCGACGCGGCCGGCTTCCCCGACCACGGCTGGAAGATCCACGCGATGGCCGGCGCCGCCTGAGGCGCGGGAACATTTCCGCGGCAAAGGGGTCATTGTCGCGCCGCCGGAGTCGATGTGTGCGGTATGTTCCCCCCTTCCGGCGCAGTGCACGTCGGACGTCAGCCGATCTTCGACCGGCACGGCGACGTCCACGGCTACGAGTTGCTCTTCCGAGGCGACGCCGGGGCGGTGGAGGCCGACGAGCGCGGCGCGTACGCCACCAGCCGAGTGCTCATCACCGCCTTCACCGAGATCGGGATCGAGCACCTGTGCGGGCGCGGGCTGTGCTTCGTCAACCTGACCCGCGAGTTCCTCGTCGGCGACCTGCCGCTGCCGTTCGACCACGAGCAGGTCGTCCTGGAGATCCTCGAGACCGTCACGATCGACGACGTGGTGGTCGCCGCCGTCGGGAGACTCGTCGCGCAGGGGTACCGGATCGCCCTGGACGACTACGTGTTCGGCCTCGGCCACGAGCCGCTGCTCGAACTCGCCGCCTACGTGAAGATCGACGTGCTGGAGACGCCGCCGGACGAGCTCGTCGCCACCGTCGAACGCTGCCGCAGGTACCCCGGCCTCACCCTCATCGCGGAACGCCTGGAAACGGCCGAACAGCTGGAGCACACCAGGGCGCTCGGGTTCGACCTCTTCCAGGGGTACGTGCTGGGCCGCCCCCAGGTCGTGTCCACCGCCGCCCTGTCGCCGTCCCGGCTTGCCCGGGTCGAGCTGCTCAGCCTCCTCGTCGGCCCGAGCATCCCGCTCAACCGGGTCGTCGGCCTGGTCACCAGCGACCCGGCGCTCAGCCTGCGGCTCATGGCGGCCGCGAACGCCGACGCGCTCGGCCTGCCCGTGAAGGTGTCGTCCGTCCACGAGGCGGTGCTGCTGCTCGGCGTCGACCGGCTCCGCGACTGGGCCACCCTGATGCTGGTCAGCGACCTCGACGACCCCGGCGCGTCGCAGCTGTCCGGCGCGATCACCCGGGCCCGCATGTGCCAGAACATCGCCGAGCGGATGGGCGTGCCACCGGAGCCCGCCTTCACCGTCGGTCTCGTCTCCGCCGTCGCGGAACTGCTCGGGCAGGGCGCGGCCGGTCTCGCGACGCGGCTCTCGCTCAGCCACGAGGTCACCGGGGCGCTCGTCGAGGGCGCGGGGCCGCTCGGTGAACTGCTGTCGCTCGTCGCCGCGTACGAGGCGTCCGACCTGCCCATGCTGCTCGCCGCGCCCCTTCCCGTGGAGGAGACGGCACGGGCGTATCTCGACGCCGTGGCGTACACCGGCCACATCATCCCGCCGAGAGCCCGCCCCGCGACGCCGTGAGCGCCGGGAGCCCGCCACCGCGCTGCCGTGAGCGGCGGGAGCCCGCCACCGCTGCCGTGAGCGCCGGGAGTCCGCCTCGCGGCGCCGTGAGCGCCGGGGGACCGCCCCGGGCTGCCGTGAGGCGCGCGGTGGGAGACCGGCGCGACGCCGGAAAACGCGCAACCGGCCGCCCGGACTGCCGATAGGTGGCCGTGGACAGCACGCGACCCGTACACATCGGCCGGCAGGCGCTCTACGACAAGCACGGCCACGTCGCCGCCTACGAGCTGCTGTTCCGCGACGGCCCGGAGGCGATGCACGCCACCGCCCGAGACAGCGCCGCGACCAGCAGGGTCATCGTGGAGGCGTTCACCGCGTTCGGCATCGCCGAGCTCGTCGGCGACCGGCGCTGTTTCATCAACCTGACCCGCGAGTTCATCGTGGGGGAGCTGCCGCTGCCGTTCCCGCCCGGGTCGGTGGGGCTGGAGCTGATGGCGGACGTCGCCGTCGACGACGAGGTCCTCGACGGCGTCGGGCGGCTCGTCGAGCAGGGCCACCGCGTCGCCGTCGACGACTTCGCCGGCGACACGTCCAGGGCCCGGCTGCTGCCGTACGCGCACTACGTGAAGGTCAACATGCTGGCCGGCGACCGGGCGGCGATCAACGCCGTGGCCGGGCAGTGCCGCCGCTTCCCCCGGATCCGGCTCGTCGCCCAGCGCGTCGAGACGCAGGAACTGCTGGAAATGGCCCGCAGGCTGCAGTTCCAGCTGTTCCAGGGGCACGTGCTCAGCCGGCCGCACCTCATCACCACGCACACGCTGAGCCCGTCGCGGGTGGCCCGCATGCGGTTGCTCGCCGAGCTCGCCGCCGACGAGGTCGACCTCGACCGGGCCGTCGACACCATCGAACGCGACCCGGCGCTCGCCGTCCGCGTCCTGCGCGGCGTCAACGCCGCCTCCAACGGCCTGCCGCAGCCGGTCTCCTCGATCTTCCAGGCCGTGGTGATGCTCGGCATCCCGCAGGTGCGGCAGTGGGCGACGCTGATGATGGTCGCGGACCTCGCCGACGGCGACGAGGCGCAGCTCACCGACGCGGTCGTGCGGGCCCGCATGTGCCAGACCGTCGCGGAGCGGCGCGGCGCCCCGGGCCCGGCGGCGTTCACCGTCGGGCTGCTGTCGGCGCTCGGCGACCTGCTCGGCCGGCCCGCCGGCGAGCTCACCGACCAGCTGCCGCTCACCGAGGACGTCAGCGAGGCCGTCGTGCACGGCCGGGGGGAGCTCGGTGCCGTGCTGACGGAGGTCCGCACGTATCAGCGGGACGCGCCCGTCGCCGTCGTCCCGGACCTCGCCGGCCACATGCTGGCAGCGCTGCGCTGGACGAACGCGTCGCTCACCGAACCCGACACCGAGGACTCCGGGGCACGACGCGCTTGAGCGGCGCACCCGCGCGCGCTTGAGCGGCGCACCCGCGCGCTTGAGCGGCGGCCCTGCCGTGCGGTCCGCCCCGCTCAGTGCGAAGATCACCCGCGATGAGGCGTCTGCATGTGCTCGACTGGGTCGGGATCGGATTGTTCGCCGCCGGGGCCGCCGCCGTCGCGGCCGGACTGCTGCCGGTGGGCGAGGCGGAGGCGACGGTCCGCCGGATCGCGCCGCTGCTGGCGTTCCTCGGCGCGGTCATCATCCTCGCGGAGCTGACCGCGCGGGCCGAGGTCTTCGACGTCCTCGCCGACCGGCTCGCCACGCTCGCCCGCGGGCGGACCGTGGCCCTGTTCGCGGTGTGCGTGGGCTTCGCGGCACTCACGACCGTCACGCTCAACCTCGACACGACCGCGGTGCTGCTCACCCCGGTGATGCTGGCCCTGGCCCGGCGCCTCGGCCTGCCCCCGCTGCCCCTGGCGGTGACGACCGTGTGGCTGGCGAACACCGCGAGCCTGCTGCTGCCCGTCTCCAACCTGACGAACCTCCTCGCCGCGGGACACGTCGGCCTGGGGCCCGTCGGGTTCGCCGGGCGGATGTGGCTGCCGCAACTGGCCGCGATCGGGGTCACCGCCGTCGCGTTGTGGCTGGCGTACTGGCGCGGCACGGCCCGACGGTTCACGCCGCCGCCGGCGCACCGCCCCCGGGACCTCCTGCTGTTCCGGGTGGCCCTCGGCGCATGCCTGGTGTTCGTGGCGGGTGTGCTCCTGGAGGTGCCGCTGTGGCTGGCGTCCGGGGCCGCCGCACTCGTCGTCGTCGGGGCGTTCGCGTGGCGGGACCGGGCGGCGCTGCGCCCCGGGCTGCTGCCGTGGCGGCTGCTGGTGTTCGTGACCGGGATGTTCCTCGTCGTGGAGACCCTCGGCGCGCACGGCCTGGACCGGTTCGCGGCCACGCTCATCGGCTCCGGCGGCGGCACCGCGGGCGCGTTCCGGGCCGCCGCGACCGGGATGGGCCTGGCGAACCTGGTCAACAACCTTCCGGCGTACATCGCCGGCGAGGGCGGCATCGGGCCCGGTCAGCGCACCCAGCTGCTCGCCCTGCTCATCGGCGTCAACGTCGGTCCCCTCGCGGCGCCGTGGGCGTCGCTGGCCACGCTGCTGTGGTGGGAGCGCTGCCGGGCCGCCGACGTGCCGGTGCCGCCGGTGCGGTTCCTGCTCAGCGGCGCCGCCGTCGCCGTCGCCGGCACCGCCCTCGCCACGGCCGCGCTCCTGCTGGGCGCGTAGCGCGCTTCCGCGGTCCCGCCCTCGGGTGGCTGTGCCTTGCCGGGAGCGGGCGGCGGGTGGCTGTGCCCTGACGGGAACGAGCGCGCGGGTCGCTGTGCCCTGACGGGAGCGGGCGGCGGGTGGCTGTGCTCTGACGGGAGCGGGCGGCGGGTGGCTGTGCTCTGACGGGAGCGGGTGCGCGGGTGGCTGTGCCTGACGGCAGCGAGCGCGCCTGGTCAGGCCTTCACGGAGGCTCGGGGCACGCCGAGGTAGACGGTCCGGCCCGGGTGGTCGATGCGCTGGACGGCGTCGACCGGCAGGGTCACCGGCTCGCCCGTCACGGCCATCACGACGAGGCGGCCACGGTCGTACGTGCCACGGTCGATCGTGCCGACCAGGCCGTCGACGGCCTGGACCGCATAGCCGACCAGCACCCCGGCCGGTCGCATCCTGGTGATCATCCCGCCTCCTCCACCTCGTGGACAGCAACGACCCATGTACCCCGATCGGCGCGCGTCCACGCATCCGGAGGCTGCCGGGATGGCGCGACTGCACCGGTCACCCTCCCGGCCGACGTTTGGTTCTTCCGTCGATCGGCTATGTTGCTCGCCATGCGTGGATGGCCGTTCGGGCTGCTGGTGTGGCTGCTGATCCTCGGCGCCGCGGAGGCCTACGGCGCCACCCGCGTCTGGCAGTTCTTCGTGCAGACCGAGCACGGCCAGCTGCTGGACTACGTCGCCATCACCGGCAACAGCATCGGCCGCGCCCGCGTCGAGACGATCGTCGACCGGGTCCTCAACGGCATCTCCGTGCTGTCGCTGACCGTCGCCACGGTCGTCGTGGGGTTCATCGCCCTCATCCGCCGCCGCGTCGCCCTCGCCGTCGGCGCGGTCCTGCTCATCGGCGGCGCCAACGTGACGACCCAGCTCTTCAAGGCCCTCATCGACCGCCCCGACCTCGGCGTCGACCTGGAACGCGCCGGCGTCGGCAACAGCCTCCCCAGCGGCCACACCACGATCGCCGCCTCGGTCGCCGTCGCGTTCGTCCTGGTCCTGCCGGCGAAGGTCCGCGCGACCGGCGCGATCGTCGCCGCGGCCTTCGCCGCCCTCGCCGGCGTCGCCACCCTCTCCGCCGGCTGGCACCGCCCCAGCGACGCCGTCGCCGCCCTGCTCATCGTCGGCGCCTGGGCCGCCGCGGCGAGCGTCTTCATCATCCTCGTCCAGCGCCGTCACGGCGGCGTCGAGTACGGCCCGCCCAGCACGTACGCCACCGTCTTCCTCACCCTCATCTCCCTGGGTCTGCTCGCCGGCGCCGCCCTCGCCCTCTACCTGACGAGCCAGGCCCTCGACGTCGCGGTCGACGAGCTGAGCCGCCGCCGGCTCTTCGCCGCGTACGCGGGCGGCGCCCTCGGCATCGCCGGCACCGCGGGCCTGATCGTCGCCGCGGTCCTCGCCACCACCCACCGCGTCGTCCCCCAGACCGTCCCGTCCTTCGAGGACGACGAGGAGGACACCGGCCAGGTGCCCGTCGTGCCCGCCGCCGCAGCCGCCGCGCCGCTCCCGGCCGGCGCCCCGTCCGCCGTCACGCCGCAGGCATCGCCGACCGATGAGCAGGTCACCGTCGACCTGACCGCCGACGAGCTCGCCACCCACCGCCTCGCCTCGCAGCAACCGCCGGCCGGTGAGCAGGCCACGGTCCGCCTCTCCGCCGACGAGCTGGCGACGCGCCGCCCCACCCCGCCGCCGGACGACCCGACCGTCAAGCTCCCCGGCTAGGCCCGCCCGCCCGAACGCACACCCCCCGCCGGCGACGACCGGCAGGTCACCCACGACGGGAGCGAGCACCTGATGGGCGCACTGAAACCGTGGCATCTGCTGGTCGTGTGCGGTCTCTGCACCGCCGTCACGATCGCTGTGGTCGTGCTGGTCGTCCTGCTCGTCAGGCGCCGCCCGTAGGTGCCGGTCAGGCCGGCGGGAGGGTGACGGCGATCTCGTCGCCGAGGGTGGCGCCGTGCAGCAGGTCGAGGTCGTCGCCGCTCCAGAACTTGCCGGGGTCGTACCAGTTGGCCCGGCGGCCCGTGGGGAGCAGGCCCATCTCCTCGTACGTGACGGCGACGACCTCGGCGCAGTAGGCCGTTTCGAGGGACGAGTCGTTGCGTTTGCGGATGTTCGGCACGCGGCCCTGGAACCAGCGGCCGGCGAGCCGGGCGGTCGACGGGAACGGGGTGCCGTCGAGGCGGGCGATGGTGCGCAGGACCGCCTCCTCCATCGCGGGGGTGACGTCGTGGTGCAGCTGGCGGAGCCAGGGGCGCTGGCCGTACCGGCGACCCCACACGAGCACGGCGTCGCGCAGGTCGTGCAGCTGGACCCCGCGCTGATGGCCCCCTGTCCACATGTCGGGAAGGGATCTGCCCAGCTCGGCGTGCCACATGAGCGGGGGCAGGTCGTCGAGGACGACCGCCATGCCGACGTGGTTGACGGGGCTGTTGGTCAGCGTCTGGATCGCCCGGTCGGCCCTGGAGCGGCCCCGGAACACCCAGAGGTCGCCCGTACGGGTCATGCGGACGGCGTCGTCGAGATCGATAGCTCCCTGCACGACCAGTACCCTAGAGGCCCATGAAGGCGAAGTGGTGGAAGGTCCTCGGCCTGGCCGGTGTCGTGGGTGTCGCGGCGACCGGGGTGGTGGTCGCGCGGGCGGAGCGCCGGCGCAGGGCGTACACGCCGGAGGAGATCCGGGCGAAGCTGCAGGAGCGGCACGCGGTCGCACAGGGCGGGACGAGTCGCGGGTCACGTACCAGTGACACGTGAGGTCACTTAGGGTAGGTGGGGTGCAGGCATTGACATCCCAGAGCGACCCCGTGCGGGTCCTGTTCCTCGAAAACATCCACCCCGTCGCGGTCGAGCGGATGCGGTCCGAGGGATATGAGGTCGAGACCCTCGGGCGTGCGCTCGACGAGGACGAGCTGATCGCCAGGCTCGACGGGGTCCACCTGCTGGGCATCCGGTCCAAGACGCAGGTGAGCGCCGCCGCCCTGGCCGCGGCGCCGCACCTGCGGGCGATCGGCGCGTTCTGCATCGGCACCGACCAGATCGACCTGCGCGCCGCCGCCGAGTCCGGCATCGCGGTCTTCAACGCGCCGTTCTCCAACACACGCAGCGTCGTCGAGCTCGCCGTCGCGGAGATCATCGCCCTGACCCGGCGGCTGACGGAGAAGAACACCGGCATGCACGCGGGCGTCTGGGACAAGGACGCCGCGGGCAGCCACGAGGTGCGCGGCCGCTCGATCGGCATCGTCGGCTACGGCAACATCGGCACCCAGCTGTCGGTCCTCGCCGAGAACCTGGGCCTCAAGGTGTATTTCTACGACACCGCCGACCGCCTCGCGCTGGGCAACGCGCAACGCTGCGACACGCTCGACGAGCTGCTCGAGAAGTCCGACATCGTCACCTTGCACGTCGACGGCCGCCCGGGCAACAGCGGCTTCTTCGGCGAGGAGCAGTTCGCCAGGATGCGTCCCCGCAGCATCTTCCTCAACCTGAGCCGCGGCTTCGTCATCGACCACGAGGCGCTGCGCAAGCACCTGGAGAACGGGCACCTGGCCGGCGCCGCCGTCGACGTGTTCCCGAAGGAGCCGAAGGCGAAGGGCGACGAGTTCACCTCCGCGCTGCGCGGCCTGCCCAACGTCATCCTCACCCCGCACATCGGCGGCTCCACCGAGGAGGCGCAGTCCGACATCGGCTCGTTCGTGGCGGAGAAGCTGCACAAGTACGTGCAGGAGGGTTCCACCACGCTCAGCGTCAACCTGCCGTCGCTCAACCTGCAGCAGGCCCCCGACACCCACCGCATCGCCCTGCTGCACCACAACGTGCCGGGCGTCCTCGCCGACGTCAACAGCATCTTCGCCGGCCACAAGGTCAACGTCGAGGGCCAGATCCTGGCGACCCGCGGCGAGCTCGGCTACCTGCTGTCCGACATCGCCATCGACTACCCGGCGGAGATCCTCGCCCAGCTCTCCAACATGGCCACCACGGTCCAGCTCCGCGTCCTGTCGTAGCGGTCAGCACGGAAGAGCGTCAGCACGGAAGAGCGTCAGCACGGAAAAAGCGTCAGCACGGAAAAAGCGTCAGCACGGAAAAAGCGTCAGCACGGAAAAGCGGCCCGCCGGTTCATGCCGGCGGGCCGTTTTGGAGCCGGGCGACGGCGCCGGTTTCGAGGGCGGTCCAGACGGTGCCGTCGGGGGCGACGGTGAGGCCGTGGGGTTCGGCGGACGGGACCGGCAGGTCGTGGGTGGTGATGTCGCCGGACGGGGTGATGTGGCCGATGCGGTTGCCGGCCCATTCGGTGAACCAGCAGCCGCCCGACGGGTCCGCGGTGATGGCGTGCGGGCGGGCGGCGCGGTCCGGCAGGGGAAACTCGGTGACCCTGCCGTCCGGGGTGAGGCGGCCGATCTGGCCGGCGGCGATCTCCACGAACCAGACGGCCCCGTCGGTGCCGGTGGTGATGCCGACCGGGGCGGCGTCCCGGGTCGGCAGCGGGTGGACGGTGAGCTCGCCGGACGGGGTGAGCCGGGCGATCGCGTGCGCCTGGTTCAGCGTGCACCACACGGAGCCGTCGGCGGTGGTCGTCAGCATCGACGGCATGGAGCCCTCCGGCAGCGGCACGACCGAAACGGACCCGTCCGCGGACAAGCGGCCGATGTGTGCCGGTCGCATCGAGGTGTACCAGATGTCGCCGTCCCGGCCGTCGGCGATGCCGTACGTGCCCTGAGTGCCGGGCACCGGGGTCAGTGACGCGGCGCCGGACGGGTCGAGCCGTCCGAGGGCGCCGGTCCGCAGCAGCGTGCACCACAGCGCGTCACCGGCGGTGGTGATCAGGGCCGGTCCCGGACCGGGCAGGTCGAAGCGGGTCGCGGTGCCGTCGAGGGCGATCCTGGCCACCGCCCCGGCGTGCACCAGCGTGCACCACAGCGCGCCGTCCGGGCCGGTCGTGATGCCGTAGGGCCCGTCGCCGGGGTCGGCGATCATGAATACGTCCATGAGATCCACTGTAGTTCTTGCATGTGCAGAATTCTTCGTGATCGACGTGCGTCATGCCTCGTGCGAAGTTTCGAGGTGGTTAAAACATCCTCCGGGATTGAAGTGTGTCGTGGCGAACCGCTACGGTGCTGGGCGGACTTGAACACGGACTGCATTCGTGGGGGACGGCTGTGCGGCACAAGTGGGAATGGCACGCGGTTGCTTGCTGACCACGTGCGCCGGGAGCCGCTCGCCGACGACTTCTTCCGACTCTGCCACGACGACCGCAGCGGCACACTGCGGCTTTCCGAGGACGCCACCCGAATCGGTCTGGCGTCCGCATTGATCGGCGAACTGGGCTGGGCCGGCATCCTCAACGTCGAGGACGGCCTGCTGTCCGTGCGCGGCGGATCCACGCCCGGGGACGCTGTCGCGCACGCGGTCCTGGACGACATCCGCGGCGAGCGCACGCCCCGCGACGTGCGCACCTGGCTCACGTATCTGTCGATGGAGGCCTATGAGCGGGTCGCCCGCCGGCTGGTCGCCGCGAATCACGTGATACCGCAGGAAGGGCGGCGGCTGCTGCGCCGCTTCACGTTCTATCAGCCCACCGACACGAACGATTTCGTGTGGCCGAGGGTGCGGCTCGGCACCGCGCTGGCACAACGCCGGCCGCTCGACCAGAAGGACGTGCATCTGCTCGGAATCGCCGATGCGACCGGTCTCCTGCCGATCATTCTCGACGGCGGTGGCCAGGCCGCGACCGCGTACTTCGAGCACCTCGTCCAGCAGTCCCACGCGGATGTGCAGACCCTCATCCAGGAAACGAGGGTCGTCATCGGCAACAAGGTGATGAACGGACGCTGAAACACCCCCATCCCGCTTCCCCGGAGGATGTCATGCCTGTCTCCACCGCGCCGCCGACAGGCGGTTACGTCAGCAAGGTCGACTCTGCCCTGGATCAGAACAAACTGACGGTGCTCACCGTTATTCTGATGGTGATCGCGGCCGCGGCGCCGTTCACCGTCATCGCCGGCGGCGCGACCGCCGGCTGGGCCGTCACCGGTGTGCTCGGCATTCCCGTCGCGTACGTCGCGATGGCCGTCGTCCTGGGCGTGTTCAGCGTCGGGTACACCGAGATGTCCCGGCACATCGTGAACTCCGGCGCGTTCTATGCCTACGTCGCCCAGGGGCTGGGCCGGGTGACCGGTCTCGGCGCCGCCGGGGTCGCCGTGCTCGCCTACAACTTCATGCAGATCGGCCTGTTCGGCGGCTTCGGCCCGGTGCTCAGCGGCCTGCTCAAGGCCCAGTGGAACCTCGAGGTCGAGTGGTGGGTGTGCGCGTTCGTCGCGTGGGCCGTGATCGGCGTCCTGGGCGTGCTGAGCATCGAGTTCAGCGGCATCCTGCTCGGTGTGCTGCTCGGCGCCGAGGTGGTCATCGCGCTGATCTTCTCGGTCGTGGAGCTGGCGCACCCGGCCGGCGGCAACGTCACGTTCGACACCGTCAACCCCGCGCAGCTGTTCAGCGCCGGCACGGGTGCGGCGCTCGCCACGGCCGTGGCCGGGTTCGTCGGCTTCGAGTCGACGGCCGTCTACAGCGAGGAGACCCGCAACGCGAAGCGGAACATCCCCCGCGCCACCTACCTGTCGCTGATCATCATCGGCCTGCTGTACGCGTTCTGCTCGTGGGCCATGTCGGTCGCCGCCGGGCCGGACAACATCATCGCCCTGTCCACCGACAACTCCAGCGAGACGATGTTCGTGCTGGTGAGCCCGCACCTCGCGGAGATCTGGCTGACCCTGGGCCACGTGCTGTTCGTGACGAGCCTGTTCGCCGCGCTGCTCGCGTTCCACAACACCGCGGCCCGCTACACGTTCGCGCTCGGCCGGGAGCGGGTCCTGTTCAGCTGGTTCGGCGCCACCGGCCGGCGGTTCCGGGCGCCGCTGTGGGGCTCGATCACGCAGTCGATCCTGGCCGCCGTCGTCCTGGCCGTGTTCGCCGCGAGCGACGGCCTCGACCCGTTCGTGCACCTGTTCTTCTGGTGGACCGTGACCGGCGGCTTCGGCGTGCTCATCCTGATGACCGTCACGTCGGTGGCGGTGCTGGCGTTCTTCCTGCGCAACCGCGCCGGCGAGATCGCCGACGTGTCGCAGTGGCGCCGGTTCATCGCCCCGGCGGTCGGCGCGGTGCTGCTGGCGGCGGTCCTGGTCGTGACGGTCCTGGAGTTCGACACGCTGCTCGGCGTCGCGCCGACCGGGCTGCCGCGCTTCCTGTTCCCGGGCCTGTTCCTCGCGGCTGCGCTCGTCGGTGCCGCGTGGGCGGCCTTCCTGCGGTCGGGCAGTCCCGAGACGTACCGTGGCATCGGCCAGGGCGTGAACGCGGCCCTGCTCACCGTCCAGCCGGACGAGGCCCCGGCCGCCCACCGGTCGGGCCCCTCGCGATGAGTTCCACGTCGACGGCCCCGGCGGTGCGAGTCGCCGGGGCCGGTGACACCGGCACGGTCGCGGCGGTGCTCGCGGCGGCGCTCGACGACACCGACATCGCGCACTGGCTCGTGCCGGATCGTGCGGAGCGGGTGGAGGTGTACCGCCGCTACTTCGACCTCGTGACGCCGTGGTTCGTCGAGCACGGCACGGTCCACATGACGGCCGACGGGTCGGCCGTGGCCGCGTGGGTGCGCCTCGACGGCAGGTTCGAGCCCGAGATCGCCGGCTACGACCGGCGGCTGGCCGAGGCGTGCGGCGCGGCGACCGGCCGCTTCGTCCAGCTCGACGAGGACATGCTGGCCGCCCACCCGGACGGGCTGACCCACGACTACCTCGCGTTCCTCGGCGTCGTCCCCGCCGCGCAGAACCGGGGGCTCGGCAGCCGCCTGCTGCGCGAGCACCACCGGGTCACCGACGCCGACGGGCTGCCCGCCTACCTGGAGGCGACCGGCCGGCGCAACGCCGCGCTGTACGCCCGCCACGGCTACGCGGACACCTCGGCGTTCCACATCGGCGACGGGCCGCCCCTCTACGCGATGCTCAGGAGACCCCCATCGCCGTGACGTCCCACATCCCGTAGTACTGGTTCACGAACACGTTGGTGAGCCTCGGGTTGCGGTAGTTGAGGACCTTGTCGTAGGTCAGCGGCAGCATCGTCGCGGACGCCATGACCGCGGCGTCGACCTGCGACCACAGCTTCGCCCCCTCGGCCGGGTCCGTGGTGCCACGGGCCCGGTCGATCAGGGCGTTGATCGCCGTGTCGGACAGCTCCGCGTAGTTGTTGTTGCCGCTGGGCAGGATCAGCCGCCCGTCGACGAGCGTCGGGTAGAAGCCGTACCCGGTGGGGAAGTCCGCCGACCAGGCGCCCATGATCAGCCCGTACCCCTTGGAGTGCACGTTCGACGGGGAGCCGACGACCGAGCGGGCGTAGAGCGACGGGTCGGACGCCTCGACGCGGGCCTTGATGCCGACCGCGGCGAGGGCCGCCTGGATCGCCTCCGCGGTCTTCGACGCCTTCGGGCTGTCGGTGGTCGCGATGACCGTCTCGAAGCCGTCCGGCTTGCCGCACGCGGCGAGCTCCTCCTTGGCCTTCGCCGGCTGCGGCTTGCCGCTCTTCGTCTGGAACGGGTCGAGCGCCGAGTCGTGCCCGGGGATGCCCGGCGGCAGCATCGACCCGGCGATGTCGCCGCCGGCGTCCGGCCCGCCGCGGGCGGTCTGCACGCTGGTCTTGTCGATCGCGTACTGCACGGCCCGCCGGCAGTGCACGTCGTCGAACGGCGGCACCTTCGTGCTCATCGCCGCGTACTGGGTGAACCCGGTCGTCGGCTCGTCGGTGCGGGCCTTCAGCGCGGCGTCGAGCAGGACCTTCGGCTGGGTGCCGGTCTGCACCCCGCCCTGCCCGGCGTCGGCGTCGAGGTCGCCGTCGAGCAGCTGCTGGTCGATCTCGTTCGGGTCGGTGCCGATGACCAGCTCGATGCGGTCCGGCAGCGCCCGGCGCACGGTGTCGGTGGCCCGGTCCCACTGGTCGTTGCGGACGAGGACGGCCTTCTTCCCCAACTCGATCGACTCGAACCTGTACGGCCCCGAGGAGACCGGCTTGTCGCCGTACTTCGCGCCCGTGTCCTTCGCCGCCGGTACCGGCGCGGCGACGCCCATCGCGAGCAGGTAGGGGAAGTCCGCGAACGGCGCCGCCAGTTTGAACGCGATCGTCGTGTCGTCGGGTGTCGTGATGCTCCTGAGGCCGGACCTGTCCGCCCACGGGCCGGGGTAGTTCTGGCCCTGGTCGAGCTGGTCGATCAGGTAGGTGGGCCCGCCGCTGAGCTCCTCCTGTGCGAAGAGCCGCTCGATGCCCTGCCGCACGTCCTTCGACGTGACCGGCGAGCCGTCCTCGAACTTCACCCCGCCGCGCAGCTTGAACGTGTACGTGAGCCCGTCCGCGGAGATCTGCGGTGCCGCCGCCGCGAGGTCCGGCACCAGTTTCAGCCCGTCGGCGCCCGGTTTGGCGTCCGGTGTCAGCAGTGTCCGCGTGTACAGCCGTTGCAGGTTGTACACCGCCGTCACGTAGGACCTGGTCGGGTCCCACGAGTCGACGTCGTGCGCGCTGGCGAGCTTCAGGGTCCCGCCCGCCGCGGCCGAGGGGTTGACGACCTCGGTGAGCCCGGCGTTGAACCCGCCGGTGGCGGTGCCCTCGCCGCCCGGTTCGTCCTTCTTGGCGCACGCGCCGAGGGTGAGGCTCAGACTCAGGACCAGCAGACAGCGAGTGATCTTCACTTAACGCAGCGTAGCCGTCCCCGGTTGCGCCGCGCGGGCGATGCGCGCTAGTGCGCGATCAGGACCGCGGCCAGGGCGAGAGCGCCCGGGAGGGCCTGGACGAGCAGGATGCGGCGGCTCGCGGTGGCGGCGCCGTACAGCCCGGCGACGATCACGCACACCAGGAAGAACACGCGCAGCGCGAAGCCGACCGGGTCACCGGCGATCATGCCGTAGACCAGGCCGGCCGCGAGGAAGCCGTTGTAGAGGCCCTGGTTGGCGGCGAGCGCCTTGCTGGCCCCGGCGAACTCGGCCGTGGTGCCGAACGCCGCCCGGGTCCGCGGCGCCGTCCACAGGAACATCTCCAGCACCAGGAAGTAGGCGTGGAGCGCGGCGACGAGACCGACGAGGACCAGGGCGACGATGTTCACGCGGGCCACCCTATCGGTCGCCGGCGATCAGCTCGTCTGGACCCGGACCACGACCTGGGAGTCGGTCACGCTCTGCACGGTGATGTTGAAGCCCTCGGCCTGGGCGGTGCCGTCGACGGGCACGCTCACGGTGGTGCCGCCGACGTCGACCTTCACCACGCCGTTGTCGACGCCGATGAGCTTGACGTCGACGCCGAGGACCTTGGACTCGGCCTCCACCCCGCGGTCGAAGGTGACGGTGCACGCGTTGGTCGAGCACGTCACGTTGTCAGAGCTGCACGCGGTCAGCGCGCCCATCCCGATGACCAGGGCGGCGGCGACCGTGGCGAGGCGGTGGGTCAAGGTCGTCATGACTGGCGAGTGTAACCGGCCCGCGCACGCCACCGATGAGTCTCGCCGGCGCCGGACGTACCACCTTCCGGAAACCGTGCCGAGGAGGGTGTTGAGGATGTCGCAAGCTGAGGCCGCCGTGGTGGCCGAGCGCTCGGAGCTGGCCGAGGTGTTCGCGGGGCTGACCACCGGGCAGTGGGACGCGCCGTCGCTGTGCGCCGGGTGGCGGGTGCGGGAGGTCCTCGCGCACACGACGATGCCGTTCCGGATGGGGCCCGGCGGGTTCGTGTGGGAGATGGTGCGCTCCGGCGGCCGGTTCAACCCGATGGCGGACCGGGTCGCCCGCCGCGACGCGGCCAGGATGCCGGCCGGGGAGCTGCTGCGGTCGCTGCGGGACAACGTGGCGCACCCGTGGTCGCCGCCGGGCGGAGGGGCGGTGGGGGCGCTGTCGCACGAGGTGATCCACGGCCTGGACAGCACGGTCGCGCTCGGACTGGACCGGCGGGTGCCCGCGGACCGGCTCATGATCGTCATGGGCTCGATGCGGCCGCGCAACGTGGCATACTTCGGCGCCGACCTCGACGGTGTGCGGCTGGAGGCGACCGACCTGGACTGGACGTCCGGTGCCGGCGAGCCGCTGCGCGGCCTGGCGCAGGACCTGCTGCTGGTCGTCTGCGGCCGGAAGCTGCCGCCGGGTCACCTGTCGGGCGCGTCCGCGGCACGGTTCACCGGCTGACCTTCCACCGGTGGCGCGTCGAACAGCGCGAGCTCCTCGGCGGTCGGCGGCTGGAAGTACGGCGGTCGCCAGCCGCCGGGCGAGGGTCGTCTTCCCGGCGCCGGGCAGACCGCAGATGAGGATCAGACGGGGCACAGCGCTCGATCATCACATACCGTCGTCGGCCGTTCGCCGGATGGTCACCGCCGATGGCCATCCATAGGCTCCCGTGAAAGGGAGTGTGGTCGGCGTGGGGCTCTTCGACACCGCACTGCGCATCGACGCGCCGGGTCCGTCCGGGGTGCCGATGCTCAACAACTTCAAGCTGATCCGCGACCCGGCCCGCTTCCTGCTCGGCCGGGTCGCCCCGTTCGAGCAGCCGGTCGTGCCGGCCACGGCCGCCAACGGATCCGTCGTCGTGGTCCGCGGCCGCGAGGGCGTGCGGCAGGTGTTCACCGACAACGCCGCGTTCCACCGGGCCGACGGGTTCTTCGACCTGCCGCCCGGCCGGCCGTGGTCGGGGATGTTCGACGCGGTCGTCACCGCCAACGGGGTCGAGCACACGCGGCGGCGCAAGCTGCTCATGCCGGCCGTGCACCGCACCGCGATGACGCACTACCGGGCGGTGTTCGCCGACACGTTCGAGCGGTCCCGGTTCGCGTCCACGGACCCCGAGCCGTTCGACCTGACCCGCGAGTGCCTGCGCATCTCGAAGACCAACCTGATGCGCTGCCTGCTCGGCCTCGACGCCGCTTCCCTCGGCGGGTTTGCTTCCCCCGGTGGGACCGCTTCCCCTGACGGGTTCGATTCGCCTGACGGGTTCGATTCGCTCGGCGGGTTCGATTCGCTCGGCGGGTTCGATTCCCTCGATGCGTTCGCTGACCGGATCGTGACGCTGGGCACCGAGGCGTTCGACCCGCGCGTGCTGCTGTTCAAACGGGACCTGCCGTGGACGCCGTACGGGCGATGGCTGCGCCGCGTCGCCGGCGCCTACGAGCGGCTCGCCGACCTCATCGCCCGTCGCCGCGCCGGCGAACCACGGCCCGACGCGCTGTCGATCCTGTGCCACGCCGTCGACGAGGACGGCGACCGGCTCAGCACCGAGGAGATCGCGGGGGAGCTGCACGGCTTCTTCGCCGCCGGGTTCGAGACTACCGCGATGACCATGAGCCTCGCCCTCATCACCCTGCTCGGCAGCCCCGACCCCGACGCCGCTCCGCCCGATGTGTCCACGGTGGACGACCTGGCGGCGGTGCTGAAGGAGTCGCAGCGGCTGCTGCCCGCGGTGCCGATCACCCTGCCCCGCCGGGTGACGGCGACGGTCGAGATCGCCGGCTCGCCACCCGTGCCGAAGGGGGCGCTGCTGTTCATGTCCCCGCTGCTCGAGCACCGCGATCCGATCGTGTACCCGTCCCCGCAGGTCTTCCGCCCCCAGCGCTGGCACGGCACGGGACCCCGGCAGTACGAGTTCATCCCGTTCGGCCTCGGTCCGCGCCGTTGCCTGGGCGCCGAGTTCGCCGACCTCCAGGTCCGCACCACCCTGTCCCTCATGCTGGAGCGCGGCCTGCCCGGCCTCGCCACCTCCCGCGTCGACTACGGCATGGTCAACGGCGTCACCGCCGGCCCCCGCCGCCCGGTCCCGGTCCGCGCCGGCCGTCCGAAGTGGACGGTCCTCACCGGTCCCGTCACCGCCGTCTGGAAACCCGCTACCTGAGCGCGATCGCCGCCGTCTGGAAGCCCGCTACCTGAGCGCGCTCGCGATCGCCGCCGTCCGGAACCCGCTACCTGAGCGCGCCGCCGATCACCGCCGTCCGGAAACCTGCCGCCTGAGCGCGCTCGCGATCGCCGCCGTCTGGAAACCCGCTACCTGAGTGCGCCGCCGATCACCGCCGTCCGGGCACCGGCCGGATGCTGTCACGGCGTGACACCGGACCGTGAGCGGTCCGGTGTCAGGCGGGCCGCGCCACCGTCTCCGGCTCCCGTTCCGGGCCGGGCGGTGGCCCGGCCGGGGCCGGTGTGGCGCGGTGGCGGTGCAGGAGCAGGGCCGTCAGCGCGCCGGCGACGAGGCCCCAGAAGGCGGAGCCGATGTTCAGGATCGTCATTCCCGAGGCGGTCACCACGAAGGTCACCACCGCCGCCTCGCGGCCGCCGGGTGCGGTGACGGCGCTGGCCAGGGAGGCGCCCAGGGCGGACAGCAACGCCAGGCCGGCGACGGCGACGACCAGGACGGGCGGGGAGAGCAGGACGAGGGCCATCGCGAGGCCGGCGCCGAGGCCGAGGGTCAGCTGGCCGAAGCCCAGCGCGGCGGTCGCCACCCACCGGCGGCGCGGGTCGGGGTGCGTGTCGGGGCCGGCGGTGAGGGCCGCGGTGATCGCCGCCAGGTTCAGGGCGTGCCCGCCGAACGGGGCGGCGAGGGCACTGGCCAGGCCGGTGGTGACCAGGACGCCGCGCAGGGGCGGGGTGTAGCCGTAGGTGGCCATGACGGCCATGCCGGGGACGTTCTGCGCGGCCATGGTGACGAGGAACAGCGGGACGGCGATGCTGATCAGGGCCGGCAGGTTGAACGTCGGCGCGACGAGCACCAGCGACGGCGCGACGGAGACGCCGGTGAGGTGGACGCCGCGGACGGCGATCGCGATCACCGCGGCGAGCAGCGCGCCCGGCACGGCCCACTGACGGGCGAAGCGGGTCAGCAGCGCCCAGGTCAGCACGACCGGGACGGCGAGCGCGGGCACGTCGACGACGGCGCGGACCGGGGCGGTGCACAGGCTGAGGATGACGCCGGCGAGCATGGCACCGGCGATGGGGGCCGGGATGGCGGCGATCGCGCGGGCGAGCCACGGTGACAGGCCCGCGACGACGATGAGCGCGGCCGACACGAGGAACGCGCCGACGGCGGCGGGCCAGCCGCCCTGGACGTGGCCGGTGGCGACGAGCAGCGCCGCGCCGGGCGTGGACCAGGCGATGCTGATCGGCATGCGGTGCCGCAGGGCGAGGAACACGGCGGTAAGCGCGATGCCGGTGCACAGCGCGAGCAGCCCGGACGCGGCCTGGGCCGGGGTCGCGCCGACCGCGCGGAGGCCGGCGAGCACGACCGTGAACGAGCTCGCGTAGCCGACGACCGCGCTGACGAGCCCGGCCAGGATCGGCTGGGCGGCGTCGAACCGCCGCATGAGACACCCCCAGAGACACCGGCGTTCCGTATACGGAACGCAGTAGGAGGATGTCACCATAGCGGCGTGGAGACAAGTCTCGGGGACCGGCTGCGGGAGCTGCGGGCCGCGCGCGGGATGTCGCTGTCGGAGCTGGCGCGGGCCGCCGGGATCGGCAAGGCCACCCTGTCCGGGCTCGAGCACGGCACCAGGAACCCGACACTGGAGACGCTCTACGCGGTCGCGGGTGCGTTGGGCGTACCGCTGACGGCGCTGGTCAGGGAGCAGCACGGCGAACCCGTCCGGGGGTCGGCGGTCACCGCGACGCTCCTGGAGGTGTTCGACGAGCCGGGGGTGACGTTCGAGCTGCTGCGGATGCGCGTCCGGCCCGGCGTGGTGCAGCACTCACCACCGCACGCGCCGGGCGTCACCGAGCACGTCACGGTGTCCGAGGGCGTCCTGCGGGCGGGACCCACCGGCGAACCGCTGGTCGCGGGGCCCGGCGAGCACATCGCGTGGGCGGCCGACGTGCCGCACGTCTACGGCACCGTCGGCCCCGACGAGGTCGTCGCCACCCTGCTGATCAGGTCACCGCGCGCGTGAGCGGCTATTCGACAGTGGTCTCCTCGGTGTCCTCGTCCCTGTCGTGGCTGTGCCCGGTGAGCCCGTCCACGATCGCGTCGATGGGCTGGCCGATGTAGTCGAAGTCCGGCACCGCGATCCGCTCCGCCTCGTCGCGGACGGTGTCGATGTCCACGCTCCTGTCGACGCGCGGGACGCCGTGCCTGTTGTCGGTGTTGGCCATACTTCAGAGGTTTCCGGGCGGGGTCGCGGCCAAACCCGGATCGTGGCATCGTCACCCCCGTGAAGGTTCGCGCAGCCGTCGCCGAGGACGCCGAGGCCCTCGTTCGACTGCACCAGGAGGCCCGCCGCACGTATTACGGCGACCTGGACGTCCCCGACGACACGGCGCGGCTGTGCGAGGCGTACACCATCAGCATCCAGGCGACGGACCGCCTGGTGCTGTGCGTGGACGCCGAGGACGGGCGACCGGCCGGGTTCCTGTCGCTGGGCCCGCCCGCGCGGCTGGTCGGCCTGTATGTCGACCCGGCGCACTGGGCCCGCGGCATCGGCGGCGCCCTGCACGACGCGGGGGTCGCCGCCTGGCATGCCGCCGGGGTCACCGAGGGCCTCCTGGAGGTCTGGGACGGCAACGCGCGCGCGAAGGCGTTCTACCTGCGGCGCGGCTGGCGGCCGGACGGCGAGCGCCGTGACGGCCCGCTCGGGCGCGACTTCGTCGATCTGCGGCTTACGATCCAGGGGTGATCGAGGCCCTGCGATCGGTGTGGCGCGAGCCCCGGCCCCCGGGCACGCCCGCGCGGGACTGGGCGCCCACGGCCCTCCTCGTGCCGCTCGCGGTGCTCGAAGGGCTGCTCCGCCCCGACCTGCCGATGCGGGTGCCGTCGGTCCTCGCGGTCCTCGCGGTCGCCGCCGTGCTGCCGTGGCGCCGGCGCCAGCCCCTCGTGGCGGTCGCCGTGGCGTTCGGCGCGACCGGTCTGCTGCCGCTGGTCACGGGCGAGGCGATGCGGAACTTCGCCGCCGTTTCGGTGCTGCTGCCGGTGTACGCGCTGACGCGGTGGGGCTCCGGCCGCGAGATCGTGCTGGGCGGGGCGGTCATCGCCGTGAAGATCGGTGTCGCGGACCAGGTCGTGCGTGTCCCCGCCGGTGACACCGTCGCCGGGCTGGCCGTGCTGTCCAGCGGGCTCGCGCTCGGGTTGACGCTGCGGTACCGCGCGGGCGCCCGCCGGCGCGAGGTGGAGGGCATCCGCGCGCTGGAGCGGGAACGCCTCGCCCGCGACCTGCACGACACCGTCGCCCACCACGTGTCGGCGATGGCGATCCGGGCCCAGGCCGGGATCGCGACCGCGGCCCTGCACCCGGCCGCGGCGACCGACGCGCTGCGCGTCATCGAGGCCGAGGCGACCCGGGCCCTCGCCGAGATGCGGGCCATGGTCAGGGTCCTGCGCGGCGACGAGCCGGCGGCCAGGGCGCCGAGCCCGTCCATCGGCGACCTGGCGGCCCTCGCGGAGGACGACGAGCGGACCGGCCCGCCGGTCGACATCGGGCTCACCGGCGACCTCGACGGCATCCCGCCGCCGGTCGGCGCCGCCATCTACCGCCTCGCCCAGGAGTCGGTCACCAACGCCCGGCGGCACGCGCGGCACGCGACCAGGATCGAGGTCCGCGTGCACGCCGACGACACGTGCGTGCGGCTGCGGGTCAGCGACGACGGCTCCGGCCCGGCCCGGCCCGCCGCGCCCGCGGGGTACGGACTCCTCGGCATGATCGAACGCGCCGGCCTCCTCGGCGGCACCTGCTCGGCGGGCCCGACGCAGGACGGCTGGACCGTCACCGCCGTGCTGCCGCGCACCGGGATCCCGCAGTGAACATCCGGGTGGTCGTGGCCGACGACCAGGAGATCGTCCGGACCGGGCTGGCGATGATCCTCGACGCGCAGCCGGGGATCGAGGTCGCCGGGGTCGCCGCCGACGGGCGCCGGGCCGTGGAACTCGCCCGGCGGCTGCGCCCGGACGTGTGCCTGTTCGACATCCGCATGCCGGGGCTCGACGGCATCGAGGCGACCCGCGCCCTCGCGGGCCCCGGCGTCCAGGACCCCCTCGCGGTCGTCGTCATCACCACGTTCGACCTCGACGAGTACGTGTACGCGGCGCTGCGCGCGGGCGCCCGCGGCTTCCTGCTCAAGGACGCCGGGCCGGCGCTGCTCGCGCAGGCCGTGCACGCCGCCGCGAACGGTGAGGCGCTGATCGCCCCGGCGGTCACCGCGCGGCTGCTGCAAGCGTTCGCCGGCGCCGGTCCCACCTCCGCGCCGCGGCACCCGGCGCTCACGGACCGGGAGGAGCAGGTCCTGGCGAAGGTCGCCGGCGGCCGCAGCAACGCCGAGATCGCCGCCGAGCTGCACATCACGCTCAGCACCGTGAAGACGCACGTCGCCAGCCTGATGACGAAGCTCGGCGCCCGGAACCGGGTCGAGATCGCGATCTGGGCCTACGAGACCGGCCGGGGTCGTAGTACTTAAGCACGGCCGCTGTCTCGGTCAGAGTATCGATGTGCCGCCCCCCGGGTCTGGCCGACGATCGACGCATGACCAAGGCCACCTGGCTCGTCCCCACCGGGCTCATCGCGATCAGCTTCGTCCCCATGGTCGCCGGTGCCGTGCGCGTCGCCGAGCTGGGTGGCGGCGGGACCCGCACCCCTGACAACGCCCGCTTCTTCGACCAGCCGCTGCCGGTCGTCCTGCACATCGTCAGCGCCACCGTCTTCCTGCTCCTCGGCGCCTTCCAGTTCTCCCCCGGCTTCCGCCGCGCCCGGATCCGCTGGCACCGCGCCGCCGGCCGGGTCCTGATCCCCTGCGGCGTCGTCGCAGCGCTCACCGGCCTGTGGATGTCCGTCATGTATGACCTCCCGCCCGCCGACGGCACCCTGGTCATGCTGGAGCGGCTGCTCTTCGGCACAGCCATGGCCGTGGCCCTGGCACTCGGATTCGCGGCCGCCCGCCGGCGCGACATCCCCGCCCACAGCGCGTGGGTGACGCGCGGCTACGCGATCGGCCTCGCCGCCGGCACCCAGGCCTTCACCCACGCCCCATGGTTCCTCTTCGCCGGCGACCCCGGCCCGTCCGCGAGAGCGTTCCTGATGGGCGCCGGCTGGGTCATCAACCTCGCCGTAGCGGAATGGGCGATCCACCGCCGCCGCGCACCCGTCCCGGCCCGCCACCCGGCGGCCGCTCAGACCTGACAGCACGCCGCGCTCAGCGCCAGCGCAGCCGCGACAGCGCCGCGCTCAGCACCAGCGCAGCCGCGACAGCGCCCCGGCCTGCGGCGGCGCAGCAGCCCCGGCGCCTCGCCCGCTCGCCGACCTGCCCCTGCCGGAAGACCAATGCAGACCCACCCGCCCGCCGCCGCGCCACCCAGCGGCGCTGCGCCCACACCAGCACCCCACCGACGTCGCCGCCGTCAGAAGCCGTGCGCCGGCAATGGCTTCGACCTTTTGAAGACACTGCCCCGCGCGGGTGGGTCAGTCCAGGTACCAGGCGTGCATGGCTGCTCCGAGGGTCGTGTGGTGGGCGGCGAGGACCGCGGCGGCGGTGAAGCCGATGACGATGAGGCGGGCGCGTTGCCAGGGGGTGAGGCTGCGCCCCCATAGGCCGAGGCCGACGGCGACCGTGCCGAGCAGGGCGGCGCCGTATCCAGGATCGGCGTTGAAGACCGGTTGCCCGGCGGCGGTCACGGCGAGCAGGGAGACCGCCGCGAGCACGAGGCCGGCGACCGCGAGCCGGAGGTGCCGGAGGCGGAGGCCGACGACGGTGCCGGCCAGGCCGATCGAGGCGGCGAGGAGCCAGCCGCCGGCCAGGGCGACATAGGCGCCGAGCGTCAGGGAGAGGATCAGCGGGAGCAGGACCCAGAACAGCACGCCGGACGGCCAGAGGCTCTTGGGGTCGACGAGGCCACCGCCGGTGGCGGCGATGCGGCCCGGGATGTCGAACAGGAAATACGGCAGCGGCACGACCAGGAGCCAGGACAGCACGGGCCAGCCGAGCCCGGCGGTGAGGACCCTGGCGGGCGCGGCGAGCACGCCCTGAACCGTGACCGGGGCACTGGCCAGGCCGGCCCTGCGGGCGGCGGCGTGGAGTGCGGGCAGGGTGCGGGCGGCGCCGAGCACATAGCGCCGGCGGCCGGACGGCAGCGCCAGCAGGTCGGCGGTCCACTCGTCCCGCTGCCGCACGCGGAACCCGGACGGCAGCAGCAGCGTGAGCACCGCGACGGCGAACCGCAGCGACGCGGGCAGAGCGGCCGGGGCCGCGCCCGTCACCACGCGAGGCGTCCGATGCGGGAGGAGGCGCGGCGGGCGAGCGCGGCGCGGGCGGCGGTCACGCCGTCGGCGGTCAGCACGTAGTAGCGCCGGCGGGGGCGGCCCGCGGCGTGCACGTCGATCTCCTCCTCGCGGCTGGACAGCCAGCCGGCGCCCTCGAAGGCGACGAGGATCGGATAGATCGTGCCGGGCTCGAGGCCCGCCTCGGTGGCCAGGTCGAGGCCGTAGCGCTCGCGCCCCGGGTCGTCCAGCAACGCCCTGAGCACGAGCAGCCGCGGTGTCGTCAAACGCAGCGTACCCATATCAGAACTCTACACAGCTATTCCTAGTTCTGCATAGGGTCGGTGGCCAGGATGCTCATCAGGTACATGTCGAACCACTCTCCGTCGCGGCGGAAGCATTGGCGGGCGCGGCCGTCCTCGATGAAGCCGGCCTTCTCGTAGACCCGGCGGGCGGCGGCGTTCTCGGTCACCACCCACAGGTGGATGGAGTGCAGGCGCAGGTCCTCGAAGCCGTAGCGGCACATGAGGCGGGTGGCCTCGGTGGCGTACCCGTGCCCCCAGCTGTCCTTCTCGCCGAGGTAGATGTCCAGCTCGGCGCGCCCGGTCTCCGGCTCGGCGCCGCTGAGCCGGACCAGGCCGACCAGCCGCGGCGCGACCAGGGTCTCGATGCCGAAGAGGACGTCGCCGTACGTGTTGGGACCCCGCTCCTCACCGCGGGCGATGTACCGCGCAAGGGTCTGCCGGTAGCCGTCGTTCATCCAGCGCATCACCTCGCGGTCGTTGTTCCACCGCCACAGCGCCTCCCACTCGGCCGGCTCGATCGTCCGTAGCCGCACCAACTGTCCAGTAGTCATCGCCGCAGGCTAATCGTCGCCGGCCGATCCGTGCGGCGGATTGCGGGACCCGGCACGAAACAGGACGCCGCAAACGGTGTTCGCAGGCAAAAGGGCCGCCCCGGAGTCGGGACGGCCCTTGAGAGAAACCTTCAGTGCACGATCACCGGCGTCGCGGCGCCGGCCGGGCTCTCGTCGTCCGCCGTCTTCGGGTCCTTCTTGCGCGGCAGGAAGGCGATCGGGATGAACGTCAGCAGGACCAGCGCGAAGCCGACCCAGAACGTCGTGGCGAACGAGTCCGCGACGAACGCCAGGCCCTTCTCGAACAGCGGCGGCGGCACCTGCGCCTTGATCTGGTCGGAGTGCTGCGCCGCGATGGCCAGCTGGGCCTCGGTGACCGGCGGGGTGGAGCCCGGCACCAGGTCCGACTCGTTGAGCTGCCTGGTCAGGATCACCGACATGACGGCGGCGCCGATGGAGCCGCCGATCTGCTGGAGGATGTTGACCAGCGTGGAGCCGCGGGCGACCTCGGCGTGGCCGAGCGTCTTGAGCGCCGACGTCATGATCGGCATCATCGTGCCGCCCATGCCGAGGCCCATGACGAACAGCGAGCCGCACAGCAGCCAGTACGACGTGTCGGCGGTGACCTGCGTGAACGTGAAGAAGCCGGCGGCGATGAGCGCCATCGCGAACGGCACCGTCCGGCCGACCGGGATCTTGTCGGCGAGCATGCCGGCGATCGGCATGGTCAGCATCGCGCCGATGCCCTGCGGTGCCATCAGCAGACCGGCGTGCAGCGTGGACTCGCCGCCGACCTGCAGGAAGTAGCTCGGGAACAGCAGGCCGGCACCCATGAACGCGATGATGAACACGAACAGCGTGATCGTCGCGATCGTCAGCTTGCGGTTGCGGAACAGCCGCAGGTCCAGCAGTGGGTGCGCGGGCTTGAACGAGTACAGGACGAAACCGATGACGAGCAGCCCGCCGACGAGCATCGGCAGCCATACCTTCGTCGCGGAGAACGTGCCGGCCTCCGGCCACGACGACACGCCGAACAGGAACAGCGCGAGGCCCGGGGACAGCATCAGCATGCCGAGGAAGTCGAAGGACTCCGACGGGTGCGCCTCGTCCTTCGGCAGCGCGAACGCGGCGTAGACCAGCGCGACGGCGCCGATCGGCAGGTTGATCAGGAAGATCCAGTGCCAGCTGTAGGTGTCGATGAGCCAGCCGCCGAGGATCGGGCCGGTGATCGGGCCGAGCAGCATCGGGATGCCGAGGATGGCCATGAGCCGGCCGATCCGCTCCGGGCCGGCGGCCCGGGTCAGCATCGTCATGCCCAGCGGCATGAGCATGCCGCCGCCGAGGCCCTGCAGGATCCGGTAGCCGATGAGCTGGCCGATGGAGTCGGCGGTGGCGCACAGGCCGGAGCCGATCGTGAACAGCAGCAGCGCGGCCATGTACAGCCGCTTGGTGCCGAAGCGGTCCGCCGCCCAGCCGGTGAGCGGGATGACGGTGGCGAGGGCGAGGGTGTAGCCGGTCATCGTCCAGGCGACCGTCGCGTATGACGCGTTGAACTCGGTCTGGAAGGTCGGCAGCGCGACGCTGACGACAGTGATGTCGAGAATCGACATGATCGCACCGAGGACCACGACCCCCGCGATCTTCAGTACCGCGGCGTCGATCTTGGTCGATGCCGTGGCCGTTGGATTCGTCACAAAACCCCTCCTGATAGAGGTCACCGTCCGTGAAAAGGCCGGTGACCAGCCTACGCGGCCTCGGTACAAGTCGAGCACACGTTCGATTACCGCGTTGGACAGGGGTGTGGCTACGCGAGCTGCCGCAGGTCCAGGGCGTGCCATTTGTCCGGATCTGGACTGCCCGTCGACCACCACACGATGCCGCCACGGGCCGTGACCACACCTACATCACCCGCGAGGACGATCGTGCGGCCGGTCGGCAGGTCGTACGCGAGCAGCCGCAGCGACTCGCCCAGCACGCCCGTGAGGAGCTCGAACCGGTCCAGCAGCCCGGTGTCCACGCCGATCGTGTTGAGATCGGCGGGAATGCGCCGCCGGCCGCTGCCGTCGGCGTGCATCACGTCGATCAGGTTGCGCCCACCGGCGGTCTCCACGATCGCGCGGCACCACTCCGGCGTGCACAGCACCTGCTCGGCGGCGGTGGCGGGCACCTGCCGCCGCTGCCCGTCGGTCCGGTTCAGCAGCACGGCCGCACCCGGCTCGACGCTGACCAGCCACGGCCACGACGTCCACCGGAACCGGCCTTCGATGACCTCCGTCGATACGGCGCCGCCGGTGAGGGCCACGGACCGCACCTCGGTCTTCGGCGCGTCGTCGGGGGTCGCCGCGACCCAGTGCACCCGGTCCTCGGCGACGACCAGATCGTGTTGTGAGTCGAAGAACACAATCGCGCCCGTGTCGGCGGTCAGCGCGACCGCGGGACCCCCGGCGACCGGCGCGCGCCACACCCGGGTCTCGTAGGGACCCGCGGCGGTCGCCGCCGACTCGGCCCAGTAGAGGACGCCGTCCGCGGCGGTCAGCCCGAGCCACTGCGGGAACCGCTCCTTCGGCAGGCTGCGCAGCTCGCGCGGCGCGCCGGCACCCCGCAGCAGGAGCCGCTCCGTCCTGCCGTCCGGCGAGGGCGCCGTGCCGACCGAGGTGCCCGCGTCCAGGTAGAACAGCGGCGTGTAGATCGCGCCGTCGGCGAGCCGCGCGGGCACCACCCCGGGCTGCAGCGTCGCCGTCACGGTCCCGGCGCCCGACGGGGCGACGGCCGGCGGCGGGGCCTCGTGCGACGTGGGCGAGAACAGCAGCCAGCCGCCGACGGCCAGCGCGGCGCCGAGAGCGATCAGCGACCGGGCCCGTCTCACGGGACACCACCTTACGCAACGGTCCCGCGGTGCCGCGCGACCACCGATCCGCCGTAACCCGGCCGGGTCACGGCGGTCGCCGGTCCGGTGAGAGTTTCATGCGTCGCGGGACCGTGACCTGGACCGGGACTGTCCGTTCGTTGACCCGGGACAGTGAGCGCTCACACCATGCGGCCCATGCGAACCAAGCTGAGAGGGCTCGTCGCCGGGCTGGCGGGGGCGGTGACGGTCGTCGCCGTCGGCGTCGTCGTGCAGACCGCCACCAGCCCCGCGCAGGCCGCGGCCGCGGACCCGTACACGCTCAAGAACGTGCAGATCGAGGGCGGCGGCTTCGTGCCGGGCATCATCTTCAACCAGAAGCAGCAGAACCTGGTCTACGCGCGCACCGACATCGGCGGCGCCTACCGTCTCGACGCCGCCACGAACCGGTGGATCCCGCTGCTGGACTGGGTCGGCCAGGACAACTGGGGCTACAACGGCGTCGTCAGTCTCGCCACCGACGAGGTCGACCCCAACAAGGTGTACGTGGCCGCCGGCATGTACACCAACAGCTGGGACCCCAACAACGGCGCGGTCCTGCGCTCGTCGGACAAGGGCGCCACCTGGCAGACCAGCCCGCTGCCGTTCAAACTCGGCGGCAACATGCCGGGCCGCGGCATGGGCGAGCGCCTCGCCATCGACCCGAACAGGAACTCGATCCTGTACCTCGGCGCGCCGAGCGGGAACGGGTTGTGGCGCAGTACCGACTCCGGCGTCACCTGGGCGAAGGTCACCGCCTTCCCGAACCCGGGCAACTACGCCCAGGACCCGGCCGACCCCAACGGTTACCTGACCGACAACCAGGGCGTCACCTGGGTCACGTTCGACAAGCGGTCCGGCACCGCCGGCAACACCACGCAGATCATCTACGTGGGTGTCGCCGACAAGCAGAACACCGTCTACCGCACCACCAACGGCGGCACCACCTGGGAACGGGTCGCGGGGCAGCCGACCGGGTACCTGTCGCACAAGGGCGTCCTGGACACCGCCGGCGGCAACCTGTACATCGCGACCAGCGACACCGGCGGCCCGTACGACGGCGGCAAGGGCGACGTGTGGAAGTACAACACCGCGACCGGCGTGTGGACCTCCATCAGCCCGGTGCCGTCCAGCAGCGCCGACGACTACTTCGGCTACAGCGGCCTCACGATCGACCGGCAGAACCCGAACACCATCATGGTCGCCACCCAGATCTCGTGGTGGCCGGACGTGATCTTCTTCCGCAGTACCGACGCCGGCGCCACCTGGACGCGGATCTGGGACTTCACGAGCTACCCCAACCGCAGCTTCCGCTACAAGATGGACGTCAGCCGCTCGCCGTGGCTGTCCCTCGGCGCGAACCCGCAGCCGCCGGAGGTGTCGCCGAAGCTGGGCTGGATGACCGAGTCGATGGAGATCGACCCCTTCAACTCCAACCGGTTCATGTACGGCACCGGCGCCACCATCTACGGCAGCACCGACCTCAAGACGTGGGACACCGGCGGCCAGATCACGATCAAGCCGATGGCCGCGGGCCTGGAGGAGACCGCGGTCCTGGACCTCATCAGCCCGCCGACCGGCGCGCCCCTGGTCTCCGGCCTCGGCGACATCGGCGGCTTCCGGCACGCCAACCTCGACGCGGTGCCGCCGATGATGTTCCAGCAGCCGTACTTCACCAGCACCACCAGCCTCGACTACGCCGAGCTCAACCCGAGTGTCATGGTCCGCGCCGGCAACTTCGCCGACAGTGACCGCCCGAACGACAGCCACGCCGCGTTCTCCACCGACGGCGGCGCGAACTGGTTCCAGGGCAGCGAGCCCGGCGGCATCAACGAGGGCGGCACGATCGCCGCCGCGGCCGACGGCGCCAGGTTCGTGTGGGCGCCGAAGAACAGCGCGCCGGTGTACACCGTCGGCTACGGCAACACGTGGACCCAGGCGTCGGGCCTGCCGCAGAACGCGGTCGTCGAGTCCGACCGGGTCAACCCGAACACGTTCTACGGGTTCTCCGCCGGTACCTTCTACCGCAGCACCAACGGCGGCGCCACGTTCACCGCCGCGGCGACAGGCCTGCCGGCGACCGCGACCTTCAAGGCCGTGCCCGGCGTGGCCGGTGAGATCTGGCTGGCCGGCGGCACCTCGGGGCTTTTCCGGTCGACCGACGGCGGCATCACGTTCGCCAAGGTCGCCACGGTGCAGGCGGCGAACGCGGTGGGCTTCGGCAAGGGCGCGCCGGGCCGGCCGAACCTGGCCGTGTTCGCGGTGGCCCAGGTCGACGGCAAGAAGGGCGTGTACCGCTCGGACGACTCCGCCGCCTCCTGGCTGCGGATCAACGACGACCAGCACCAGTACGGCAACATCGGCGACACCATCACCGGTGACCCGCGCATCTACGGCCGGGTCTACCTCGGCACCAACGGGCGCGGCATCATCTACGGCGACCGGACCGGCGCCCCGCCGACGTCGTTCTCCGCGTCCCCGTCGGCGTCCCAGTCCCGCTCGGCCTCGCCGTCGGTCTCGGTGTCGCCCTCACGGTCCGTCTCCCCGTCGGCGTCCCCGTCGGCGTCCCCGTCGGCGTCGGGGTCGTCCTCGGCGGCCTGCACCGTGGCCTACTCGGTCACCGGCCAGTGGGGAGGCGCCTTCCAGGGCGCGGTGAAGATCACCAACCGTTCGGCCACCCCGGTCAACGGCTGGAGTCTCAAGTGGACATACGCCAACGGCCAGGTCATCAGCCAGATCTGGGGCGGCGTCAACGCCCAGACCGGCGCGAGCGTGACCGTCACCAACGCCGACTACACCAAGACGATCGGCGCCAACGGCGGCAGCGTCGAATTCGGCTTCATCGCCTCCTGGAACAACGCCACGAACACGAAGCCGGTGGCGTTCACCCTCAACGGCACGAGCTGCGCCGTCGGGTGACCGGCTGACCGGCTGTGGGCGGCGGCGGGGCATGCCGTCGCCTACAGCCGGTCCCGCAGCTCGCGCAGGCTCTCCAGCTCGCGGTCGACCCACCCCTCACCCACCGACTCCGTGCCCCGCATGGCCACCTTGTCCCGCAGGTGCCACGCGATGTTGCGGACCAGCTCCACCACCCGCAGCGCGACGATCCCACCCGTGTCGATCGGCCGCAGCGTCGTATACCCGTCGAGCACCGTGTCCCAGTGCGCTCCGCCGTGCGCCCCGGTCAGGTCAGCCGCCCGCGGCCCGACGCCGGCCAGGTCGAAGTCGTGCCAGAGCAGCACTCCGCCGTCGGTGACCTGGATGTTGTCGAGGCTCGCGTCCCCGTGCCGCACCCCGATGTCGACGACGCCGGTCAGGAACGGGCGGGCCGCGGCCGCGACCTCGTGCACCATCGGATCACCGATCCATCGCAGCGACTGGTCCAATGTGGACAGCGGATCCCCGGTCCTGGCCGGATGGTCGCTGACGAAGCTGTCCGCGGCGAGGTGGAACCGGGCCAGCGCGGCGCCGTAGCGGTGGAACAGCGCATCGGACCAGGGCGGCCTCGGCTTGGCGCTGGTGGCCCACGCGGTGACGGTGAAGGGCCGGATGCCTTCCGGCGCATCGATGGTGCCGACGAGCGTGCCGCGGCCGGCTTTGCCGCGGCCGGCTTTGCCATGGACGGTGGTGTCGTGGACGGCCGTGCCGTGGACGGTGGTGTCGCGGACCGCGGTGCCGCCGAGGGCGGTGCCGTGGACGGCGTCGTCGAGCGGGACGGGTGTCGCCGCGGTGACCCCGTGTGCCGCCAGGTGCGCGGCGAGGTCCTGCTCCCAGGCGACCTCCGAGACGCTCCACCGCCCGGCGCCATACACCTTGCACGCGACGTCGCCGCCGGTCGCGCGGACCCTGTAGACGTCGTTCGTCAGTGAGCGGACCAGCTCGCATCCGGTGACCGTCAGCCCGCACCGCGCCGCCACGAGGGCCCCGATGTCCTCCGGCGCCGCGAGGGACCGCATCCAGCGCACGGTGGTCACGGGGACAGGACGAAGGTGACCTCGCCCCGGTCCGCGGGGTCGTGGACCCACACCTCGATCGTCGTCGGGCCCTCCGGTGCCGGCACCCAGTGGTCGACCGCGCCGTCCGTCGTGCCCACGTCGATCCCGTCGGTGCCGACCAGCAGCTCGGCCGTGTGCACGAGCGTCCACCCGGTCAGGTCGGGCCTGCCGTCATACACCTGCACGGCCACCGGGCCGCGGTCGTCCGCCCACGTCGCGACCAGGATCGTCCCCGCGCCGGACACGGCGCCGGGCGGCCTGGCGTCCCGGTCCTGCACCGCGACATCGTGCGGTCCGCTCTCCAGGTCCGGGGTCGAGGGGACGCCGGTCACCGACAGCCTGATCCGGCCGTGTTGCGCCGCGACCCCGGCGTCGAGCAGCAGCTCACAGATCGCCATCGCACGATCATGCACCGTCGTGGTCATGGCAGGAACAGGGCGGCGAGGCGGGGGAGCCGGCGGTGCTGCTCGGCGTCGTCGTCGACGTCCCAGCGGTCGCCGCGGGCCGGGGACGGGCGCTCGGCGGGGCCGGCGAACGCCGCGTCATAGCCGGCCGGGTCGCCGGTGCGGCGCTTGTAGGCGGTCCTTGCGACATGCAGCATCTCCTCGCAGCCGAGCCAGCCCTTGCCCGTGGCCGCCATCCGCCGCACCACCGGCACGTCCGCGAGGGAGTCAGGGTCGGCGGCGGCGGCCTCGAACACGGCCCGGCCCTGCAGCATCAGCCCGGCCCGGAAGTCCATGAAGCCGTCGTCGCCGCAGCCGCCCTCGATGAGATAGGCGGCGGCCCACAGCGGCGCCAGATATGCCGAGTCGAACACGGCCGAGAACCGCCGGCCGAACGCGATGATGTCCTGCGGCGGCAGCGCCGCGACCCGGTCCAGGACCGCGCCCGGCAGCGGGTCGCCGGCCTGGTCGCGGTCCCCGGCCGGCGGCCCGCACGCCGTGCGCGCCGACTCGATGAGCTCCCACCACTGCCGCAGTTCCATGCCCGGGACGGTAACCCCCGGGTACGACAGAAAATCGCCGCTACTCGAAGCGCAGCCCGTCGGGGCGCATCAGCCGCCACAGCGCCGGCAGGCTGGCGGCGGTGACGAGCAGGACCACCCCGCCGGCGATGCCGCACACGATGGCGATGCCGGCCGGGTCCGCGGCGAACGGCACGTCGACGGTCGCCAGGAGCAGCCCGCCGAGGCCGAGGCCGAGCGCGGTCGCCAGGAGCAGCCCGAGGACCACGGGTATCAGCGTCTGCCACAGGATCGACCAGCCGATCGTCGAGCGCCGGGCGCCGAACGCGACCAGCGCGGCCAGGGTGCGCCGCCGCTCGCGCAGCTGCTCGATGGTGCCGACGAGCAGGCTCAGCCCGACCAGCAGCAGCGTGACCGTCGCGCCCGCGAAGAGCCCCCGCCGGATGCCCGCGAACGTGTTGTCGGACGCTCGGGTCCGCAGCACGGTCACGTCCATCGTCGGGCTGATCGCCATGGCGGCGTTGCGCAGCCGCTCCCCGGCGTCCGGGTCGCCGGGGGAGAGGCGGACGAAGGAGACGTACGACGGTTCGGCCCGGACCGGCGGAGCGGCGGACGTGGTGACGAGCAGCCCGGTGGTGGTCTGCCCGTACGGGTCGCGCCGCGGCGTGACCTGCCGCGCCGTCGTCGGGACCGTCCACTGCGGATGGGGCGCGTCGAGGGCCGGGTCGCCCATCGTGACGGTCCGGCCGGCGAGGTCCGGCTGGTCGAGCACGAACACGTCACCGTCGGCGCACGAGTCGAGCGCGGCGAGCTCGCGCAGCACCGCGCAGTCGCCGATGGAGACCAGCGCGAAGCCGTCCTCGCCGAAGTGGGCGATGTCGTGCCGGTACGTGCTGACCGCCGTCACCCCTCCGGCCAGCAGGCGGGCGTCGAGCCCGGCGCCGTCGGCGACGGTGGCCAGCGACGACAGGGAGACGGTCGTGACGGCCTGTGCGCGGGCCGGGTCCTGGCCGGTGTCCCCGGTGTATCCGGCCGAAGCGGCGGCGAAAAGCATCTGCAGCGCGATCGTGCCCGCGGCGGCGACCGCGATCGCGCCGACGGCCCGCACGGAGCTGCCGCCGGACAGCTGCAGGCGGCGCACGGCCATCTGCCAGGCGAGGCTCCCGCCGGCGCCGAGCCGGCCGACGAGCCGGTCGAACACCCACGGCAGCAGCAGCGCGACGCCGAGCAGCACGAGCGACACGCCGCCGACGGCCTGCCACGGGTTGAACTCGCCGCGGCGCCCGGTGAGGGGGGCGAGCAGCGCGACCCCGGCGACCGGGGTGAGCAGCCGCCACCACAGTCGCCGGTGGGTGCGGGCGGCGGCGCGGCGCACGACGCCGAGCGGCTCGACGACGACCCGGCGCAGCGCGACGAGGCTCATCGCCAGGGCGGCGGCGGGCACGGCGACGATCAGCAGCACGAGCAGCGGCAGCGGTGGCCGTACGTCGGCGCCGTACACGCTGAGGTCCGCGACCGTGAAGTACTCGACGACCTGGCGGCCGGCGAGGAAGAACACGGCGCCGGCGGCGAGGCCGAGGACGGCGCTGACGACGGCCTCACCGGACGCGATCCGGCGGGTCATGCCGCTGTCGGCGCCGACGAGGCGGACCGCGGCGAGGCGCCGGTCGCGCTGCTCGCCGCCGAAGCGGGTCGCCGCGGCGACGAACATCGCGACCGGCATCAGCAGGACCACGAAGATGACGACGACGAGCATGAGCAGGAACGGGTCGAGCGGGTTGTCCGGGCTCTGGCTGCCGTAGCCGTCGAGCCGCTGCACATTGGGCTGGCCGAGCTCGAGGTCGCCGCGGACCGCGTAGTACACCAGCTCGGCCGGGCCCGAGAGACCGGCCTTGCCGATGGTGCCGGCGACCTTGCCGGGCATCCGGTCGCGCAGCAGCGCGCCCTCGTCGGAGGCGAGCAGGTCCCGCAGCGCGGGGGACACGAGCATCGTGCCGGGCGCGGGCACGGCCGTCACGCCCGGTGGGAGGACCGGGTGGGCGCCGTCGGGGCGCACGAGGCGGCCGCGGACGCCCTTGCCGCGGTACGGCGTGCTGATGTTCAACGTCAGCACGGTGGTGTCACCGGGTGTGACGGGATCAGCACTGTAGCGGTTGTCGTCGCGGGCGTCGTTGCGGTCGCTGCGCGCGGCCATCATCGTGGGCACGGAGACGGACAGCAGCAGCACGGCGACGCCGAGGCCGACCCCGACGGCGGTCAGGGCGGTGCGCAGCAGGCCCTCGCGCCCGCCGGTGAGCGCCAGCCGGGCGCCCAGCCCGACCTCCGCCGCCCACCGCCGCAACCGCCCGGTGCCGGGCGGGGCATGCCGCTGACCGCCGGCGACCTTCGTGGGCGCGCTCACGCCGCCACCTCCGCTACGCTCCGGCGTCGGCCCGAGCCGCTGCGCTGGCCGCTCATCGGTGCCTGGCAAGGTCGAGGGCCTTGCCGTCGCGGACCACGATCTCGCGGTCGGCGTACGCGGCGACGCGCGGCTCGTGCGTGACCAGGACCACCGCCGCGCCGCTGTCGCGGGCGGCCTCGGTGAACAGGCGCATGACCCGCTCGCCGTTGAGGGAGTCCAGGGCGCCGGTCGGCTCGTCGGCGAACACCACCCGGGCGCCGGTGACCAGGGCGCGCGCGACCGCGACCCGCTGGCCCTGACCGCCGGAGACCTCACCGGGCCGCTTGTCGGCGACGTCGGTGATCTCCAAGCGCTCCAGCCACTCGGCCGCCCGCCGCTGGGCGTCGCGCCGCCGGTGCCCGTCGAGGCGCAGCGGCAGTGCCACGTTCTCCAGGCAGGTGAGCTCCGGCACGAGCTGGCCGAACTGGAACACGAACCCGAACTCGCCGCGCCGCAGCGCGCTGCGCCGGGCGTCGGACATGGCCGACATCTCCTGGTCGCGGTAGACGACCTTGCCGCCGTCGGGGCGGACGATCCCGGCGAGGCAGTGCAGCAGCGTCGACTTGCCGGAGCCGGACGGCCCCATCACGGCGACGACCTCGCCCGCGGCGATCGACATGGAGGCGCCGGACAGCGCCTGGGTGGACCCGAACGACTTGGTCAGCTCGATCGCCGCCAGCAGCGGTGTGCTCATGCCGCCACCTCCGCCTCGCCGCGGCGCCGGCCTGAGTCGGAACCGCGTCGCTGATGCGCGGCCCGGAGCGGAGCGGAGGAGCCGCTCATGCGCGCACCTTCCCGGCGAGCTCGTCGAGGCGCGCGGCGGTGAGCTCCAGCCAGCGCAGGTCCGCCTCGAGGTGGAAGAGGGCGTGGTCGCAGATCAGCTGGTCGGCGAGGTCGCCGCCGGTCTTGCGGCGGGTCAGCTCGCGCATGAGCCGCAGGTGCTCGGACCGCTGGGTGTCCAGAAGCTCCGCCGCGGGCCGTCCGGTGAGCAGCGCCAGGACCACCTTCGTGTAGAGGGTGTTCTGCAGGTACGGCTCGGGCTTCTCCGGCTGGGCCAGCCACTGATCGACGTCGGCGACGCCGGCCGCGGTGATCGCGTACCGCTTGCGGTCGGGGCCCTCGCCGGGCTCGACGCCGTCGACGGTGACCAGGCCGTGCTTCAGCAGCCGGGACAGGGTCGAGTAGACCTGGCCGTAGGCGAGGGGGCGGTCGCTGCCGAACCGCTCGTCGTAGGCCCGCTTCAGGTCGTAACCGTGGCGGGGCTGGGACTCGAGCAGCCCCAGAAACGCTTGACCGATGGACATGGCGGCGACTCTACACCATGTGTATACCTAGTGTGTATACACGGCTTGTACAGCCTCTGAGCTGGTCCTCCGCAAAACGTCTCATCCGTCTGTACGAGCAAATGTGCCAACCGGAGCAAGGCAGTGTGACCCAGGCCACACCTCCGCCGTTTTGTCCGGTTCTCCCGACAAGTCGGTCTGTAGGTTCGCCCGGACACGCCGTCGATCACCCCATTTCTCCCCTCGGGATGACGGCGGCGTGTGCCTAGCAACCAACGACCGAGAAGGAGAGCCGGTGCGCCTGCCGAACCTGTCCAACAAGGCCAAACTCGCTGCCGTCGCGGCGATCGTGGCGGTCCCCGCCGTCGCCCTGCCGATCGCGTTCGCCGCAAGGGACGGCGGCCTGCCGGGCGTCGGATCCGCCGGCGGCGACGCCGCCTACGCGTTCCCCGCCACCCCGGACCAGATCCCGGACACCCCGGTGCGGGTCAACCAGGTCGGCTACCTGCCGGACGGCCCCAAGCGGGCCACCGTGATCAGCGACTCGACCACCCCGCTGCCGTGGCAGCTCAAGGACAAGGCCGGCGCCGTCGTCGCCTCCGGCGAGAGCACCCCGAACGGTATGGACCCCAGCTCCGGCCAGGGCACGCACACCGTCGACTTCAGCGACTACAAGGCTACTGGCAGCACGTACACCCTGGAGGTCGACGGCAAGGCCAGCCTGCCGTTCGACCTGGACCCGAAGGCCTACCGGGCGCTCGCGGTCGACGCGATGTCGTTCTACTACCCGCAGCGCAGCGGCATCGCGATCGACAACAAGATCGCGCCCGGCTACGGCCGCGCCGCGGGCCACACCGCCGAGACCCCGAACGGCGGCGACACCAAGGTCCCGTGCGCGCCCGGCAGCTGCGACTACTCGCTCGACGTGACCGGCGGCTGGTACGACGCCGGCGACCACGGCAAGTACGTCGTCAACGGCGGCATCTCCGTCGCGCAGCTGATGAGCCTCTACGAGCGCTCCCCGAAGGCGTCCGAGGCGCGCGCCCTGCGCAACCCCGAGGCCGGCGGGAAGACCCCCGACGTGCTCGACGAGGCCCGCTGGGAGCTCGACTTCCTCATGAAGATGCAGGTCCCGGCCGGGCAGCAGCTGGCCGGCATGGCGCACCACAAGGTCCAGGACGTCGCCTGGACCGGGCTGCCGACCGACCCGGCCGCCGACACCCAGCCGCGGGTGCTCAAGCCGCCGTCGACCGCCGCGACCCTCAACCTGGCCGCCGCGGCCGCGCAGGGCGCCCGGGTGTTCAAGGCCTATGACGCCGAGTACTCGGCGAAGCTGCTCGGCGTGGCGCGCTCGGCGTTCACCGCCGCGCAGGCGAACCCGAAGATGTACGCTCCCGACTCGGACTCGACCGGCGGCGGCGCGTACGGCGACACCGACGTCGACGACGAGTTCTACTGGGCCGCGTCCGAGCTGTACATCACCACCGGCGAGAAGAAGTTCAGCGACTTCGTCACCGCCTCGCCGGTGCACAAGAACGACGTGTTCGCCAACGCCTTCGACTGGCGTGCCGTCGGCGCGCTCGGCCGGCTCGACCTGGCCACCGTCGACAACAAGCTGCCCGACCGGGAGCGGGTCCGCGCGAGCGTCATCGCGGGCGCCGACAAGCACCTCGCCACGATCGCCTCGCAGGCGTACGGCCAGGCGTACGCGCCCAACGGCGGCTACGACTGGGCGTCCAACAGCCAGATGCTCAACAACCTCGCCGTCGTCGGCACCGCGTTCGACCTCACCGGTGAGGCGAAGTACCGCGACGGCGTGCTGACCGGCATGGACTACATCTTCGGCCGTAACGCGCTCAACCAGTCCTACGTGACCGGCTACGGCGAGAAGGCGTCGAAGAACCAGCACAGCCGCTGGTACGCCAACCAGCTCGACCCGAAGCTGCCCAACCCGCCGCGCGGCACGCTCGCCGGTGGACCGAACTCCTCGCTGCAGGACGAGGTCGCCTCGGCGGCGCTGAAGGACTGCAAGCCGCAGCTGTGCTACATCGACGACATCAAGTCGTGGTCGACGAACGAGCTGACCATCAACTGGAACTCCTCGCTGTCCTGGGTCGCCTCCTTCGCGGCCGACCAGACCTGACCCGCAACGCCCCGCAGGCCCGGCCGCTGATCCTCCAGCGGCCGGGCCTCCGGCGTTCCGCGCCGGTGCCCGATCAGGACCGGCCAGGGGTCGCCCCATTCGGCGTCGCGGGCGGCCTTGTAGGTGGGACCCTCCCGCTTGGACACCAGTTTCGGGCCGACGGTGGTGTCCTGGTCGCAGACCTGCAGCGTGACGAGCCCCTTGCGGAACGCCGGGTGCCTGACGACGCGGCCCCTGGTCCCCTGCGCCTGCCTGGTGACGGCGACGTAGGAGAACTTCTCGTCCTCGTAGCCGAGTTCGGCGTCCTTGAGCCTGCGGTGCAGGGCGGAGCGGTTGACGCGGGCGCTGAAGTGGCACCAGTCCTTGCCGGTCATCCCGCACTGCTGCTGGTGCGGGCACGGCGCCGCGACGGTCCAGCCTGCCGCGATGAGGCGTTGCCTTGCGTCGAGGATCCGCTGGTACCCCAGGGGAGTGCCCGGTTCGACGATGACCACGGCCTGGCGGGCTGTGGCGGAGGCGTCGTCGACGAGCTGGTGCTGCGCTTCCTCGGTCAGCTCGCCCAGGACGTACGACACCATGATCAGGTCGGCGGGGGAGAGTGGCTCACCGAGGTGCCACTCCTGCCATTGCGCGGTCGGGAGCATGCGGCTGCCGAGCTTGAGCGCCTCGGTGACCTGGTCGAGGACCGTGGCCGTCCCGATCGTCGGGAACTCGGCGAGGGCCGCCCAGGTCGCCGCGCCTGATCCGCCGCCGACGTCGAGGACACTCTCCGGACTTATGCTGATTTGTCGTAGCACCGCGGCGACGGCGGCGTGGGTGGCCGGCATGCGGTAGGCGGCGTACGCGGTCGCGTCGACCATGTTGCGCAGCAGCGGCTCGTCGGCGGGGCGGCCGCTGCGGTAGTCGGTGATGAGCCGCTGGACCGACTCGGCGAGCCGTTTCGGCGGAACCGCCTCCAGGAGCCGGTCGAGGGCCTCTCGCAGATCGGTCACGCCTTTGCCTTCCTGCTCCAGAACCATCGCTGAGCCAACAGTGTGAGGACGCCCGCGGTGATGATCGCGGCGAGGTTGAGCATCAGCTGGACCGCGGAGCCCGCCGCCTCGTGGGGGACCCGGTACGCGAGGGCCACGGCGACGTTGGCCGCGGCCGGCACGGTCGTCACCGAGATGAGCACGCCGATCAGCGGTCCGGCCTTCGCCGACGTCAGCGACAGCATCCCCGCGACGCCGGCGAGGAAGCCGACGACCCAGGACATGGCGTCGGGGCGCCAGATGAAGTCGGTGAGGGGACGGTCGCGCAGGAGCATGTCCCTGTCGACGAGTCCGGCGAGGTCGAGCAGGTACGTGGTGCAGACCGTGGCCAGGACGGCCGTCGCGAATCCGACGGTCAGCGCGGTCGCCGCTCTTCGGACGAATGCCGGTCTTCTGCGGATGATGCCGACGCACAGGGCGGCGAGGGGGCCGAACTCGGGGCCGACCACCATCGCGCCGACGATCAGGATCGGCTGGTCGAGCAGGACGCCGATACCGGCGATGATCGTGGCGATGGCGAACATGAGCAGGTAGGTGCCGGACAGCTCGGCCTCGTCGCCGGTCTTCTGCTCGATCTCGTCCCACACCACGGCGTCGCCGGCCAGGCCGGGGGCGGCGTCGGCGGCCGCGGCGGCCACGTTGGACAGCGCCACCTCGACGTGGTCGACGGCGATCGAGCCCTCCTCATGGATCTTGATCTTGCGCAGCGCCGACAGGACCGGGTTGCCGGCCTCCCGGACGACGTCGCAGAGCACCAGGTCGCCGCCGGGCTGGCGGGCGGCGCCGGGCAGCACGACCAGGTTCGTCGCGCCGGGCGCGGCCTCGATGATCCGCACGACCTCGTCGGTCCGGTCCGGTGGGGAGATGACCCGCAGATGCAGCACCCCTCAATTTTTGTCGGTGGTCGTCGCTACGCTGTCGGCGCCCCCTCGTTGGTTCGTGTTTGAAAGGCCGTGACCGATGCCCCAGACGACCTATCTCGAGCTGTCCGAGGACAGCGGGAGCGCCCACAAGTTCTATGAGGTGACCGTGGACGGCACCGAGATGTCGATCCGTTACGGGCGCATCGGCGACTCCGGCACGCTGAAGACCACCAACTATCCCGACAACGCCAAGGCGACCACCGAGGCCGCGAAGAAGATCGGTGAGAAGGTCCGCAAGGGCTACGCCCCGGCCGTCGCCGGCCAGCGCGCCAAGCGTTCCGTCTCCCGCCGCGTCATCGTCAGCGCCCGCTCCACCGCGAAGACCGCCCCGCTCCTGTGGCGCTACAAGTCGGGCTCGTCCGCGTTCGGCATCTTCGTCGACGACCGCGTCTGCATGGTCGGCAACGAGGCCGGCGTCGTCACCACCCTCTCCCACGACGCCGAGGTCCAGCGCCAGTTCAAGCTCCCCGACGGCGTCAAGTGCATCGTCGCCGACGACGACTGGCTCTATGCCGGCTGCGACGACGGCAACGTCTATGACCTCTCCGGCAAGATCCCGCGCCTGGCCTATTCCATCGCCCCCGACATCGACATCTACTGGCTCGACATCCACGACGGCGTCCTCGGCGTCGCCGACGCCCAGGGCGGCGTCTGCAGCATCGACCACGAGGACGACTTCCTGTGGCGCCGCCAGGGCAACGGCTCCAGCGGCTGGATGGTCCGCTGCGACGACAACGCCGTGCACCACGGCCACAGCAAGGGCGTCACCAGCTATGACTGGCGCACCGGCCAGGAGCTGTGGAACCAGCCGACCCGCGGCGCCGTCCTCTTCGGCTGGCAGGAGCGCGACACCCTCTATGCCGGCATGTCCTCCAACCAGGTCCTGTCCTTCACCAAGAGCGGCCAGACAGCCGTCACCTATCGCTGCGACAACACCATCTACTCCTGCGCCACCGCCCCCGACGGCCGCTACGTCTTCGCCGGCGATTCGAGCTCCTCGGTGTATTGCTTCGCGGCGGACGGCACCCGGCTGTGGAAGCTCGGCACCGGCTGCGGCAGCGCCTACTCGATGCAGTATCACAACGAGCGCCTCTACATCGTCACCACCGACGGCTCGCTCGCCTGCATCGACGCCGGCGAGCAGGCCGTCCGCGACGCCGAGCAGGGCGTCGTCCCCGAATACGTCGACGTGAAGGCCCCCCGCATGGAGGCCGTCGCCCCCTCCACCACCGTCGAGGTCGTCACCGACCCGAGCGGCGGCATCATCGTCGAATGCTTCGAGGAGGGCGGCCGCCTGCGCATCCGCGTCGTCTCACCCGGCTTCCACTCCGACTGGCAGGTCCAGTTCCCGAAGGGCATCCGCGAGCCCAACGCCCGCTATGTCGTCCCCGAGATCCGCGAGGCCGGCCGCGGCGGCTTCTACCGCGCCCACGGCGAAATCCGCCGCCTCGTCTGACCTCACCCCCACCCCCGCAAGCCGGCCGCCGCGCGGGTCCTTTCGTCCCGGACCCCGCAGCGGCCGCCCGGTGCCGTGCCTCGCTCTTCCAAGGCCCGCATACTCAGTGACCGTCCCGACCGTTTTGACGCTGCGAAGGCGAGGTCGCGGAGGTCCTGGATGCACTGAGGCCGTGTCCTCGGCCACTGCCTGACCCGAAGCCGCGCACGGTGCTTGTTGCCTGTCGGCGTCGGGCGCCTGCTTCCCGTGCCCGCGTCCACGAGGGCGTTGTCGCTCGGTGTGGACCGTGGCTGGTGCGGCGGCTGCTGACGATTCGGATCCGCGCGCCGCGCCCGGTGCCGTGCCTCGCTGTTCGGCGGCGTGCATGCCCGTCGACCGTTCGGCCTCCATGGCCGCACCCGGTGCCGCCGGACCCTGCCACCTTGGCCGCGCTGCCGCGTTGTCTCGATCATCGCGCGGGGTTGAACACCGCCGATCTGCACGTCGTCGCCAAAGGCGCGAAGGCCGGCCGGACCCCGGCATCAAGGGCATGTCTCAGCTACGTTCCTGAGGCCTGCGGCCCCGCCCCGTTCTTCATGATCCGGAAGAGTTTGTGCTGCTCTGGAGGGTGGCGCGTAATTCGGAATTCTGGCTTGTCAAGCTTCTACCGGCGCGTGTTCTAGGCCGCGAAGCGGACCTTTCGGGCAGTCGTCGCAGAGGAAAGTCCGGATTGCGGCTTTCTCGTCGACAGACTGGCTCTTCGACGCATCGACGTAGCTAATTATGCGCCACCCTCTCTGGCGACGCAAAGTCTTCCGGATCATGGGAAATGGGTCGATGTCGATGACTGGACCGGGGAGTACCACGGTTCGGGCGGTGATCGCGGTCGCCTCAGCGTGGTCGAAGTAGAGCGGTCGCCTGATCCGGGAAGCGAGTTCGTCCTCGTCCTTCCACTTCCATCGACGGTCTGGTTCCACCCGGACGTCCAGGACGAGGTTGGTGGTGTCGACGCCTTCATCGTGCAGGGTGCCGGGGTTTCCCGGTTGACGTCATGCTGCGTCTTCCCGTCGGCGTCCGTGAGGACGTCTGGTGGCGGGTGGGGTGGGTGGGGGTGGCATACGCTGCGGGGATGGTGGCGTTCGAGGAAGCTGCCCGGGTTGCGCTGGACGGGAACCGGTACGTAGTGCTGGGCACCGCCGATGCGAGCGGGCGGCCGTGGGTTTCGCCGGTGTTCTACACGATGAGCGGGTATCGCGAGCTGATCTGGATGTCGTCGCCGGAGACGTTGCATTCGCGGAACCTGGCGGTGCGACCCGAGGTGAGTCTCGTTGTGTACGACTCGAGCGTCCGGGTCGGTGAGGCGTTCGCGGTGTACATGCGGGGCGTCGCGGCGGAGGTCACGGGCGAGGCGGTGGCGGCGGTCGCGGCGGCGTACGGGGAAGCGGCGCTGCCCAAGGGCGGGCGGCGGGTCAGGCCCGGAGAGGTGGCCGGGGACGGGATCTACCGGATGTACCGGGCGACCGTCCACGAGCACTGGGTCCTCGACCCCGACGGCCGCCCCGACGGCCGAGCCGCGATCACGTTGTAGCCGGCGCGGTCAGCAGGGCGAGGACGTCGTCGACGGAGGCGGCCGGGTGGCCCTGTGGCTGTTCGCCGCGGCCGCGCTCGCCGCCCCGCTCGTCCTGGTGTGCTCGCCGGTCCGGCACCTGCGCGACCTGACAGACCACCCTGTTCACAGCACGGGCGATGTCGATGTCAGGCACGTGTAACGACGCGGCGATGATCGGCGTGACGTGCGTGTAACGCGCCGTCCTTACGCTCACCGGCAGCGTCACGGTCGACGCGTCGGTGTCGGCCGGGCGGAGGGAAGTGGTCGTGGGAGCACTCGGCACCCAGGTCAGGACGGTCTGCTCGTATTGCGGCGTCGGCTGCGGGATCGTGCTGGACATCGGGCCTGGCCCGGACGGCCGGGCCAGGGTGCTGCGGTCGGCCGGCGACAAGGAGCACCCCGCCAACCGTGGCCGCCTGTGTACGAAGGGTGCCACGAGCGCCGACATGCTGGCCGCGCCCGGGCGGCTCGGCACCGCGAAGGTCCGCCGGGAGCGGGGCGCCGCACCGCAGGACGCCGGCCTCGACGCCACGATCACCGAGACCGCCCGGAAGCTGCGGGCGATCATCGACGAGCACGGCCCGGACGCGGTCGCGCTGTACGTGTCGGGACAGCTGACCCTGGAGGCGCAGTACCTGGCGAACAAGCTCGCGAAGGGGTTCATCGGCACCAACCAGATCGAGTCGAACTCGCGGCTGTGCATGGCGAGCGCCGGCAGCGGCTACAAGCTGTCGCTCGGCTCGGACGGGCCGCCCGGCTCGTACGACGACCTCGACCACGCCGACGTGTTCCTCGTCATCGGCGCGAACATGGCCGACTGCCACCCGATCCTGTTCCTGCGGATCCTCGACCGGGTCAAGGCCGGCGCGAAGCTCATCGTCGTCGACCCGCGCCGCACCGCCACCGCCGAGAAGGCCGACCTGTTCCTGCAGATCAACCCCGGCACCGACCTGGCGCTGCTCAACGGCCTGCTGCACCTGCTGGTCGAGGCGGGCCACGTCGACGAGGAGTTCATCGCCGAGCACACCGAGGGCTGGGACGCGATGCCGGCGTTCCTGGCCGACTACCCGCCGGCCACAGTGTCCGAAATAACCGGCATCCCGGAAAAATTGCTGCAGGAGGCGGCCGCGTTCATCGGCGGCGCGAAGAACTGGGTCAGCTGCTGGACGATGGGGCTCAACCAGTCGACCCACGGCACGTGGAACACCAACGCCCTGGTCAACCTGCACCTGGCCACCGGCGCCATCTGCCGCACGGGCAGCGGCCCGCTCTCGCTCACCGGCCAGCCCAACGCCATGGGTGGCCGCGAGATGGGGTACATGGGTCCCGGCCTGCCCGGGCAGCGCTCCGTCCTCGTCGAGCAGGACCGCGCGTTCACCGAGGACCGGTGGGGGCTGCCCCGCGGCACGCTGCGGACCGACGTCGGCACCGGCACCGTCGACATGTTCCGGCGGATGGCCGAGGGCGAGATCAAGGCCTGCTGGATCATCTGCACCAACCCCGTCGCGTCGGTGGGCAACCGCCGCACCGTGATCGAGGGTCTCGAGGCCGCCGAGCTCGTCATCACGCAGGACGTGTACGGCGACACGGAGACCAACGCGTACGCCGACGTGATCCTGCCCGCGACGATCTGGGGCGAGACCGACGGCATCATGATCAATTCGGAGCGCTCCCTGACGCTCGTGCACCGTGCGGTCGACCCGCCGGGGGACGCCCTGCCCGACTGGCAGCTGATCGCCCGCATCGCCACGGAACTCGGCCACGGCGACGCGTTCGCCTACGACAGCGCGGAGGACGTCTTCGCCGAACTGCGGGCGTTCTGGAACCCGGCCACCGGCTACGACCTGCGCGGCGTCACCTACGAACGGCTCCGCGAGGGCCCGGTGCAGTGGCCGGCGCCGCCCGGCGCGGGCGCCCGAAACCCGGTCCGCTACGTCAACGACGGCGTCAGCCGGCGACTCCTGGAGCGGCCCGACGGCACCCGGCCGCGGCTGGCGTTCGCGACGCCGAGCGGCCGGGCGGTGTTCTTCGCCCGCCCGCACCTGCCGGCGGCGGAGCTGCCCGACGACGACTACCCGTTCCTGCTCAACACCGGCCGCGTCCAGCACCAGTGGCACACGCTGACGAAGACCGGCCGGGTCGGAAAGCTCAACAAGCTCAACCCCGGCCCGTTCGTCGAGGTCAACCCGGCCGACGCGGCCCGGCTCGGGATCGGCTCCGGTGACCGGGTCGAGGTCGCGTCCCGGCGGGGCCGCGCGGTGCTGCCCGCCGTCGTCACGGACCGGGTCATGCCGGGCGGGTGCTTCGCGCCTTTCCACTGGAACGACCTCTTCGGCGAATACCTCAGCGTCAACGCCGTCACGAACGACGCCGTGGACCCGATCTCGTTCCAGCCCGAGCTCAAGGTCTGCGCGGTCGCACTGACCAGGGTCGCCGACGTGCCCGACCGTGGTGAGGACCTGCGCGGTCTGCTGGGGCTTCCGCCGGTACCGCCGCAGCTGACCGACGACGAGAAACGCTACCTGGCCGGGTTCCTGGACGCGCTCACCGCGGCGCCGCCGGACCACACCACGGTGCCCGTCCTGCCGGCGTCGGCCCCCGTCGCGCCGGAGCGGGCGCTGTGGGTGAACGGGCTGCTCGCCGGGCGCTACTCGCGGGTGCCGGTGGCCGCGCCCGCCGTCGTGGCGGTGCAGGGGGCGGCCGGCCCGGCGATCCAGGTGCTGTGGGCGTCGCAGACCGGCAACGCCGAGGACTTCGCCGGCGTCGTCGGCCGCCGCCTCGCCGACGACGGCTGGCAGGCGAGTGTGCGCAGCATGGCCGACGTCGGCGTCGACACCCTCGCCGGGCCCGCGGACCTGCTCATCATCACCAGTACGTTCGGCGACGGCGACGCACCCGACAACGGCGCCGCGTTCTGGCAGTCGCTGGGCGGCCCCGACACGCCGCGCCTCGACGACCGCCGGTACGCCGTGCTCGCCTTCGGCGACTCCAGTTACGACGACTTCTGCGGCCACGGCCGGCGCCTCGACGCGCGGCTCAGCGAGCTCGGCGCGACCAGGCTCACCGCCCGCGTCGACTGCGAACCGGACTACCAGCCGGCCGCCGGCGCCTGGCTCGACCAGGTCATCACCGCATTGCGGGCGACGACGCCGGCCGGGCGCACCGCGGCGCCGGCGCCGACCCGCAACCAGCCGGTGACGGCCCGGCTCACCGGCAACCGCCTGCTGAGCCTGCCGGGCTCGGCGAAGGAGGTCCGGCAGTTCACGTTCGACGCCGCGGACGGTGTACTGCCGTACGAGGCCGGCGACGCGCTGGGCGTCTGGCCCGTCAACTGCCCGGACCTCGTCGGCGAGTGGCTCGAGGTGACCGGTCTGCGGGGCGACGACCCGGTCGAGCTCGCCCAGCACGGCACCCTGCCGCTCGCCGAGGCGCTGCACCGCCGCCTCGAGATCGCGAAGGTGAGCCCGGACCTGCTGCGGTTCGTCGCCGACCGCAACGGCGACCCGCACCTGAAGACCCTGCTGCGCCCCGACAACCAGGGCGAGCTGGCGAAGTGGACGTGGGGCAGGCAGGCGGTCGACGTCGTCGCCGAGTGGCCCGTCGACGCCACCGCCCAGGAGTGGGCCGGCGTGCTGAAGCGGCTCCAGCCACGGCAGTACTCGATCTCCTCGACGCCGCTGCTGGACCCGTCCCGGGTGAGCCTGACCGTCTCGGTGGTCCGCTTCCCGAACAGCCGCGGCCAGACCCGTAAGGGCGTCGCGTCCACGTTCCTCGCCGACCTCCCCACCGACGGCTCCGTCTCCGTCTTCGTCCAGCGCGCCCCGCACTTCCGCCCGCCCGCGGACCCGGCCACCGCCATGATCATGGTCGGCCCCGGCACCGGCGTCGCCCCGTTCCTCGGCTTCCTGCACGAACGTCAGGCGAAGGGCGCCCGCGGCGCGAACTGGCTGTTCTTCGGCGAGCAGCGCCGCGCCACCGACTTCTACTACGCCGAGGAGCTCCTCGCCCTGCGCGACAGCGGCGCCCTCACCCGCCTGGACCTCGCCTTCTCCCGCGACCAGCGCAACAAGGTGTACGTCCAGGACCGCATGCGCGAACACGGCGCCCAGCTGTGGTCCTGGCTGCAGGACGGCGCGTACTTCTACGTCTGCGGCGACGCCAGCCGCATGGCGAAGGACGTCGACCGGACCCTGCGCGAGATCGCCGTCACCCACGGCCACCTGACCCCCGACACCGCCGAGGCCTACGTCAAGCAGCTCAGCACCGAAAAGCGCTACGTCCGCGACGTCTACTGAAGCAGCCGCACCGTGTGCGGATGGTCCGCCCCCAGGACCCGGGTGCGGTCGGCGATCAGCGCCTCGAGCCCTTCGGGCCGCCAGTGCACGAGGTTCTCCCGCACCTGCATCGTGTCGGGATGGTCCGGCCCGAGCACGCGCACATAATCGGCGAGCACCGCGTCGAGTCCTGCGACCGCGGCGTCCGGGTCTCCGGCCAGCCCCCGCCAGTGCGCGAGGTTCCGCCGGGTGTCGAGGGTGTCGGGATGGTCCGCCCCGAGGATCCGCTCGGCATCGACGAGCAGCCATGCGCTCTCATCCGGCGGCCCACCGTAGTGGTTGATCTGCGTGTTGTTGTCGCCGACCTGCGCGCCTCGGACGTCCACAGAAATATCGTCGCACCCCGCCGATATGGTGGGGCCTCGGCGAAACGGGGGAGGAACGACCGGTGCGTGGATGGTTCGGAGTCGTGCTGGCGTGCGGGCTGCTGGCGGGGTGCGGCGGGAAGCCGGTGACGGTGCCCGCGTCCGCGGCGCCTCCGAAGGCATCGGTCGCCGAGGAGCTCGCGGTCCTGGCTGGGGGAGGGATCGCGGTCCCCGCGGCGAAGCAGCTGCCGGCGGGCTCGGCGATCGCCGGGCCGGACTATGCGGTGCGGCTGACCGAGGTCGGCGCCGCCGATCACCTGGAGCCGGCGGTGGTCACGCAGTTCGGCAGGATGCAGTCGGCGACGGGGGTGCCGCGCGACGCGTCCGGGCCGATCGCGGCGGGGGCGGGCAAGGAGTTCGTGTTCGCCCGGCTGGCCGAGGTGCCGGGCCGCAGGACCGAGCCGTCGCCGGCGGTGAAGGCGCGGCTGCGGGTCGGTGACAAGGCCCGGCCCGTCGAGGGCCTGGTGGCGCCGGACAGTGTCCTCGTCGCGCTGGTGCCGGCCGGGGCGCCCGTGAAGCTCGTCGTCACCGACGCGGACAAGGACCAGACGGTCGACCTGCGCACCGGCGCGGTCGGGCCGGGAGCGGTGGCCGCTTATCTGAAGCCGCGGCCGTACGGGGAGACGTCGTTCAAGCTGGTCGGGCAGGTCAGCGGCGAGCCGCACCAGACCGACGTGGAGATCACCGTGTCGGCCGCCCTGGAGCCCTACGACCACCGCCGGCAGGGGACGTGGGCGCCGGCCGGGCGCACCTGGCTGCGGGTGTGGGTGGAGGCGAAGTTCACCGCGCTCGGCAGCCTCGGCGGCACCGTCGACATGCGGCAGAGCCTGCAGCTGACCGCCGGCGGCAAGGCGGTCACCGTCGAGGCGTCCGACGCGGACGTGACGAACGACCCGGTGCCGATGAACGCGTACACGATCAGCGACGAGGTGCGGATGGAGGTCGCGGAGGGCTCGGTGCAGACGTTGCAGGTCAGGTTCGAGCCGAAGGGCGCCATGACCCGCGACGGCAAGCCGGCCACGCTGAAGCTGACCGGCGCCGGGCAGAAGCAGCTCACGCTGAGGTAGCCGCCGGCGACGGGGCGCGGGCCGTCATCCACTCGGTGAGCTGCGCCGCCGGGACGGGCCGGGCGAAGTGGTAGCCCTGGGCGGAGCGGTAGCCGAGCGACCGCAGCAGCTCGGCCTGCTCCTGCGTCTCGACACCTTCGGCGACGGCGTGCAGCCGCAGCGCCTGCGCGAGCTGGATGACGGCCGCGGCGACCGGCGTGCGCCCCGACGCCGGGGCCTGGGTGAACGAGCGGTCGAGCTTGACCTCGTCGACGGGGCAGTCGTGCAGCAGCCGCAGCGTGGAGCTGCCGGTGCCGAAGTCGTCGAGGGAGATCCGCACGCCCAGCGCGCGGAGCCGGTCGAGGGCGGCGGTGGCCGGTCCGAGGGTCAGGGCCATGGACTCGGTGATCTCCAGGACGATGCGGGCCGGGTCGACGCCGTGGGCGGTCAGGGTCCCGGCGACGAAGTCGGCGTAGTCGGTCTCGCGCAGCTCCCGCGGCGACACGTTGATGTTGAGCACGGCCGGGGCGGCGGCGCCGTACTGCTCGTCCCACGCCGCGAACTGCCGGCACGCGTCGGCGAGCACGAAGCGGCCCAGCGGCACGATCAGCCCGGTGCGCTCGGCGAGGGGGATGAACGTGTCCGGCGGGAGGACGCCGTGCTCCGGATGGTCCCAGCGGACGAGGGCCTCCGCGCCGACGAGGCGGCCGTCTTCGAGGGACACGATCGGCTGGTACACCAGGAAACACCGCCCGCCGGTGATCGCCTCCCGCAGCTGGGCGGGGTGGTCGCCGGCGTCGCCGAGCTCGGACATCGCGGTGTCGTAGTGCAGGAACGCCGTGCCGGTGAGGCGTTTCGCGGCGTACATGGCGATGTCGGCGCGGCGCAGCAGCACGCTCGCGTCGTCTCCGGTGCGGCCGTCGGCGATGCCGATGCTCGCCGAGATCGGCAGCTCGTGGCCGTTGACGACGGCGGGGACGCGCAACGCGTCGGTCAGCGCCTGCACGGCGAGGGTGGCGTCGGACGGGCCGGCGCCGGGCATGACCACGACGAACTCGTCGCCGCCGAGCCGGGCGACCGTGTCACCGGCCCCGGCGCGGTCCTCGAGGCGGCGCGCCACCTCGATCAGCAGCAGGTCGCCGACCTCGTGGCCGAGGGTGTCGTTGACCTCCTTGAAGTCGTCGAGGTCGATGAGCGCGACGCTGACCGGGCCCGGCTGCTGCAGCGCCTCCTGGAGCCGCTGGCCGAACAGCGCCCTGTTCGGCAGCTGCGTCAGTGCGTCGTGGGTGGCGCCGTGGTCGAGCCGGGCGAGGAGCCGGCCGTTGTCGACGAACGCGGCGACCTGCCGCACCATGACCAGCGCGGTGAGCGTGACCGCGCCGAGGACCATCATCTTCTGGTCGGCGTGGTCGCCGGTCCACGTCTCCAGGATGAGCAGGACGTACACCGCGGCGATGGCCGCGTAGGGGACCAGGCTGAACGGGCGGCGCCGGCGGGCGGCGACGGGCCGGCGGGTCGTGCGGCGCTCCCGCTCCGCCGCCCACGACGCCAGGCAGCACACCACGGGGATGGTGACCTGGGTCACCATCAGATGCGGATGGCCCGACGCGAGCAGCGGCTGGAGCAGCGAGCTGGTCGCGCCGAAGAAGATCGAGAACGCGAGCCACTGCAGCGCCGACTTGTCGATGAACTCGTAGCCGGACAGCATCACCTTCGCCACGGCCAGGACGACGACCAGGGCGAGCACGCCGAGGATCAGGGAGCCGACGACCTGCTCGCGGTTGTCGGTGCCGAGCGCGACCCGGGTCTGGAAGTGCCAGATGAACACGGCGGCACCGGCGACGACCGTGCCGCCGTCGAGGGTGACCCGCAGCCGTTCGCCGGCGCTGCGTGCGGACAGCGGCAGCCGGTACAGCGCGAAGATGATGAACAGGATGGCGCCGCTGTCGAAGATCAGCAGCCCCGGCCCGTTGTAGGCGCCGCCGACGTCGGGGTGGGTGAGCACGTCGATCGCCTGGGTCGTGTGCGCGACCCCGACGAGGAACGCCGCGACGCTCAGGTGCCCCCAGAAGCGGCGGGTCGGCGCGGGCAGCGACGCCGTGCGCGACGTGCGGCGGAACGCGGCCGTGAGCAGCAGCGCACCGACCGGCGTGGCCACCCACAGCAGCACCGGCGGCCCCACCGGGGTCACCAGGTTGACCGCGAACCAGGTCGCGCAGACCGCCAGGACGACGCACATGGCGCGCATCAGCCCGGACATGACCCACGGCCGTCGCAGTGCGCCCATGCGGTCTCCTCGTCCGGTGCCGTCGCCAGTGCGCTGCCAACATCGACCACCCGAATGCTGCCATGAGCCTTTGCGCCGTGGGACACGCCCCGGGCCCGATAGTACGATTGACGTAATATCTGGGCGGTTGTAATTTGCTGGTCATGCCTCCAATGCAGGAGCCGACGTTTCTCGTCCTCACCGCGCTCACCGGCGAGCCGCTGCACGGCTACGGCATCCTGCAACAGGTGACCGCCCTCTCCAGGGGCACTGTGGTGCTGGGGGCCGGCACGCTGTATGGGGCACTGGACCGTCTCGCCGGGCAGGGGCTGATCGCGGTGGAGCGCGAGGAGGCCGTCGACGGCCGGCTCCGCCGCTACTACCGGCTGACGGACGAGGGCGCGGGCCGGCTCGTCACGGAGGTCGAACGGCTGCGCCGCAACGCCAACGCGGCCGCCGCGGGCCTGCGCCGGCGTGGGTTGCGGGCACGTCTCGCCTGAAGCGGCCGTCGGCGCCGTCGGCCGGTGGCCGGATCACGGGCCTGCGCGCCGGTCCGCCCGGCTGAACCCCCGGCCAGCCCGACCTTCCTGGCTAGTTTGATCTTGGGTAGAGTGCGGGTTGTGTCGATAGGGGTTGAGCTGGGCTTAGCGGTGTGTCTTGCTTGATTTGATCTTCTAGCGGGCCTATGACCTAGAACACTACGAACAGTGCTCGCCGCGCCGGACGGTTGGCCTACGTCGCGCGCGGTGTCAGGCCAGTGCTGCCGTGACGCCAAGGCTGTCCAGGCTCTTCCCGCCACTGGTGATGCCCCAGTCCGTGAGCTGGCCGGTCTCCGCGTCCACGACGAGTTCCAGGACCGAGCCGTTCAACGTGCGGCCGTGCTTGTCGGGCCGGCTGAAGGTGCCGTTGAGCTGAACCAGGTAGACGGGCCGGTCCTCGGCGACCGCGGTGTCGTGGTGGCGGCCGAGGGCGGCGTTGCGGGTCGTCTTCACATACCGTGACCTGCCGACATCCGCCGTGCCGAGCATGCTTACGGCTTGGTTCGTCTTGGCCAGGAGCCTCTGCCGTACACCGGCCTGCGTCCGCATGAGCGGTGCGTGGTCCGGCTCGGCGCTGTCCGCGCCGTCCAGCCGGGCCCCGGATGCTGCCGATGGCCCTGGGCCGCCGCAGGCCCATTGCGGTGTCCAGCCGTGCACCTGACCGTCGGTGGGCAGACTGACGTTGATGGCGTTGCCCGACTTCACCGGCGCCGCGTTCATCTTCTTCCAGATGCCGGACGTCGCCTCCCGGTACCGCCAGTCATCGGCCCAGCCGTCCACGGCGATATTGCCGTTCGTGGACTCGGCGCCAAGTCGTGGGCTGTGCGGGAAACTGCCGACCCCCGACCAGCCCCACTGAGTGCCGTTCTTGTACACGTTCCAGCCGTACACGCCATTTTGGTTCGGCACCCAGTACAGGCTTACGTTCGAGGTGGTCTGCACGGTCGCGGAACTGATGTAGTGCTCGAAGTAGCCGCCCGGATCGGAGCCGTAGGTCGCGTAGGAGTCCGCCCAGAACCACATGAATCCGGTCTGTGTCGGGTTGTCATAGCGCAGGGTGCCGGCGGTCATGCCGACCTCGACCCAGTTCCAGGTCAACGGGTCTGATCCCCGGTCGGATCTCGTCATGAGCCACATCTCCCAGTTGACGAACTGAGAGATTCGGTTCGGAACGTGCAGGCAGTTGACGCTGATGTTCGCGCTCACCGCATTCAGGAGGTTGTAGGGATACGCAATTCCATAGGCGTGACAACGGCCCGGGCAGGTGGGAATCGCGGCCTGGGCCGGCGCGGGCAAGGCCACCGCGCTGGTAGCTATGGATGCGGTCAACGCGACCACAGACATGGAGATACGGCGACGCATGTCGCGCATGAGGGGCCCCGTTCATAGACGGATGCGAAGCTTCCGATCTACGGCGGAGTGTATCGGTTGCGGCAGCTGCGGCAAAGATCCAGCGGCCTGCCGGTGGAACGAGACGGCAATGGTCAATTGAATCGGAGAAATCAGCGCAAATTGTCGAAATCGTTCGGATGTTACCGGACCTGGCAGATCACCTGGACGTCGTCGAGTCCGCCCGACGAAACGGTGATGGGTGCGTCCGCTTCGCAGACGGGGAGCCTGGCGCCATCCGGGATGGTGGTGACCGCGCCCGAGGAGTTTCCGGTCGGCACCTCGGGCGGGTTGCTGACGAACACGCTTGACGGGTTGCTGGTGCCATGGCCCCGTGGAGTGCCGGTAGCGACGTACCGCCCGGGCGGAACCGAAAGACTGAACCGGCCGTCGATCTTCGCCAGCACTTCCGTCACGGTGCCGTCGGTCGCCTGGAAGTGCACGGTGCCGGCAATGCCGCGGGGTGGGATGCCCCCGGGGCCTCCGACCTGGAGCAACGTTCCGGTCACGGGCACGCCGGCGCTCGGCGCGGACGGCGCGGTCCGCTCCTGGCGCATCAGCGCCGGTACCCCCGCGGCGGTCAGCGCAAGGGCGATGAGCGCTCCTGCGAGAAGGGGGGCGCGCCGGTCTCGTCTCCGGCGCGACCGCACAAGATCCGCGAAGGGCGGCTGGTGCGTCGGCTGCTGTCGGGCCGCCTCCGCGGCCAGCAGCTCCTTGAGCTCAGACATGGTGTGTCTCCTCTCTCAGCAGCCCGGCCAGCGCGTCTCGCGCACGACTCAAACGGGACTTGACGGTTCCTGGAGCCACGCTCAGCGCGTCGGCGATTTCCGCGACAGGCAGGCCGAGCAGGTGGTGCATGACGACTGCCTGCCGTTGACCGACGGGCAGCTGCCGCAGTGCCTGCGTCAGATCCACCCGATCCGTGCTCGGCGGCGGCTCGTCGGGCGCCGGGCCGTGGCGCAACAGCGCACGCAGCGCGTTGCGGGCCTTCCGCCGCCGGTTCGACGCCAGCCTGAACGCGACCGTGCGCACCCACGCTTCAGGAGACTCCAGGCGGGACACGTGGTGCCATCTGCCGAGCAGCCTGACGAATGCCTCCTGAACCAGCTCCTCGGCGTCCGCTCGGCTCTCTGCAACGAGCGCGACCGTCCCGACGAGCCGGCCGTAACAGGCCGAATAGAGATCAGCGACAGCGTCCAGGACGGCAGGCGGTTTGCCCATACCCATCTCACCCCTCAACCCGCTCGCCGGTTCCATCCGCTGCGAAAAGATGTCGCTCAACCTATCCCGGCGGGCAGTGCCCGGCCGTTTCGCCCTTGCCCAGCAGGGCGGTGCCGGCGTGGGAGGGTGTCCGCGGTGCCGGACCCGCGGAGCTGCTGAGCACGCCGGCCATCTTCGCAACGTTGATCGCCCGCTGGGCGGCGTCCGACCCGCGCGGTGCCGAACGGCCGGCCAGGTTCGGACGAGCTCGAACGGCTCGGGCACCGCATGCAGGAGGCGGCGAACCGGCCCGATGTCCCCCAGTTCGCCACCGTGCTCGACGAACTGTGCCTGCGCTACCGCGCCGTCCTCGCCGACGGCGCCCTGGGTGAAGTGACCGTGGTCTTCGACGCCGGGCAGAACTCCACCGCGAACTTGGAACACCTGCGTGCCACCGGCATCGGCGACGTCACCTCGCTGCCACCATCGGACCACTCCGATCTGACCGCCCTGCCCAAACGCCGACGCAGACGCGTGGACCCGCAACGCTTCCCCGGCCTGACCGCCCTGCAGGTCCGCAAAGACATCTACGGACAACCCACCCGGGTCATCCTCACCCACTCCCCGACGCTGCACGCCGGGCAGTCCCGCGGACTCGACCAGACCCTGGCCAAAACCGAAGCCAAACTGACCGAACTCGCCACCCGCCTGCAACGCGGCAAACCCGCCGCACCCGCGACGCGGTCGCCGCCGAAGTCACCACCCTGTGCAAAGACCCCTGGGTCCGGCAGATCCTCAACTGGCAACTCGCCGGTGACACCCCATCGCAGCTGCGGCTGTCATGGACCATCGACGAGCACGCCCACACCGTGCTGGAAGCCGAACTCTTCGGCAAACGCATCCTGGTCACCAACCGCGACTCCTGGCCCATCGCCGACGTGGTCGCCGCCTACCGATCCCAATCCGACGCCGAGTTCGGGTTCCGCCAACTCAAAGACCCCGCCGTCGTGTCGTTCTCGCCCATGCACCACTCCACCGACCAGACCATCCGGGTGCACGTCTACACCTGCGTCCTCGCCCTGCAGATCGCCCACCTCATGCGCCGCCAAGCAACCCACGCCGGCCTCAACCTCTCCGTCCGGGAACTGCTCACCCAACTCGGCGGCATCCAAGAAACCGTACTGATCTACCCCTCCACCGGCGGACGCCCAAAAACCCGCCACCAACTCACCGAAACCAGCCCCCAGCAGCAGAAACTCATCGAAATCTTCGACCTTCAACGATGGGCGCCACAGACTTAGGTCATGGCCCCAGCCAACCCCACTGAGCTGCGAAAACAACCTAGTCGATCATGCTAGCCAGGAAAGTTGGGCTAGGGGCCGGCGGTGGTGACGGTCGCGGTCGGCCAGGTGGTGTGGAGGGCGGCGGTGAGGGTTTCGCGCAGGGCGGTGACGTCGATGGTGGCGGTGTCGTGGAGGGCCTCCGCGACGATGAACGCCCGGCGGGTCCGAGCGCTGATCGCGGAATGGCCGCTCTGGCGGTTGGTCCAGCGGCGGGCGTGGGCACGGCCTGCCTCGTCGGCGAAGACGACCTCGCCGGGGTCGGGGTGTTCCACGTCGCCGGCGAAGGTGGCGTACGGCTCGGTGCCGGTGGCCCGGCGGACCTCGAGGTCGCCGGTGATGCGGTCCAGGTCCAGGGCGGCGACGGGGATCGCGTAGGCGGCCGAGACGGCGTTGCACAGGTCGACGAGCGGGTGCAGGGACGGCAGGTCACCCTCGCGGCGCAGGCGGCGCAGCAGCGACTCCGAGGCGCAGCGGTACTGGGTGGGTCGCAGGCCCATCGCCGTGAAGGCGCGGCGCCACGCCTGGATCTCCGGCAGCCCGCCCTCGGCGCCGGTGGCGAGGCGGCGGCGGGCGGTGTCCAGCCACGGCGCCGGGTCGACACCGGCGTCGGCCGTGACGCCGTCGACGAACAGGGTGACCGCGGCGAGCGCCGGGAAGTCGGCGCGGAGCGCCGGATGGTGTCGGAACCGCACGCGCTCCAGCGTCGCCGCACCGCGGGAGTGACGGAAGGACCACTTCACCGGTCGAAAGCAGGACCACCGGCGGCGCCGGGCGAGCCGGCGCAGCACCGTCCACAGTGGCTCGGGGACGCAGCGGCGGACCGTGGCTCAGGGGAGGTGTTTCACGAACTTGAGCGAGTCGCGGCCCGGCCCGTCGTAGTTCGTGTGGACGGCCAGGCCGTCGACCTCGGTGTCGCCGGGCACGAGGGTGAACCCGAGCCGGGTGTGGAACGCCAGGGACTGCCGGTTGGCGACGCCGGTGATCGAGTGGACCTTCCGGACGCCACGGGCGCCCACGTCGGCGAAGAAGCGTCGGTACAGCGCACCGCCGACCCCCGTGCGCCGCACCGCCGGTGACACCCCGACGAAGTGGATGTAGCCGACGCCGGGATCGGACTGCGACACGAACCCGACGAGGAACGCGCCGAGCCTGCCGCCGGGCAGGTCCAGGACGTAGCTGGTGTCGGTGAAGTGCTGGAAGAAGAGGCGGGGCAGCAGCGTCGCCCGGTACAGGCCGCCGGACTCCCCGCCGAGCCCGCCCCACCACTCGTCCATCACCGCCATGACACGGGAATGGTCGTCCTCGACGGGATGCCGCAATGCTTCGATCACCGCTCCATTGTTGTCGTACCTCGCTGCTACGGTCGGGCGCATGGTCGAGGTGTCGTAGGCGTGAGGGGGTGGCTGCGGCGTGAGCATCGGCTCGGGCGGGGTCGCGGCGGTTGACATCGGCGGGAGCCGGACCAGGGTGATGGGCGAGGACGGGGCGGTGGTGCGGTTTCCGACCGACCCGGACTACGACCGGCAGCTCGCCCTGCTCCGCGACGCGCTTCCGGCGAGACCCGCCGCCGTCGGGGTGTCGTTCGGTGGGCGGGTCACCGCGGACGGGGACGTCCGGGTTTCGTTGCATCTGCGCGGGCACGAAGGGCGGGCGCTGCGCGGGGACCTCGAAAGGATGCTCGGGTGCCAGGTGCGGGTCGCGCACGACGCGACCTGCGGGCTCCTAGGCGAGCACGCGCACGGCAGTCTCCGCGGTGTCGACCGGTGCGGGTATCTGACCCTGTCGACCGGCGTCGGTGCGGCGCTGCGGCTCGGCGTCGGCGGGCATTTCGTGGCGGTCACCACCGAGGCCGGTCATCAGCTCGTCGAGGGCAACGACCGGCGGTGCGGGTGCGGTCAGACCGGCTGCCTGGAGACGCTGCTCGGCGGGGCTGAGCTGCGCCGCCGGCTCGGGCGCGGGCTGGAGGAGGTCGACGATCAGGGGTTCTGGCAGGTGTATGCGCAACGCCTGGCCGCGGGTGTCGCCAACTTCGCCCTGGCGGCCGGGCTGGAGGCCGTCGCGATCGGTGGGGCGATCGCGGCCCGGCGGGCCGGACTGTGGCCACCGCTGCGGGCGGCGCTGGCGGAACGCCTGACGTATCAGGCGGTGCGGGTGCACCCGGCGGCAACGGAAGACGCGCCGCTGATCGGTGCGAGGGTGCTCGTCGGCACGCCGCCGGCGAGCGTCCTGCACTGATGTGCCGGGACGCAGGACGCGCCGCTGATCGGCGCGGGGGTCCTCGTCGGCACGCCGCCGGCGAGCGTCCTGCACTGATGTGCCGGGACGCAGGACGTGCCGCTGGTCGGTGCGAGGGTGCTCGTCGGCACGCCGCCGGCGAGCGTCCTGCATTGATGTGCCGGGACGCAGGACGTGCCGCTGGTCGGTGCGAGGGTGCTCGTCGGCACGCCGCCGGCGAGCATCCCGCACTGGTGTGCCGGGCCGGGTCAGCGGGCCTCGATCTCGACCCAGTCGATGTCGCCGGCGTAGTAGTCGCAGCCGACGTCGCGCTGGTCGCATTCGGTCTTGCCGCCGATCGACAGGGGCCAGGCGTTGGAGATCGGGCCGGTCCAGCCGCCGCGGCGGGCGACCGTGCGGCCGTCGATCTCCAGGCTCACCCCGGAGCCGGTCCGCTCACAGCGCACGACGTGCCACCAGCCGTCGTTGATCCGGCGGGACGCCTGCACGATGATCGTGCCGTTGGAGCCGCGGAACAGGCACTGCACGATGCCGTTGGGGATCTGGAACTTGAAGTTCCCGCCCGAGGCCGTCGCCTGGCCCTTCTGGATGATGTTGCCGAACTGGTAGGTGGTGCGGATCCGCATGGTCACGGCGTAGTCGCGGCTGCCCGGGTCGAGGGCGGAGCTGTCCGGGACGGTCACCAGGTGCCGCGGGTGCGTCGGCGGCCGGTCCGGCTGGAGGCGGGTGAAGCGGTATCCGGTCGCGCCGCGGACACCCACGTCGGTGACGACCTCGTTGCCGATCGATCCGTTCAGGCCGTTGCCGCTGCTGTCGATCATCGTGCGGGCGCCGGGGCCCTCGTTCATCGACCAGGTCGCCACCGCGTAGTGGCCGGGGCTGGCGCCGGCCCCGTTCGCCGACCCGCCCACCAGGGCCGCGGCCGCGGCCGCCACCACCAGGACCCGCCGACCGGACGTCAAAACGACCATGCATACCCCCGAACACGTCAAATCCGGGAGCTGATCTCATACCGGACAAATGAGATCGTAGACCCCGAAAGGGCCCGGCAGGGGCGGATTCACACGCCTGTCGGGGCGTCCGGATCCAGGGCGGCCTCGACGGCGACGGCCTCCATGCCCCGCAGCAGCGCCTCGCCGTCGGCGGGGGAGACCACGTGCGTGTCCATGAAGATGATCGCCCGCACCGTGTCGTCCGGGAGGTCGTCGATGTGCACGATCAGCGGCTCGAACGGCACGTCCTGCCGGGTCGTCCACTCGAACACCGCGCGCGACACCAGGTCCTGGAGCTCGTCCCGCTCAGCCGGAGCACTCGCGGTGTCGGTGCGGCGGTCGTTGAAGTAGCAGGGCAGCTCGAGGTCCGCGCCGCGCTCCTCGACGACCCGGCGGATCAGGTCGTCGAGTTCCACCGGGTGGTAGTAGGCATGCTTGTACGTGGTGAGCGCGCCGCGCCGCGCCCGGTCCAGGACCTCCGCGAACGACACCCCGGCGACGTCGAGCTGGCATAGGCCGTACTGGGCGAGCATGCACACGACGCGGTCCAGCCCGGGCCGGAACCGGTTGTTGACCATCGGCCGCAGCACCACCGGGTTGACCTTCGTGACCCGGGCGAGCGCGACCGCGAACACGGCGAGGAGCGCCGGCGCCGACGCGACCCCGGTCCGCTCGGTCACGGCCCGCAGCGCGGGCGCGAGGGCGTGCGACGTGAACTCGCCCCGCCAGTGCCGCGGCTCGGGCTTCTCGGCGGTGTCGGGGAAGCGGCGCGGCGCCATCCCGCGCAGGATGCCGTCCCAGTGCCGCAGCGCGAGGGTGTTCTGCCGCTGGCCGGACGGCGACGCCTGCCACCGGGCCTGCTCCAGGGGCTGCAGCTGCGGGATCGGCGTCTCGACCCTGGTCGCGAGGTCCTCCAGCATGACCCCGGTGCCGAAGCCGTCGGCCACCAGGTGGCACATGACGACGACGAGATGCGTGAGCACGCCGCCGGACCGGATCGCGGCCATCCGGACGGGCCAGTCCTCGGCGAAGTCGTACTCGGCGTCCTGCAGCCGCAGCCGTTCCGACTCCGCGACGGCAGCCGGGTCCTGCGGGCCCGAGTCGACGATGTCGAGGGTGATCTCGCCGGACGCCGCGACGACCTGGCTCGGCCGCCCGTCCTCGTCGAACCGCAGCCTGGTCCGCGCCGTCGGGAAGCGGCTCATCATGTACCGCAGCTGCTCGGCGACGTCGTCGACGGTCGTGCCCTCGGGCAGCGGCCCCCACGCGCCGTTCGGCAGCCACGACTTCTGGCGCACCATCGCCTGCCAGATGTCCTGCTGCCCCCACGAAAGGCCGGCGACGCCGTCGCCCTCACCGGTGAACGCCACCACAACCCGATCCGCCATCGTGGTCATGCTGTCACCTCCACATCGAAGGCGCCGATCGTAGCGGATCATGGTGTCGGGCCAGCCAGAAGGTTTGTGGTGGGGTCTGCCATACCCCGGATCCGCCGGTGTACGGGCGTGTGCCGGCCCCCGCGGAACGGGTGGAATCGACGGCATGGACACGGATGTCGTCATCCTCGACAAGGTGCACCGGCGTTTCGGCCGGGGCGACGGTGCGGTCACCGCGCTGCACGAGGTCACGCTCGGGTTCGCGGCCGGCACGTTCACGGCGGTGATGGGCCCGTCGGGCTCCGGCAAGAGCACGCTCCTGCAGTGCGCGGCCGGCCTCGACACCCCCACCGGCGGCACCGTCACCGTCGCCGGCACGGACCTGTCGACGCTGTCGGAGACCGGGCTGACGCTGCTGCGCCGCGACCGGATCGGCTTCGTGTTCCAGGCGTTCAACCTGCTGTCGTCGCTGACCGCGGAGCAGAACGTGGCGCTGCCGCTGCGCCTCGCCGGGCGCCGCCCGTCCCGGGCCGACGTGCGCGCCGTCCTCGACGCCGTCGGGCTCGGCGGCCGCGGCCGGCACCGGCCGGCGGAGCTGTCCGGCGGGCAGCAGCAGCGGGTCGCGATCGCCCGAGCCCTCGTCACCCGGCCCGCGGTGCTGTTCGCCGACGAACCGACCGGCGCGCTGGACTCCGCGACCGGTCGGGAGGTGCTGCGGCTGCTGCGGTCCATGGTGGACGGTCACACCCGGCAGACCGTCGTCATGGTCACCCACGACCCGGTCGCCGCCTCGCACGCCGACCGGGTCGTGTTCCTCGCCGACGGCCGCGTCGCCGGCGAACTGCACCGGCCGACCCCGCAGGCGGTCGCCGCCCGCATGACCGAACTGGAGACGGCGTCGTGCTGAGCATCGCCGGGCGGACACTCCGGACCCGGGTCCCCGCCGCCGGACCTTCCGCGTCGACCGCTCGGACGGTCGTCGCCCGCGAACCCTTCGCGGCGTCGCCCGCGACCGGGCCGGGGGACACGCCGTGCTGAGCATCGCCGGGCAGACGCTGCGGGCGCGGTGGGCCTCGTTCGCCGGGGTGTTCATCGCCCTGGCGCTGGGCGCGTGCCTGCTCGCGACCACGGGACTGACGATCGCGTCGACGGTGTCCGACGGGCGGCAGCCGCAGTGGTTCACGCTGCCGGACGTCGTCGTCACCGGCAACCAGACCGTCACCGTCACCGTCACCGTCGACGAGGGCGACGGGGTCCACTCGACGTCGACGCAACGCACGCGCCGGCCGCAGCAGCTGCCGGAGGGCGCCGCAGGGCGGCTCGCCGCGCTGCCGGGCGCGACCGTCGTCGTCGACCGGTCCGTCCCAGCCGACATCGACGGTGCCGCACTGGACGTGCACCCGTGGTCGAGCGCGGGGCTGCACCCCTTCACCATCCTCGGCGGCGAACCGCCGCAGACCGGCGACCAGGTCGTGCTCACCGCCCCCACGAGCCACCGCCCGGGCGACCGGGTCGAGGCGTCGACCCCGCTGGGCCGCCGCACATGGACGGTCGCCGGGATCGTCGACGGACCACCCGCGGCCTACCTCACCGACGCCGCCGCGGCCGCGCTCGCCGGCGGGCGGATCGACGCGATCGCCGTCAGCGGCGTCACCGCCGAGCGGGTCCGCGAGGTCGTCGGCACCGGCCCGGCGGTCCTCACCGGCGACCGCCGCGCGAGCGCCGAACCCGACCCGGACGCCGACCTCCTGGCCGTGGCCGCGTCGCTGCTCGGCACCACTGCCGGCGTCGCCGTGTTCGTGTCCGTCTTCGTCGTCGCCGGCACGTTCGCGTTCGCCGTCGTGCAACGCCGGCAGGAGCTGGCGCTGCTGCGCGCCGCCGGCGCCACCCCGCGGCAGGTGCGCCGCCTCGTCCTCGGCGAGTCCCTCATCGTCGGCGTCGTCGCGGGCCTCGCCGGGTGCTTCGCGGGGACCCTCGTCGCGCCGCCGTTCGCGGCGTGGCTCGCCCGGTCCGGGTTCGCGCCGCCCGGCTTCACCGCCCGGTTCATCCTGTGGCCGCTGCTCGCCGCGTTCGGGCTCAGCCTGCTCGTCGCGCTGATCGGGGCCGCCGTCGCCGCCCGCCGCGCCGGGAAGGTCCGGCCGATCGAGGCGTTGCGGGAGGCGGCCGCGGAACGGCGGGTCATGACCGCCGGACGCTGGATCTTCGGGATCCTGTTCCTCGGCGGGGCCGCCGTCGTCCTCGTCCTCATCCCCGGGCTCGGTGCCGAGGCGGTCGCGCTCGTCCTCGTCGACGCGCAGCTCGCCATCACCGGGATCGCGCTGCTGGCGCCGGTGTTCGCGCCGCGGCTCGCGTGGCTCGCCGGGCTGCTGCTGCCCGGTGTCGCGGGTGGGCTCGCCCGGGACAACGCCCGCAGCGCGGTGCGGCGGACCGCGTCGACGGTCGCGCCGATCCTCGTCACCGTCGGGATCGCGGCGGCGACGTTCGCGGCGACCGCGACGCTGTGGGACGCCGAGGAACGCGCGTCGGCCGCCCGCGTCACCGCACCCGCCGTCGCCCTGCCACCGGGTTCCGCGGGGATCCCCTCGTTCGGCGGCGGTGTCCCGGTCGCGCAGTCCGTGGTGTACGTGCGGACCGACGACTACGCGGAGGAGTTCGCCGCCACGTACACCGGCAGCGGCGTCGAACGCGCACTGCGGCTGCCGGTGACGTCCGGCTCGGTCACCGACCTCGCGGGCACCGGCACCGTCGTGGTGGGGGCGGGGATCGCCCGGTCCGCGGGCTGGCGGACGGGCGGGACGGCGACACTGTGGCTGGACGACGCGACCGAGGTGCGGCTGCGGGTCGTGGCGGTCCTGTCCCCGTCGATCGACCTCGACCAGACGGTCCTGCTGCCGTGGGAGCTGCGGTCCGCGCACGCTCCCCGCACCGGCGCCGACGCGGTCTACCTCTGGGATTCCACGCCGGGCGACGCGCGGGTGGTGACCGCCGCCGAGTACTTCCGCACACTGAACGCGCAGCAGCGGCGGATGAACCGGCTGGCACTCGTCGCGGTCCTCGGGATGGCCCTCGTCTACACGTCGATCGCGATCGCGAACACCCTGGTCATGGCGACCAGCGGGCGGGTGCGGGACCTCGCCGTGCTGCGCCTCGGCGGCGGCACACCACGGCAGGTCCTCACGATGATCGGGGCGGAGGCGCTGCTGCTCGGCTGCACGGGGTTGGTCCTCGCCGGCGGCGTCACGGCGGGCATGCTGGCCGGGCTGCGGGCCGGGCTCGCCGGGCTCGTCGCCGACCCGCGGATCGTGGTGCCGTGGACGCCGATCGCGGTGATCGCCGCCGGGTGTGTACTGATCACGCTCGTGGCGAGCCTGGTGCCGGCGGCGCTCGTGCTGCGGACGCCACCCGGACGGCTGTCCTCGGTGCGGGAGTGAGGTCCGCTCGTTCTTCCGCCAAGGTCGGGCTTCGGTTTCGGCTTCCGCTCGGGTCCGGTCGTTCTTCCGCCCGGGTCCGGCCTTCGGCTTCCGCCCGGGTCCGGTCGTTCTTCCGTTCGGGTTCGGGCTTCCTTCCGGCCGGGTCCGGTCTTTTCTTGGGCGCGGTCGGTCTTCCTTGGACGCGGTCGGTCTTCCTTGGACGCGGTCGTTCTTCCGGCCGCCTCGGTCGTTCTTCCGGCCGGTTGGTGGCGCGCTGATGACCGGCCTTCCGGCCGTGGTCCGCCGGGGCGTGGCGGGCCTATGGTCGGGTCATGGTGGATGCAGCGTTCCGGCTGGGTGGGGTCGGGCAGATCGCCCGGCACGTGAGTGACATCGGTCGAGCCGTCGACTTCTACGGCGGCGTGCTCGGCCTGCCGCACCTGTACACGTACGGCGACCTGGCGTTCTTCGACTGCGACGGCACGCGGCTGTTCCTGAGCCGGCCGGAGGGTGGCGGGACGGTCGCCGCCCAGTCGATCATCTACTTCCGGGTCCCGGACATCCACGCGGCCCACGCCGAGCTGACCGGCCGCGGCGTCACCTTCTCCGGCGAGCCCCACATGATCCACCGGCACGGCGACGGGGTGGAGGAGTGGATGGCGTTCTTCACCGACCCTGACGGCGGTCTCCTCGCCATCATGTCCCAGGTCACGCCCTAGGCTGCCAGCGGAGGGGCGGCGTGCGGGGCGCGGGTGGGCATCGTCCGCGCGACCAGGGGGTGGACGCGGCCGACGACGGCCAGGTAGGCACGGCCGCGTCGGGTGCGGGGGCGTGCCAGGGTCGAGCAGACCACCGAGTCCACGTCGACACCACCGCGCTCGGGCACACCCGGTCCAGCCGGCTGGACCGTGCTGTGCGCGGCCCTCGACCGGGCCGGCAGCCGTGCCGAGCTGATCGACGTGCTCAACCCGGCCCGGTTCGTCGCCGACGAGACAGCGACCAGATGGGCGGTGGTGTCGGCCGAGCATCTCGCCGCGGTCGCCGGGCGGTCCGGCATCGCCGCCACCCAGCGCCACGTCGACGAGACCGTGGCCGCCGAGCTCGACCGGCACTGCCGGCGGCTCGGCATCCGGCCCGCGGTGCCCCTCGCGCAGTTCGTCGTCGCGTGGGGCGCGCTCGGCGGCGGGCTCGCCCTCCTGCACGCCGCCGACCCGGCCACGGACGTGTCGGGCGCTGCCGCCGGTGTCATCGGCGCGCTGCTGCCGGCGGACGCGGCGTGAGCGGCACGGAGCGCCGATCGGATCTCATGGCGTGGCTGCGCCGCCGGTTCCGGATCTTCGGCGGGGTGGCGGGCGCCGTCTCCCACGCCGACACCGGCCCCTACGCGGGCGCACCGCGCAACCCCACCCTGCGCGTGGGCGACGAGAAGGCGTATTCGACCGTGCGGTACACCACCCAGCACATCGCCTACACGACGGTCGGCACCGATGAGGGCGACTGCCGCCGGTGCGGGCAACCGCTCGCGGACCTGCACAGGCTCGAATACGTGCGCGGCGACACCGGTGTCCCGGTCGGCGCCGTCCGTGCGTGCCGGCACTGCCACACCGATTCGTGGCTGCTGCGGTCCCGGATGCCGGCGGTGTCACGCGCCCGTGACACCGCCCGCAAACACGTGGTCTAGCGCGGGACGACCTCGTAGGACAGCATGACGACGCCGGTGCTGGTCGGGGTGCAGTCGACGAGCTCCAGGCGCCGCGGGACGGGGGCGCCGCGGAACAGGCGCTTGCCGGTGCCGAGCAGCAGCGGATGCAGGAACAGCCGGTAGCCGTCGACGAGGTCCTCGGCGATCAGGTCCTGCACGAGGACACCGCTGCCGAGGACCGCGATGGTGCCCTCACCTTCGCCTTTCACCTTTCGTACCGCGGGAGCCAGCGGACCGTCGAGGACCTGGGCGTTGCGCCAGGTCAGGTGCTGCGGCGTGCGGGTCGCGACGTGCTTCGCGGTCGCGTTCAGGTGCGCCGCCATGGGATTGCCGTCCGGCTGGGTGGGCCAGAACGCGGCCATCTTCTCGTACGTGCGGCGCCCGAACAGGTACGCGGTCGTCGACGCCAGGCCTTCGGCGGCCGCGGCGGCCTGGCGGTCGTCGAAGTACGGCGCGCTCCAGCCGCCGTGCTCGAACCCGCCGTCGCGGTCCTCGTCCGGCGACCCCAGGCCCTGCATGACCCCGTCCAGGGTCAGGAACTCGATGACGTTGAGCTTGCGCATGTCGGGCCCACCTCCGGGTGCTCCGGGCCGGCGCTGGTGCCGGCCCTGTCACCCGCTATACGAAGTCGCCGCCCCCGGATCGACATTCCGCCGCCAGCCGAGTTTCGGGCCGAGGTGCGTCGCGATGTCGGTGAGGATCTGCACGTAGTCGTCATGCTCGAACGTGAACGGCAGCGCGAACGCGACCTCGTCGACCTCCTGGTACCCGGCGTGCGCGTGCAGCTGCTCCGCGATCCGCTCCGACGGGCCGACCAGGTCCCGGGCGAACATCATCCGCGCCGGGCCCTGCGGGGTGGCCGTGCGCGGGGTGCGCTGCTCCGCGTACGCCTCATACCGCCGGCGCTGCGAAGGCGTCGCGGAGTCCGTCGGGATGACGACGAGTCCCTGCGAGACGCGGGCCTGGTCGCCGTCGGGGTGACGGGCGCGGAACGCGCGGATGTGGGAGCGCTGGATCTCGGCGAAGTCCTCGCTCTCCTCCGCCTTGACCACGCTGCTCGTCAGGAAGTTCATGCCGTGCTCACCCGCCCAGCGTGCCGATGCGAGGCTGCCTCCGCCGTACCACATCCGCCGGCCGAGACCGGGGGAGTGTGGCTGCACACGGTCGGAGAAGGCCTCGAACCCTTCCGTGCCGGCCTCGGCGACGCGTTTGCCGCGGACGAGCTCCACGAGCCGGCGGACCCGCTCGTAACCGAAATCCTCGGCGTCGGCGGTGTCCGGATACAGCGCCTCCTTCACCCGGTCGTAGTGCATCGGCGGCCCGACGCTCACCCCGGGGTTGAGCCGCCCGCCGGACAGGATGTCGACGGTGGCCAGGTCCTCGGCGAGCCGCAGCGGATTCTCCCAGCCGAGCGGGATGACGGCGGTGCCGAGCTCGATGCGGCTGGTCCGCTGCGTCGCCGCCGCGAGCACCGCCACCGGCGACGAGATCCCGAACTGCAGGTGCCGGTGCCGCACCCACGCGCTGTCGAACCCGAGCCGCTCACCGAGCTGGATCACCTCGAGCGTCGACTCGTGACCTCGTCGCGGGTCCGCCTCGTCGAACAGCCCGATCGTCAGGAACCCCAGTTTCCGTAAAGGCACGGCTCCATTATCCAACCGTCACCGGCATGCCTTGCTGCACCTCCAGGACCGCCCGGTCACCGAGTGGCGCCCGCAGCTCCACCGTCGCGGTGCGTGACCCGCCGATGGCGGTGCAGCTCTCGTGGTCGGAGTAGCGGTGCTCCAGGATGATGACGACGACCGCGTTCGCCGACTCGACGGCCTCCGCCGTGTAGTCGATTCCGCACGGCCCGGTCGCGGGGTTGGGCGCCCCGACGAACTGCGCCGTCAGCGTCGTGCCGTTGACCGTCGCACTGTCGATCCGCAGCCCGCGGGGCGGGTTGCTGGCATTCCACGGCGGCGGCACCACCGTGACCCCCGCCGACACCGCGAACGCCACCCGCGTCACCAGCACCGCCGACCCCTCGACGGTGAACTCCCACGCCGGCGCCGTCGCCGCACCCCGCGCCGTCTGGATCTTCGCCGTGCCGAGCCGCGCCCCGGTCACCTCGATCGTCCCGCACTCCGCGCAGCTGCCCGCCCCACCCTTGACGAGCTCTTCGAGCGCCTCCGCAGCCCCGATGATCGCCACGGTACGACTGCCGCCGCCGTCCCACACGACCTCGCCGCCCGGCTGCGGCGCCTTGGGCAGGACCCCGGCGGCCTTGACCTTCCCGGCGTTCAGGGACTCCTTGTACAGCTCCTTGCCGGCCTCCCAGTCGCCGACCTGCCCCATCCGCTCCCCGACGACGACGATCCCCTGACTGCCCCCGGCGGCGGCAACCGCCTGGTCGTACCGCTCCAACGCCTCCCGCGCCTGCTGCCGCAACCGGTCACCGCTCTCCCCGACGGGCGGCGGCTCCGTCGCGCTCCTCGCCCCGCACCCGGCCAGCGCCACCACCAACGCCACCGAGACCCATCGCCTCTGCCGCATGTCCGCCCCCGCCTCCGGCCGCATCGTCGCACGTTTCGACGCCCTGCCACCCGCCCCGGTTCCGCGTTGGTAGCCCCGCCGTGCCCGGGCCCGGTCGGCAGGGACCAGCCGCGTCGACTTCCCCGTGATCCGGAAGAGTTGTTGTCGCCAGAGAGCCTGTTGCGAAATGGCCGTCTCACGTTCCGTGCTGAGAAAAACACGGCTGTGCGAGCCGGTCGCGGCCGATCGGTAGCCGTCGAGGGTCGCGACGACCGTCGACGAGACAGTTTTCCGCCAAAACGCAACAGGCTCCAGAGCAGCACAAACTCTTCCGGATCATCAAAGACCCCGTTGAAGCCGCGCAGACGACGCAGGCACTCGTTCGCTCGGTCGAGGATTCCCCCGCCGTCCCCGCATCGCCGCCGAGATCCCCATCATCCAGCGCACCACCACCCACGAGTCCAGCGGCCGCGGCCAGACCCGAGCCCCTGCGCACACTGATCGCCCACCACAGACGCAGAGCGACGACCACCTCGAGACCGACGGGCCGCACGGCCGTTGTGGTGCCACTCGTACACCACCAAGGCGGACGTGCCCCCACGGCCGATGCTGGAGACCCCACCGTGTGGAGTCATCGTCCGGCCGGTTGCCCGCACCGGGGCCAGGCCGCTCTCATGATCGGTGACCGTGCGGGCCGACCTCGGACCGGCCGAACGGACCTCGGACCGGCCGGGATGACTCAGCCGAGGGAGCGCGAGCCGGTCGCAGCGGTTCAGCGGAGCGGCGGAAGCTGTGATGGTCCAGGCGGGCTGGGTGGACGTCGCCGGAATGCCTCGGCGAGCGGGAAAACCCAGCGGGGGTGGCCTGTCGGAGCGGACAAACTCAGCGGCGCAGCGGTGGAAAAAACTCAGCGACGCAGCGGAGCGGACGAAACCCGGCGGGGCGGCGCAGCGGACCGGGCGAAACCCGGCGGGGCAGCGCAGCGGAGTGGACGAAACCCGGCGGGGCGGCGCAGTGGACCGGGGCGATAGCGCAGCGGGGGCGGCCGGGCGGTGAGAACAGCCAGTTCCACATCGTGAAGCTCAACCGCGGCTGGCGGGGCAGCGCAGCCATGCGGCAGAGCAGCGCAGTCAGGCGGCGGAGCAGCGCAGTCAGGCGGCGGAGCAGCGGAGCGTGGCCGGGCGGCGTGGCCGGGTGGCGTGGCCGGGTGGCGTGGCGTGGCGTGGCGGCGTGGCGGGTTGACGGGCGGGTTGGCGGGGCGGGCGAAAGCGACGTTATGGGTCGGCTGGGAGGTGGCGTTTGGCTGGACCGGCTCAGCGGAGCGGGCGGAAGTCGATGGTGACGTCGAGGCCTCCTTCGGGGCGGGACAACACGCGCAGGTCTGCGCCGTGGGCGTTGGCGATGGCATGGATGATCGCGAGGCCGAGGCCGTGCCCCTCGGCGCGGCCGATCCGCTGGCCGTCCAGGCGCTGGAACGGTTGCAGCAGCCGGCCGATCTCGTCCTCCGGGACGACCGGGCCGGTGTTGCGCACGGTGAGCCGGGCCGCGCCCCGCATGGCCGGACCGGCGCTCCGGCCCGCCGGGTCTCCGGGCCGGGCCGTCGGGTCCGGGCCGGGTGCCGTCGGGTCTGCGGCGCGCGTCGAGGAGCCGCGGTCCTTCGACGACGCGGAGGACCGTGCCGGCGGCGGGGAGAGGGCGTCGACGGTGGAGGTGGTGACCTCGATCCAGCCGCCGTCGATGTTGTACCGCACGGCGTTGTCGACGAGGTTGGCCACGAGGCTCTCCGCGAGGCGGGGGTCGCCGGCGCCGACGGACGGGGAGAGGGTGGTGTCGACGCGGACGCCGCGAACCTTGGCCTCGCCGGAGCGGCGGCGGACGGCGGCGGTCGCGATGGCGGCGAGGTCGACGGGCTCGTCCTGCTCGATGCCCTGCTCGCCGCTGGCGAGGGTGAGCAGCGCGTCGACGAGGCGCTCCTGGGCGGTGCCGAGGGTGAGGACCTCGTGGCACGCCTCGCGGAGGGCGTCGACGGTGGCGTCGGGGTCGGCGAGCGCGACCTGCAGCAGCGCCCGCTCCGCGGCGAGCGGGGTCCGCAGCTCGTGGGACGCGTTGGCGACGAAGCGGCGCTGCGACGCGAACGCCGCCTCCAGGCGCTCGAAGACGCTGTCGAGGGTCTCGGCGAGGTCGGTGAACTCGTCGTCGGAGCCGGTCTTGCCGAGCCGCCGGTGCAGGCTCGTGGCGGAGATGTCCTGGGCCGTGGCGATGATGGCGCGCAGCGGGCGCAGCACCCGCCCGGCGGTGACCCAGCCGCCGATCACCGCGATGATGCTGGCGAACGCCACGACGATCAGGGAGAGGCGGAACAGCCGCTCGTCGGCGATGTCGGGCGCGGCGGGGCCGGGCAGCCCGTAGCGGGCGTCGTTGTAGCTGTCGTGCAGCGCCGGCGCGGTCGCGGACTGCCCGTAGGAGAACAGGCCGATGGACGAGATGACGACGAACACGAACGGCACGGCATACAACGCGGTGAGCCGCACCTGCAGGCCGCGGCGGCGGCTCCCGAGCCTCATCGTGCACCGATGCGGTAGCCGGCCTCGCGGACGGTGTGTATGAGGTCGGGCGCGCCGAGCTTGGTGCGCAGCCGGCGGATCGTCGTCTTCACCGCGGTGGTGAACGGGTCCGCCGCCTCGTCCCACACCCGCTCCAGCAGGTCCTCGGCGGAGACGGGCCGGCCGTCGGCGGCGAGGAGGCACTCCAGGACGCCGAACTCCTTCGGGCTGAGCTCCAGGCGGCGCCCGCCCCGGGACGCGACCCGCCGGGACGGGTCGACGGTGAGGTCGCCGAGCTCATAGATCGGCGGCAGCGCCTCGGCGGGGCGCCGCGCCAGCGCCCGGATGCGGGCCACCAGCTCGTCGAAGTCGAACGGCTTCGGCAGATAGTCGTCGGCGCCGAGGCCGAGACCGTCGACGCGCTGCTTGACGGTGCTCGCCGCGGTCAGCATCAGCACCCGGCTGCTGGTGCGCGCCGCGACGATCCGCCGGCACACCTCGTCGCCGTGGACACCCGGCAGGTCCCGGTCGAGGACGACGACGTCATACCGGTTGACGGTGAGCCGGTCGAGCGCCTCGGCACCGTCGAGGACGACGTCGACCGCCATGCCCTCACGGCGCAGCCCCGTCCCGACCGTCCTTGCCAGGACCTCGAAGTCTTCGACCACCAGCACCCGCATGCCCCCACCATGCCAGGCCGAAGGTGTCAGTGAGGTGTCAGCCGCTGTCACCGTGGTGACACCGGGCCCCACGTACAACGGAACCCATGATTGTCGTCAACGGACTGCGCAAACGCTTCGGCTCGCACACCGCCCTCGACGGGATGACGTTCGCGGTCGCGCCCGGCCAGGTCACCGGCTTCGTCGGGCCCAACGGCGCCGGCAAGTCCACCACGATGCGGGTGATCCTCGGCCTCGACGCGCCCGACGCCGGCACCGCGCTCGTCGCCGGCCGCCCATACCGCAGCCTCACGCGCCCGCTGTGCCACCTCGGGTCGCTGCTCGACGCGGGCGCGCTCCAGCCGGGCCGCACCGCACGCGACCATCTGCTGTGGCTCGCGCACTCGCAGGGACTGCCCGGCCGCCGCGTCGACGAGGTCCTGGAGCGGGCCGGCCTGCAGACCGTCGCGCGCCGAGCCGCCGGCAAGTTCTCCCTCGGCATGCGCCAGCGCCTCGGGATCGCGGCCGCGATGCTCGGCGACCCGCCGGCGCTGATGCTCGACGAGCCGTTCAACGGCATGGATCCGGAAGGCATCGTGTGGATGCGCCGTCACCTGCGCGAGCTCGCCGCCGAAGGCCGTGCCGTCCTCGTCTCCAGCCACCTGATGGGCGAGCTGGAGGACACCGCCGGCCATGTCGTGATCGCCGGCCGCGGCAGGGTCATCGCCGACACCGGCATCGCCGAGCTGCTCAGCACCGCCGCCGCGGGGCGGGTCACGCTGCGCACAGGTGCTGCTTCGATCGATGCGGCCGCTGGTGTGCTGGAGGGGCAAGGCGCGTCCGTCACCCGCACCGACACGGGCACGCTCACCGTCACGGGGCTGCCCGCCGAGACGGTCGTGCAGGTGCTGACCTCGCACGGGGTGCCGTTCGCGGAGATCTCCTCGCACCGCGCCACCCTCGAGGAGGCCTATCTGGAGCTGACCCGCGACGCCGTCGAGTTCCGCGCGGTGACCGGGTCGCAGGGGGCACGATGAGCGGCTTCGCACGGGTCGTACACGCGGAATGGACGAAATTCAGGACGGTGCGCGGCTGGACGGCCGGGATGCTCGCGGCCGCCGCGGTGATCGTGGTGTTCGGCCTGTTCCCCGGCATGCGGGGCACCTGCGACGACAGCTGCTCCCTGCCCGTCGGGCCTGAGGGCGGGGAGGTCACCGACGTGTTCACGTTCGTGCACCGGCCGCTCGCCGGCGACGGCAGCGTCACCGTGCGGGTCGCGTCGATGACCGGGCAGCTGCCCGAGCTGACCGGCACGGGTCAGCGGCCGGGGACCGCGCCGTGGGCGAAGGCCGGCCTGATCGTCAAGGACGGCACGAAGCAGGGCTCCACGTATGCGGCGGTCATGGTCACCGGCGCGCACGGCGTGCGGCTCCAGCACGACTACGTGCACGACCGTGCCGGGAAACCCGGCGCCGTCACCGCGTCGGCACCGCGATGGCTGCGGCTGACCCGCGCCGGAGACGTGGTCACCGCCCTGGAGTCCACCGACGGCACCGCGTGGACCGGCGTCGGGACCGTCCGCCTCGACGGGCTGCCCGCGACCGCGGAGGTCGGCCTGTTCGTCACGTCACCGATGTACGTGGAGGGTCACGGCACCGCCGGTGCGGCCGGCGCGCCGAGCCTCGCCACGGCCGGTTTCGACCACCTGACCACGACGGGCAGCTGGGCACCCGCGACCTGGACGACCGAACGCGTCGGCGGCCCGGCCGACGAGGACCGTCCCCTCGGCGGCCCGCCCCCGACGGCGGCCGGTGAGGAGCCGGGCGGCGACCGGGCACCCGCCGCGGGGCAGGAGACCGGGGCCGAGCAGACCGGCGACGGCTTCACCGTCAGCGGCTCGGGCGACATCGCCCCCGCCGTGGCGGGCGCCGCGGGGCTCGGCACGACGATCAGTCAGACGCTCGTCGGCACGTTCGCCGGCCTCGTGTTCGTCGTCGTGGTCGGCGCGATGACGATGACCGGCGAATACCGGCGCGGGCTGATCCGCACCTCGCTCGCCGCGGTGCCCCACCGCGGGACGGCGCTCGCAGCGAAGGCGACCGTGCTCGGCGCCTTCACGTTCGCCGTGGGCGTGGTCGCGGCGGCCGTCGTCGTCACCGTCGGACCGGGCATCATCCGTGGCAACGGGGTCTACGTCCATCCCGTGTCGCCGGCGACCGAGCTGCGGATCGTCGCCGGCACCGGGGCGCTGCTCGCCGTCGCGGCCCTGCTCGCGCTCGCGTTCGGTGTGCTGCTGCGACGAGGCACGGCGGCCGTGACGCTCGCGATCGTGGCGACCGTCGTGCCGTATCTGCTGGCCATGACCGTGCTGCCCGTCTCCGCCGGCGCGTGGCTGCTGCGGGTCACCCCGGCGGCCGCGTTCGCCGTGCAGCAGGCCACGCCGCAGTACGCGCAGGTGGAGGGCCTGTACACGCCCGCCAACGGCTTCTTCCCGCTCGAGCCGTGGGCGGGGTTCGCGGTCCTGCTCGCCTGGGCCGGCGCCGGGCTCGCCTTCGCCGCGTACCGATTCCGCAGGAGGGACGTATGACCCGCGACCCACTGTCGCAGGAGGAGCGGGTGCGGCCGCGATCGGAGGAGCGGCTGCGGCCGCGGCCGGCGGGGCGGGCGCGGGAGGTGCCCGCGGAGGGTCTGCGCTATCTGCGGGCGGAGTGGACGAAGCTGCGCACCGCGCCCGAGACGGTGTGGCTGGTCATCGGGATCGTCGCGGCGACCGTCGGCGTCGGTCTCGTCGTCGCGCTCAACATGCCCTGCACCACCGCCGTCTGCGGCGGCGACCCGACCAAGGCCGGACTCACCGGTGTCCAGCTCGGACAGGCGGTCGTGGCGGTCCTCGCCGTCCTGGCCATCGGCGGCGAATACGGCACCGGCATGATCCACGGCACCCTGGCGGCGATGCCGCGACGCACGGGGATCCTCGCGGCCAAGGCCGTCGTCGTCACGGCCGCCGTCGCGCCCGCCGCGGTGGTCGCGGTCACGGTCGCCGCCCTCGCCGGCCGGCACATCCTGCCCGCCGGGGTCCCGACGTCGACGGTGGTGCGGGCGGCCGGGGGCTCGGTGGTGTACCTGGTGCTCATCGGCCTGCTCGCGGTCGGCGTCGCCGCCGTCGTGCGCAACGCCGCGGCCGCCGTCGGGGTGGTCCTCGCCCTGCTGTTCCTGTTCCCGGTCCTCGCCGCCGCGGCGCCCGACCCGACCTGGGAGCGCCACCTGCTGCAGGCCGGCCCGATGACCGCGGGGCTCGCGGTCCAGGCCACCACCGGGCTGGACAAGCTGCCGATCGGGCCGTGGGCAGGCCTGGGCGTCACCGCCGCCTGGGCAGCGGCCGCGCTGCTCGCCGCCGCCATCGCCCTGGAGGCCCGCGACGCCTGACCCCTGCCGCCGTGCCATCGTGCCGCTGTGCCTGCCACGACGGTGCGTGCCATCCGCCGCGGACGGCGACGTTGAGCGCTGGCCCCACCGTCGCCGGGCGTGCTGCGTGGCGCCCCGCGTTGGAAGCCACTGGCGGTGAGTGGCGTCGGCGCTGATGGCGCTCAACGAACTGTATGCGCGGCGCGGGGTGCGCGTGGATCCGGAGCACCACGATGAGGACGAGGTGGCGGCAAAGGAAGGCAGCTGGGATGTGGAGGCGGCGGCGCTGATGGGAAGCGGCTGAGAGGGTCACGTCCGCCGCGCTGTCCGGCGGCAGGTGGCGGGGTGGGCCGCACGCGGATCCTCGGCCGAGCGAGTGAGCGCTTGCGTCGTCTGCGGCCTCAGTGGGGTTCTGGATGATCCGGAAGAGTTTGTGCTGCTCTGGAGCCTGTTGCGAAATGGCCGTCTCACGTTCCGTGCTGAGAAAAACACGGCTGTGCGAGCCGGTCGCGGCCGATCGGTAGCCGTCGAGGGCCGCGACGACCGTCGACGAGACAGTTTTCCGCCAAAACGCAACAGGCTCTCTGGCGACACAAAGTCTTCCGGATCATGGGAAACAGGCCAGTGTCGATGGCTGGACCGGGGAGTACCACGGGTCGGGCGGTGATCTTCGGTCCTGCCGGCTCGATCACGTGACGGGGTGGCGCTTGGTGGGGGGCGTCGTTGGGTATCGGGACGGGTGTGAATGTCGCTGTCATCGCACACGCAGGGAAGAGCATCGGCGGAGGGCTCGACGAACTGCGCCGGGTCCTGACCAGGGCAGGCGTCGAGACCCCCGACTGGCGCGAGGTGCCCAAGAGCCGCAAGGCGCCGAAGCAGCTGCGCAAAGCGGTCGAGCGGGGGGCGGACCTCGTGTTCGTGTGGGGTGGCGACGGCATGGTGCAGCGGTGCGTCGACACCCTCGCAGGGTCCGGCGTGACCCTCGCGATCGTGCCCGCCGGGACGGCGAACCTGTTCGCCACCTCGCTCGGCGTTCCGCAGGACATCGCGGAGGCGGTCAGGATCGGGCTCGAAGGGCGGCGGCGGCGGTTCGACCTCGGGAAGGTGGGCGGGGAGCACTTCGCGGTCATGGCGGGTGCCGGGTTCGACGCGGCGATGATCGACGACGCGGACAGGGGGATGAAGAGCAGGGCGGGGAAGCTCGCGTACTTCGGCACCGCCGTCCGCCACGTCCGCGACGAACCCGTCGAGGTCCGCGTCGAGATCGACGGCGCCGAGTGGTTCAGCGGGCCGGCGACGTGTGTGCTGCTGGGCAACATCGGCACCATTGCCGGGGGGATCGAGGCGTTCGACGAGGCGAGTCCGTTCGACGGGCGGCTCGAAGTGGGGGTGTCGACGGCCCAAGGTGCGCTGCAGTGGGCCAGGACCCTCGGCCGGATGGCCTTTGGCCGTACCGACGGATCACCGTTCGTGCGGGTGGCGAGCGCGCACAAGGTCAAGGTGCGGTTCGCGGAACCCGTGCTCCTCGAGCTCGACGGCGGGGCCCGCAGCAAGGTCCGCAAGCTCAAGGCCCGTGCCGTGCCGGATGCCATCACCATCGCGGTGCCGGAGGCGAGGCCGTGAACAGGGTCAGCAGGTGGCGCGGAACGCGTCCAGGCGCAGGTTCTTGCGGATCGAGCTGAGGCGGAGGTTCGCCGGTGCCGGGCACAGCGACGCCTTGTACTCGACGTGGAAGACGGGCTTGGCGGCGGCGACGAACGGGCTCAGCATCGAGCATTCCTTCCATTGCACGCACGACTCGTTGACGGCGAAGTCGAACGACGGTTTCAGTTCGGTGATCTGCTCCAGGTCGTTCTTCAACCCGACGGCCAGGCCCAGCGAGTGCGCGAGGTCCGCGACGCGGCGGTTGAACAGCAGCTGGTCGGCGGCGGTCAGCGGGAAGCCGGTCGCGTTGGCGTAGCCGTCCATGTTGTCCGGGTCGACGGCGTCGAACCCCTTCGCCTTGCAGGTCGCGAACCGGTCGGCGAGGATCGGGCGCAGCGTGTCCCACCGGCGGATGTCGAGCCACCGCTCGCCCGCCCACCCGTCGAGGGCCTTGCCGCGCACGGCGGCCGGGAAGCGGGCAGCGTCGGCGCGCCAGTTCTCCCACGAGCCGGCGTCGACGTAGCAGAGCACCTTCCGGCCGGCTGCGTGCAACTGGGTGACCTGCGCCTTCGTCGAGTCGGCGCCGTCGATGTCGTACACGTCGGCGACGATGGACGTGTCCAGCCTGCCGGTGAACTGCATCTGCCACGTCGCGCCCGGGAGAGGTTTCCACCAGGTTGCGGCGGGGGCGGCGGCTGCCGGTAGCGTGGCGAGCACAACGGCGGCGAGGGCTGTCACGGCCACGAGCAGGGTGCGGGGGGTGTGTCGCATGCCTCGCCATCGACCGGGCGTGGACTGGCCTGATCTGACGGTCCGGCGGAATGCGCCGGCCGGTCGGGGGACAGACGGCGCCGTCCTCTGGTCCGTGTGTGTCCGTGATCGCGGCGGTCAGGTGGTGTACGAGCACCAGCCCGACCTTGTCCTGTCCACAGCGAGTGTCGGCAAGCTGCTGCTGCTGATCGAGGTGGCCCGCTCCCTGCCGCCGGATCTGCCGTGCGACCGGCGGGACGTGCCGCCGGTCGCGGACTCCGGGCTGTGGCAGCATCTGCGCACCGACGTGCTGCCCGCGCACGACCTGGCGGTGCTGGTCGCGTCGGTGAGCGACAACCTCGCGACCAACGTCCTGCTGCGCCACGTCGGGCTCGACCGGGTCACGGCGCTCACCGCCGAGCTCGGCCTGACCGCGACGGCACTGCACGACATGGTCCGCGACGTGCGGGCGGCCGAGCACCCGCCGCGGCTGTCGTCCGGCAGCGCCGCCGAGCTGTCGCTGCTGCTGCACCGCCTGCCGGCCGTCGACGGCGGCGACCGGGTCCTGGACTGGATGGGCACGTCGGCGGACCTGTCGATGGTCGCGTCGGCGTTCGCCCTCGACCCGCTGTCGCACGCCGGCGTGACGCTGCGCAACAAGACCGGCACCGACGACGGGGTCCGCGCTGACGTCGGCGTCGCCGGCGCGTGTACCTACGCGGTCCTCGCCAACTGGGAGCCGGGCGCGGTGCCGGTGGGTGAGGTGCTGGCGACCATGCGTGAGCTGGGTGATGGGATGCGTGCGCTCGTGGGAAAATGAGGCATGCCGTACTCGCCGCGGGAAACCGTTGAGAAGACCGGGTTCAGCCTCGACACGCTGCGCTACTACGAGCGCATCGGCCTGCTCGACGGTATCGACCGCACCGCCGGCGGCCAGCGCCTGTTCACCGACGACGACCTCGACTGGCTCGGCGTCCTGCGCTGCCTGCGCGACACCGGTATGCCGATCGCCAGGATGCGGCGCTACGCGGAGCTCGCCCGCGACGGTGACGTCACCTTCACCGAGCGCGCCGAGCTCCTGGAGGGGCACGACCGGGACATCGAGCAGAAGATCGCCGACCTGCGCGAGGAGCAGGCACGGATCAAGGAGAAGATCGGCTGGTATCGCGGCGAGCTCGCCCGCATGGCATCCGCAGACGCGCAAGCACCGGCCTGACGCGGGACGCCGCACCGAAGGTGTCCATTGTGGACATGCGGGGCGCGCCGGGGTGACGACGGCCGCCGCTTCGGTGTGCCGTGGCGGGTTCAGGGCGCCGGCGTGGCCGGGTTCAGGGTGGCGGGGCTCAGGGCGACAGGGTGGCCGGGTTCAGGGCGCCGGCGTGGCCGGGTTCAGGGTGGCGGGGCTCAGGGCGACAGGGTGGCCGGGCTCAGGGCACCGGGGTGGCGGGGGTAACTGGGTGGCGGGGTATCAGGGCACCGGGGTGGCGGTGAGGTTCAGGGCACAGCGGATCAGGGTGGCCACGGCCCGGGAGCGGCTGTGCGGGGGCCACGCGATGATCGTGGTCACCGGCAGGGCGTCCAGGACCGGGACGGCGACCAGGTCGTGATGCAGCTGGGAGCGGCTGGACTCGGGCAGGGTGGCGATGACCATGCCGAGGGCGATCAACTGGTACAGCTGCGTGCTGTCGCGCACCTCAGGCCCGGCCGAAGGGCCGGATGAACGGCCGGACGACAGTCCGGACGACGGGCCGGACGAAGGACCGGGTGAACGGCCGGACGACGACGCAGGGGCCTTGGGCCAGGTGGGGAACGGTTCGCCGGCGAGGTCGGCGGTCAGTAGGTGCGGGCGGCCGGCCAGGCGGTGACCGGTGGGCAGGACTGCGACCTGGCCCTCGGTGTGCAGTTCCTCGGTGTCCAGGCCGGTCGGGTCGTCGAAGGGCAGGTGCAGCAGCGCGACGTCGGCGCGGCCGTCGCGCAGGAGCCGTTCCTGCTCGCCGATGCCGCAGAGGAGGACCTCGACGGTGACGGCGTCCGGGCCGGTGGCGGTGGGGGTGGCGGCGTACGCCGACAGCAGCGCGGGCAGCAGGTCGCCGGCCGCGCCGGACTTCGTGGCGAGGACGAGCCGGGCGGCGGGGCGGCCCGCGCGGCGGGTGCGGCGGTCGGCGGCGGCGACGGCGTCCAGGGCCGCGCGGCCCTCGCGGAGCAGGACCTCGCCCGCCGGGGTCAGGGCGACCGAGCGGCTGGTGCGTTCGAGGAGGGTGACACCGAGGCGGCGCTCCAGCTGGCGGATCGCCCGGGACAGCGGCGGCTGGGCGATCCCGATGCGGGCGGCGGCCCGGCCGAAGTGCAGCTCCTCGGCGACCGCGACGAAGTACGCCAGTTCCCGCGTTTCCATACCGCCACGGTATCGGTCCTGACCCAGACGGTGTTGGCGGCCGGTGCCGGCGCGAACCAGCATCGAGGGCATGACCACAGCAACTGTCGCGCTGGTGACCGGCGCGAACAAGGGGATCGGCTTCGAGATCGCGGCGCGGCTCGGGGCGCTCGGCTGGACCGTCGGGATCGGGGCGCGCGACGCGGAACGCCGGGAGGAGGCGGTGGCGAAGCTGCGGGCGGGAGGCGCGGACGCGTTCGGGGTGGCGCTGGACGTCACCGGCCAGGCGAGCGTCGACGCCGCGGCGGCCGAGGTCGGGGCGCGGCACGGGCGGCTCGACGTGCTCGTCAACAACGCCGGGATCATCGGCGGCACGCCGCAGGAGCCGAGCACCGTCGACCTGGCCGTGGTCCACGCGGCCGTCGACACCAACGTGTACGGGGTGATCCGCGTGACGAACGCGTTCCTGCCGCTGCTGCGCCGGTCGCCGCGGCCACGGATCGTGAACATGTCCAGCTCCGTCGGGTCGTTCGCCGAGCAGACCGACCCTGACGGCCCGCTGAGCGGGATGCCGCCGTCGGTCGCGTACGCACCGTCGAAGGCCTTCCTGAACGCCGTCACCGTCCAGTACGCGAAGGAACTCGGGGACACGGGCATCCTGGTGAACCTGGGGTGCCCCGGCTACTGCGCCACCGACCTGAACCACCACAGCGGTTTCCGGACCGCGGCGCAGGGCGCGGAGATCGCGGTGCGGCTCGCGACCCTCCCCGACGACGGCCCGTCCGGCGGTTTCTTCGACGACGAGGGCACCGTCCGCTGGTGACCGCCGTCCGGCTCGGCGTCGTCCGGCCGTACGACGTCCGAGGGCGGCGTCCGGCGAAGGCGACGTCAGGCAGGGCGTCGGGCGAAGGCGGCGCCAGGCGGAGACCGTCAGGCGAAGGCGGGGTCGGTGCTGGAGAGCAGGGCGAGGGACGCCGTGCCCTGGGCGAGGGCGGCGCGGGCTGCGGCCCCTCGGTCCGGCAGCTGGGTGAAAGTGCCGGCGTGCAGGGCGTACACGTCGACGAGCGACTGCCGGCACGGGTAGCCGGCGGGGCAGTCGGCGGGTGCGGCGAGGACCGTGGCGGCGCCGGAGCAGGCACGGGCGAACTCGTCCAGGCTCGTCACCCGGTGCCGCTCCGCGAAGGCCTTCGACACGGCGAACACGTCCTGCGACGCGGCCGGTGAGGTGGCGCCGAACGTGAGCCCCGCCTTGCCGCCGAGGAGCGCGAGCGTCGAGGTGTTGAAGTCGGCGGTGGCGAACCGGTTCGGCAGGCCGTGCTCGGCGTCGTTGAGGAACGCGGCGTAGCTGCCGGCGTACTCGGGCGCGATGCTCACGGTGCCGGCGACCATCGCGGCGTGCTGGCCGGCCCGGTCGTCGAAGACCTGGATCACCGGGTGGTAGCCGGCCGCCTCGAGCGAGATCCGGTAGAGGTGCGCGACGACCTGCTGCTCGGGGAGCTTGGTGGTGCCGATCGTCATGCCGGACGTGAGCCGCAGGTCCACCTTCTTCGTCAGCCCGTTCGCGGCCGCGAACTCCTGGGCGACCTCGGCGGGCGCGGCACCGTCGACCTCGAGGCGCCGGTTGAGCCCTGCGAGCTTGCGGGTGTCGAGGGTCGCGGACACGAGGTCGAGCTGCCGCACGATGGCTGCGACCACCTGGCCGGCCGGCATGACCGGCACGATGTTGTCGGCGCGCAGCACGTGCCGGTCGTCGGTCAGCGCGACGAGCCCCTCGCCGGCCACCGGCGCGCATCCGGCACCGGTCGCCTGCTGCGGCCGGGAGCCGTCCTTGTGGTCGTCGCGGCTGATGGCGTACCAGACGCCGGTCGCGGCGAGGAGCACGACGACGGCGCCGACGAGCAGCGCCCGGAGCCGCCCAGCGGGCCGCCTCGCCGGCACGGGAGCAGGAGTGGGTGTCAGCGGGGACATCGGCCCGGCGGCCGCAGTCCGCGCTATGGGTGCGGGTGCTGGGTCCGCGCGTCGTGCCGTGGGCATGGGTGCGGGGTCCGCAGGGCGTGCAGTGGGTGCGGGTGCGGGATCCGCGGGTTGTGCCGTGGACGTAGGTGCCGGGTCCGCGGGTTGTGCCGTGGGCGTGAGGTGCGCGGGGCGTGCGGTGGGTGCCCCGACGGGCGTCGCGGCGGGGGAGACCGGGCTCGGGACGGGGTCGGTCAGGTCGGACCCGGCGGGCCACGCCACCGACGGCTCCGTCATCCCGGCCGCCGACGGGCTCCCGGAGACGGGCGCGGCGGACACCGGCCCCCCGGACACGGGAGCGGACACCGGCCTCCCGGACACGGGAGCGGACATCGGTCCGGCGGAGGTGGGAGCGGACATCGGCCCCCCGGACACGGGAGCGGACATCGGTCCGGCGGAGACGGGAGCGGACATCGGTCCGGCGGAGGCGGGAGCGGACATCGGTCCGGCCGCGGTGGGGCCGGCGGCCCGGAGCGTGGGCGCGGGCGGGAAACCCGCGGTGGACCCGGCCGGCGGCTCAGGGGTGCCGTCCAGGAGCGGGACGCGCAGGCTGCCCTGCGCGACGACGAGCTCCGGCTGCTCCAGTACCGTCGGAGCGAGCCGCAACCGTTGGTGCAGCATCGTCGCGGCGAGCGGGAGCCGGCTCGAGCCGCCGACGAGGAACAGCGCGTGGACGTCGGGCGGGGTCAGGCCGGCGGCGCGGATCACCGCCGCGGTCGTCGCGACCGTCCGCTCGACGAGGGGGCGGGCCAGCTGCTCCAGCTGCTCCCGGCCCAGGACGACGACGTCGTCGACGATCGGCAGATGCAGCTCGGTGGCGGCGGCGCGGGACAGGGCCTCCTTCGCGGCGCGGACGTCGTCCCACAGGCCCCGCCGCAGCCGCAGGTCCTGCGCCGAGGCGGGACTGCTCAGCCGCTGCCAGGCCTGCGGGTCGCGGGTGGCGTGGACGGCGCCGAGGTAGCTGACGATCGCCGCGTCGACGTCGAGGCCGCCGGTCTCCCGCAGGCCCTCCTCGGCCAGGACCGTGAACCCGCCGGTGTCGCGCCGCACGGCCGAGGCGTCGAAGGTGCCGGCGCCGAAGTCGTACACGACGATGCAGCCACCGACCGGGACGTCGACGTCGGCGGTGGAGGCGAACCATGCCGCGGCCGCGACCGGCTCGGCGACGAGGCGTGCCGGGCCCAGGCCGGCGTCGGCGGCCGCGTCGAGCAGGACCTGCCGGCGGCGCGCCCCCCACGTCGCGGGGCACGTCAGCACGACCTCCGAGAAACCGGCGACGCGCCCGGCCTCTGCGCCGACCCGCCGCAGCACCGCCGCGATCAGGTCACGGACCGGGACCTCGGCGGCGCCGAGCAGGACGACCGTGTCGTCGACGCAACGCTTCGGATTCGGCTCCAGGCTCTCGGGCCGGACCCTGCCGCCGTGCAACGCGTCGCGCCCGGCGAGGAGGTCACCGTCGGGGGCGCGGTACACGGCCGAGGGCAGCGTCGGGCTGCCGTCGAAGATCAGGGGACGGACGGTGCCGTCGGGCCAGGCCAGCGCCGCGACCGTGTTCGTGGTGCCGAAGTCGACGCCGAGCCGGAACCCGCCGCCGCTGACCATCCGGCAATGGTAGACGGCCCTTCGCGGCGTCCGGTCTCGCCCGGGCCCGCCGGGAGGGGCATGCTGGGGTGCATGAGTGATCAGCCGAGGGCGGCGACCGCCACGTACGACATGCTGCACACCGGCTACGCGGGCAACGGCGTGGCCTCGACCGTCGGGTTCGTCCGGGACGGCGACGTCCTGCTCGTCACCGACCCGGGCATGGTCCGCGACCGTTCCCTGATCCTCGGCCCGTTGACGGCGCTCGGCGTCGACCCGGCGGAGGTCACCGACGTCGTGTTCAGCCACCACCATCCCGACCACACGCTCAACGCGGCCCTGTTCCCCAACGCCCGCTTCCACGACCACTGGGCGGTGTACCAGGGCGACCAGTGGGACGACCGGGACGCGGAAGGGTTCGAGCTGTCACCGTCGATCCGGCTGATCCGGACCCCGGGCCACACCCCGGAGGACATCACGACGCTCGTCGGCACGGCGGGCGGGGTGGTCGCGTTCACGCACCTGTGGAACACGGCCACCTCGGTCGGCGACGATTACGCCACCGACCTCGCCGCCCTGCACCGGGGACGCGAACGCGTCCTCGCCGTCGCGGACATCGTCGTCCCCGGCCACGGCCCGGCCTTCACCCCGTCCGCGGACACCCCACGCTGACCGCGGGCGGCCGGCAGGGTCAGCAGACGGGGACGGCGCTCGTGACGGCGGCCTCGACCGGCACCGGTGCGGCGGACGACGGGGCGGCCGACGGTGACGGGGAGGGGGACGGTGACGGGGGTGCCGGACTGTACATGAGGGTGCCGGTCTGCTGGAACGCCGACGCGCCCAGGGCGACGCCGGTCAGGGTGACCTGGTGGCCGGCGACGTCGGTGACGCGCAGGGTGACCGGCCCGGTCAGGCCTGACGGGCCGGTCCAGGTGTTGTCGGTGTTGTGCTTCAGCGGCGTCCAGCCGGCACCGGCCTGGAGCTCCACAGTGGACAGCCGGTTGCCGTGGTTGTCCAGGACGACCGACAGCGACGAGTAGCCGGTGCCGCCCTTCGCCCTGACCTTCAGCGGGCCGGGCAGCACCGGGTCGCGGACGGTGCCATACGTGATCTTGATGATGCCGGAGCTGACGTCGCCGATCCGGGCGAAGGCGGCCTTGCTCAGGTCGATCTTGCCGGCGGGGCAGGACGGGCACTGGTCGACGACCTGGACGTTGGTCGTCTGGCCGTTGGGGCCGGTGACGGCGAGGATCGACCCGCACGCCGCGCCGCCCGCCCACTCCGCCGGGCCGATCGCGGCGTAGCCGTCGCTGGACGGGGCGCCGAGGTTGCACATGCCGTTGCGGTTGGTGCTGTAATACGACGCGCTGCCGCCACGCACGCCCTCCACCACCGGATCCCGCGGCAGCGGCGGGGTGGCGGCGCAGGCGGCGTTGCCGCTGTCCTGCAGCACGAGCACGATCGAGACGACGACGGCGAGGACGCCGCCCGCGGCGGGGATCATCCAACGCAGGTGACGGCGGTCCATGGGTCCGGGAGTCTAGAAGCCGTTTCGGATTTGGGGAAATCGACGACCTGCCCGAATCGCATCCGACAAAACATGAAATTGGGTAATTTAGCGGTACTTGCCGCACGGGGCGGTCTGACGGTGGAGGACCGCGAATGCGCAGGCTGCTCTATGCCCTCGGGGCCCTCGGGGCCCTGGTGAGCGTCGCCGTCGGGGGCGCCGTCGCCGTCGCGGACCCGCCGGTGGACTGGCCCGCGTCGGCGTGGCCGATGTGCGCGAACCCCACGGACCAGTACTGCATCGAGTCGGCGACCGTGACCCCCAACGGCGGGGTCGAGGCCACCGCGGCGTCGCTCGGGCTGTCGGCGACCGTCACCACCCTGGGCGGTTCCGTGACGTCGCTCAACTGGTCGGTGGCCGGCTTCGACGCCGACGGTGTCGACGCGGCCGTCAGGGCGGGCGAGGTCGAGCTGACCGTCCGCACCGGCACGTTCGTCCCGCGCTACACGATGGCCCTGGCCAGGGACCTGCGCGTCACGCGTACCAACGACGTGAACACGGGCGGCAACACCCTGGTCATCGCCGGGCGCGTGACGCAGATCGACTGGACGACCGGGGACAGGTTCAATTCCTGTGTGGGCGGCACCGACTGCGGCGACGAGAACACGATGGCGGACGCGACCGGCACCGGCTCCAGGTTCATCGGCAACACGCAGGACATGGAGACCTGGGACCAGGCGGCCCGCGCCGCGTTCGACGGCTTCTACCTCGCCTCCGACGCGCAGGCCCGGCCGACGGTGGTGCAGTACGCGACCTACCCGGACCCATACTGGTACCTGTCGGTGCTCGGCAACCCGCACCTCGACATGCACGGCGAGCCGGTCCGCGGGTCGTTCAACGCGTTCGTCCCCGGCAGCTACTTCACGTCGCTGAGCACCACGGCGGCGGCGGCGGCCGCGGTCGGGTTCGACGTGCTGGGCATCGACCCGGTGACCAGCGCGCAGGTGCCGATCCCCGCGACGGTGACCGAGGTCGACGGCGGGGTCATGCTCGACGTGCCCGACCTCGGCTACTCGATCCGGCGGATCGAGGTGTACAACCGGGCCTCGACCGCGACCCAGGACACCGCGCCGGGCAGGCCGACGGCGGTGCAGGCGGCCAACGGCGCCGGCGGCGTCGGCGTCTCGTGGACCGCGCCGGTCAGCGACGGCGGCAAGGCGGTCACGACGTACAAGGCGCGGGCGTTCTCGACCGGCGGCGGCGTCGCGGGCGACTGCGAGGCGACCGCCCCGGCGAGCACGTGCACGATCACGGGGCTGCCGGCGGGTGCGAGCTACTCGGTCGCGGTCAGCGCCACCAACGACATCGGCGAGGGCGACCCCAGCACGCCGCGGGCGAACGTCTCGGTCCCGACCCCGACCCCGACCCCGACCCCGACCCCGACCCCGACCGCGACCGCGACCGCGACCCCTACACCGACCGCGACCCCCACGCCGACCGTGACCACGACGCCGACTCCCACGTCGACCGCGACGCCCACACCGACCGTGACCGCGACGCCGACTCCCACGTCGACCGCGACGCCCACACCGACCCCGACGCCCACGAAGACCGCGTCGCCCACGCCGAGCGCGAGCCCGAACCCCAGCCCGACGCCCAGCGCCACGCCCAGCGCGAGCTCGACGCCCACGACGACGCCCAGCGCGCCGTCGACCGCCACGCCCGGGGCGCCCGGCGCGCCGGTGAACGTGACCGCCGCCGGCGGCGACGCGAGGGCCACCGTCGGCTGGTCCCCCGCGGCCGGCGCCGGCGCGGACCGGCCCACCGGCTACACCGCGACCGCGGAGCCCGGCGGGCGCACCTGCACCGCACCGGCCGGCGGCACGTCGTGCGAGCTGACCCAGCTGACCAACGGCACCACATACACCGTCACGGTGCGGGCCGCGAACGCGGCAGGCGACTCCCCGTCCAGCCCGGCGGTGACGGTGACCCCGGCCGCGCCGACGCTGCCGGCCACCGTCCCGACCGGCGACGGCACCCCGGACACGTCCGGCGGTGCGGTGTTCACGCCCGCGAGGCGCACCACGACGCTGAAGGGCTCCGGGTTCGCGCCCAACTCGCCGGTGACCGTCGGGATCTACTCCACGCCCGCCGCGCTGGTGACCACGACGTCCGACGCGGCCGGGGACGTGTCGGTCGAGGTGACCATCCCCGAGGGGTACAGCGGCAGCCACACCCTCGCGATCAGCGGCATCGCACCGGGCGGCGCCCCACGCGTCCTGACGCTCCCGGTGACGGTCGCCGCGGCGGGCGGCCCGCTGCCGGTCACCGGGCCGCCGATCGGCCTGCTCATCGCGACGGGCCTGGCGCTCGTCGGCGCGGGCACCGCGATCCTGAGGGCCGCAAGATTGCGCACAAGGAGTGCACCCAGTCGTTGACAGCAAGGCATCGACGGGCGTCTCATGGATGGATGCGCAGCGTAGCGTCGTTGATCCTGGTCGCGGCCGTCCTCGCCGTCCCCGCGCCCGCCGCGGCCGCGGACCCACCGGTCTGCGGCCCGCCCGCGGCCAGCACCACCCGGCCCGGCTACACCGTCGCCGACCCGGACTGCGACGTCACCGGCGCCCCGTTCGCGCCGGTCGGCGGATCCACGGTGTGGACCGGCATCGCCGACGGTGCCGCCTACCGGATCGAGAAACCGGCCGCCTGGAACGGCGAGCTCGTCCTGTACGCGCACGGGTACCGCGGCCCCGGCACGACCGTGTACGTCGACAGCCCGTCGCTGCGCGCCCACTACCTGGCGAAGGGCTTCGCCTGGGCGGCGTCCAGCTACCAGACGAACGGCTACGACGTCGGTCAGGGCGTGCGCGACTCGTACACGCTGATCGACCGGTTCAAGGAGCGCACCGGACTGCGCGCGAGGTCCGTCTACATGACCGGGGCGTCGATGGGCGGTCACGTCACCGCGGTCGCGATCGAGCGGCACCCGCAGGCGTTCGTCGCCGCGATGCCCGTCTGCGGCGTCCTCGGCGACGCCGAGCTGTTCGACTACTTCCTCGACGCCAACGTCACCGCCGCCGCGCTGACCGGCACGACCATCACGTTCCCGGAGGCACCCGTCGATCCGTCGTTCCAGGAGGTGTACCGGCAGCAGGTGGCGCGCCAGGTCCCGCTGCTCGGCCAGGGGGCGGGGCTGACGGACCTCGGGCGGCAGTGGGGCCGCTTCGTCGAGCAGCGCAGCGGCGGCACCCGGCCCGGCTTCGGCAACGCGATCGCCTACTGGAGCGCGCTGCCCGGCATCCCGCCGCTGACGACGGTCCCGTTCCTGTTCGGCGTGTACCCGGGCCTGAACGGCGGCACGGCCGGCATCGCCGACGGCAACGTCACGTCGAACCGGCTCACCCTGTACCAGAGCGACGACAGCATCTGGCTCAACCGCGACGAACTGCGGGTCAACCGCGACGCCCTGCGCGTGGACCGCACCGACCTGCCGTCCCGTGACCTGACCGGCGTGCCGCGCGTCGACGGCCGCCCGCGCGTGCCGGTGCTGTCGATGCACACGATCGGCGACCTGTTCGTGCCGATCTCGATGGAGCAGGTGTACGCGAAACGCGCCGCACTCCAGGGACGCGGCACCCTGTTCGTGTCCCGGGCGGTGCGCGCCCTCGGGCACTGCGAGTTCACGGTGCCGGAGCTCGCGCAGGGCTTCGACGACCTGGTCGCGTGGGTGCGGACCGGGCACCGGCCGGCCGGCGACGCGATCCTGGACCGCCGGGCGGTCGCCGCCGCCGACTTCGGCTGCCGCTTCACGCTGACGCAGCGCCCGGCGTTCGGTCCCGCCTGCCCCGCGTGACCGGAGCAGCTCCGGTGGCGCCGGGCTTTTCGGTGGTGCCGGGCTTTCAGCGGTGACCAAGCGGCCTTTAAGTGCGGCCGCGCACGGTGGGTCTACCGGCGTCCTCGTCGACGAGGCGCCCTGACCCGAGGAATCCCCATGACGTTGTCCTTCGCTGACCTCGCCGCCGCTGTCGACGGCCCTGTGTTCCTGCCCGCCGACGACGGGTTCGCCGGGGAGATCTTCGCCTGGAACGTGGCGAACCCGCACAGACCCGTCGTCGCCGTCGGTGCCACCTCCACCGCCGACGTCGCCGCCGCGGTCCGCTGGGCCGGGCGGCACGGCCTGCCCGTCGCCGTGCAGGCCACCGGGCACGGCGCGGTCCGGCCCGCGGTCGGCTGCGTGCTCATCACGACGAGCCGGATGCAGGACCTGTTCGTCGACCCCGAGGCCCGCACCGCCCGCGTCGCGGCGGGCGTCCGGTGGTCGCGGGTCATCGAGGTGGCCGCGCCGCACGGCCTCGCGCCGCTGAGCGGCTCGTCGTCGCAGGTCGGCGTCGTCGGCTACACCCTCGGCGGCGGGCTCGGGCTTCTCGGCCGGACCTTCGGCCACGCCGCCGACCACGTCCGCTCGATCGAGATCGTCACGGCCGGCGGCGACGTCCGCACCGTCGACGCCGACAACGACCGCGAGCTGTTCTGGGCCGTGCGGGGCGGCAAGGGCAACTTCGGGATCGTCACGGCCGTCGAGTTCGACCTCTTCGACGTGCCGTCGCTCACCGGCGGCGGGATCTACTTCCCGGCGACGCACGCCGCGCAGGTCCTGCACGCCTACCGGGCGTGGGCGCCGACGCTGCCGGAGCGGATGAACACATCCCTCGCGCTGCTGCGCCTGCCCCCGCTGCCGCAGCTGCCGGAGCCGCTGCGCGGCGCGTTCGTCGTGCACCTGCGGGTGGCGTACCTCGGCGACGCCGGCGACGCGAAGGACATCCTGGCGCCGATGCTCGCCGCGGCGCCGGTGCTGCTCGGCGGCGTCGGCGACCTGCCCTACCAGGCGGTCGACTCGATCCATCAGGACCCGGTCGACCCGACGCCGACCCGGGAACGCGGCGTGCTGCTCGGCGACCTGACCGCCGCGACCGTCGACGGGCTCCTCGCGGCCGCCGGCCCGCAGGTGGACGTGCCGCTCATCATGGTCGAGCTGCGGCATCTCGGCGGCGCGCTCGCCCGGCCGCCGGCGGTCCCGAACGCGGTCCCCGGCCGGGACGCCGCCTACTCGCTGTTCGTCGTCGGTCTCGGCGTGCCGGAGCTCGCGCCGGTCGTCGACGCGGTCACCGGCGCGGTCCTGGCCGCGGCCGCCGGTGACACCGTCGCGGGCGGGCTGATGAACTTCTCCGGCGGCGCCGGACCCGATGCGCTGCTGGCGAACTGGCCCGCCGCCGACCGGGACCGCCTCCTGCGGGTGAAGCGCGCCTACGACCCGGCCAACATGTTCTCCACCAACCAGGCACTGCTGCCGACGTCCTGACAGGTGTTCCAGCTCTCCTGACAGGGGCCTCCGCTTTCCTGACGGGGGCTCCGCTTTCCTGACGGGGGCTCCGCTTTCCTGACGGGGGGCTCCGCTTTCCTGACGGGGGGCTCCGCTTCCTGACAGGGGCTCCGCTTCCTGACAGGGGCTCCGCTTCCTGACAGGGGCTCCGTGCGGATCCGGCCGCGGTCACGGCCGGATCCGCGTCGTGCTCACCGGCCGGGTCCGCCGCGGTCCGCGGGACCTCCGGACCAGGGCGACGACGAGCCAGACGGCGAGGCCCAGCAGCCACAGGGCGACGAACGCCGTGGTCGCCGCCCAGCGGGCGAGGGGGAGCACCGGCGGCGACGGGGACGGGCCGCCGAACGCGCCCGCCGCCACCAGGTCCGCGGCGACGTCGAGGTCCCAGATGACGCCGGGTGGCTTCCGCAGGAGCACCTTCGTGCCGCCGCGCGGGTCGAGGGCGAGGAGGTCGACGTCGGAGACGGCGCGGTACGCGTCCGGCGCGTCGTAGGCGGGTCCTTGCTGGTCCGCTTCGTCGAGGTAGCGGACGACGACCGCGGTGCCGTCGCGTTGCCAGCCCGCGAGTCTGGCCGCGGCGCCGCCGAAGGTGGCGAAGGTCCGGCCGGTGGGGGCACCGGAGTCGCTGGACAACACCGTGAGCCGCCAGGTCCGGTCGTTGCGCTCCGCGTTGGTGCAGGTGGTCGTGCAGCCTTCGGCGATCGTGAACACGCCGATGCCGTCGGTGGACCACGCCCAGGGGCCGCCGAGCATCGCGCCGGCCGGGAGGGTGGTGAGGACGCGACGCCCGCCGCCGGTCGTGTCCAGCAGCGTGAGGTCGCGGCCGGCCTGCACGGCGACGGTCCGGCCGTCGGGGGAGAACGCGGCCCTGCCCGGCCTGGTGCGGCCGAGGTCCAGCAGCCGGGTCGTCGCGCCTGAGCCGAGGTCCAGCAGCCACAGGGCGCCGTTGTCGGACTCGACGGTGTCGGATCCGTCGTAGGCGCCGCTCCACCAGGCGGGTCCGCTGTACCGGCGGATCAGCAGCCGCGTGCCGTCGGGGCTCCACGCGACCGGGTCGATGTTGCCGGTGCCCGGGTAGCGGCGTTCGCCACCGGTGCCGAGGTCCACGACGGACACGTCGCCGGTGCCGGTGCCGAGGTGGCTCAGGTAGGTGCCGTCGCCCGCGACGCGGCGGCCGTCGGCGGACAGCAGCACGTCCTGGCCCGCCTGCAGGTAGGTGTTGCCGTAGGGCAGGACCCGGTAGGAGCCGTCGCGACCGATCACGCTGATCCGGCTGCCGTACGTGAACGGCAGGTCCATGCTCTGGTAGCCGCCCCCGCCGCTGACGAGGAGGGCGGCCGGCCCGCGCGGGTCGCCTTCCACGCTCGCCTGCCACGGCCACGGCTGGTGCAGCCTGCCCGGCACGGCGGCGTTGCCTGCGGCCGGCAGTACCGCCGGATCCGGCAGCGCGGTGAGGGGGACCGCTGCCGCGAGGGCCACGAACGCCGTGACGAGGACCTGGCGGGTGCGGTGCCGGCGGCGGCCGCGGCGCCACAGGTCCGCCGGGACGCGGGCGGCCGGCATGTCGTCGGCGGTCTCCGTGAGCCGCCGGGCGAGTCCTCGGGTGGGCAGCCGCGTCATCCGCGCACCTCCAGTCGGTCCGTGTCGCTTCGCAGGTCGGTGTCGCTCAGCAGGGCCGGGGCGATCGTGCGCAGCCGGGCCAGGGCGTCGCGGGTGTTGCTCTTCACGGTGCCGACGCGGCAGCCGAGGATGTCGGCGGTCTGCGCCTCGGTGAGGTCCTCGAAGTACCGCAGCACGATCACCGCCCGCTGCTTCGGCGCGAGCCTCGCCAGGGCGGCCCGCACGGCGACGCTGCCGGTGACGGCGTCGGTGTCGTCGGGGCCGGGCCGGTCCGGTGGCTGCGCGACGGGCACGGTCCGGCCGCGGTGCCGCCGCCACGCGGTCACGTGCTGGTGGTAGAGGGCGCGGCGGACGTACGGGTCGGGGTCACCGCCGGCCGCGATGCGCGCCCAGCGCCCGGCCACCCGCAGCAGCGTCTCCTGGACCAGGTCCTCGGCCAGGTGCCGGTCGCCGGTCAGCAGGTACGCGATCCGGGACAGCGCGGCGACCCGCTCCCGCACGTACGCCAGGAACGACTCCTCAGCGTCCACGTCCACCTCCACACCCTCAGACACGCCGCCGGGCCGCGGCCGGAGGGGTGCCGCCCGGGGATTTCTTGCGTACCGCCTCGACTACACTGCGTTGCGTCGATTGTTGCGTCGATTTGGGTGTGGCGGGTATGAAGGGGGCAACAAGCACTTCGATCGTCGAACTATCTGGTCTTCGAGAGGTTAGAGCGTGGGCACACGTGTGGCAGCGGCCGTCACCGGCCGGCTCGGCGCGGTTCTGATCCTGCTGGTCACCGTCGGGCTGACCGCGCTGGTGTTCCTCAACTCGCCCGCGCAACCCGAGGCGGAGCCCGGCGACGGGCTGCCCGCCGGCAAGCAGTCGACGACGGTGACCGAGCTCGCCGACCGGTTCGCCAGCGGCCGCGCCGAGGTCGCCGTCGTCGTGTACGAGCGCCGCGACGCACCCCTCACCGACGCCGACCGCTCGATCATCGAGCGGACCCGGACCACCGCCGGCGCCCAGGCACCGGCGGTCGTCGCCGAGGACGGCCGGGCGGCGCTGCTCCCGGTCACGCTCACCGGCGAGGGCGACGACCTGTCCGCCGCCGTCGACAAGCTCCGCGAGACCGTCCGCAGTGGGCTCCCGGACGGGCTGACCGCGCAGGTCACCGGCGGGCCCGCGTTCGGCCGGGACATCTCCGCCGCGTTCGAGGGCGCCGACGTGACGCTGCTTCTCGCGACCGCCGCCGTCGTCGCGGTGCTGCTGCTCATCACGTACCGCAGCCCGCTGCTGTGGATCGTCCCGCTCGTCGTCATCGGCGTCGGCGACCAGGTCGTGGCGAAGCTCCTGCCGTGGGTCGCCGTGCTCGTCGGCGAACGCACCGACGCGTCCGTCAGCGGCATCGTGTCCGTGCTGGTCTTCGGCGCCGGCACCGACTACGCGTTGCTGCTGATCTCGCGGTACCGCGAAGAGCTGCGCCGCACCGAGGACCGCCGGGAGGCGATGCGGGTCGCGCTGCACCACGCGGCACCCGCGATCGTCGCCAGCGCAGGCACCGTCGTCCTCGCCCTGCTCACGCTGCTCGCCGCGGTGCTGACCGCCAACCGGACGCTCGGCGTCGCCGCCGCGATCGGCGTCGCCGTCGCGCTGTTCTTCGGCCTGGTCGTGCTGCCCGCCGCCCTCGTCTGCCTGCCGCGCGGGATCTTCTGGCCGTTCGTGCCGCGCCTGGGCAGCGACGACCCGACCACGCGCGGCCTGTGGTCCCGGGTCGCGCACGCCGTCGGCCGGCACCCCGCCCGGGTCCTCGCCGGCGCCGCAGTCCTCCTCGCGCTGCTCACCGCGGGCCTGCTGAGCACGTCGATCGGGCTGTCGCAGACCGAGCAGTTCCGCACCGAGGTCGAGTCCGTCACGGCGCAGGACGCCCTCGCCAGGCACTTCCCGGCCGGGTCGGCGCAGCCCGTGACCGTCATCGTCGCCTCCGGGACCGCTTCGCAGGCCGTCGCGGCCGTCGAGGGCACCGGCGGGGTCGCGGCCGTCGGGAAACCGGAGACCTCCGACGACGGCGCGCTCGCCAAGCTGCGCGTCGACCTCCGGGCGGGGTCGGGGACGTCCGCCGCGGACAAGGCGGTGCGGGACCTGCGCACGGCCCTCGCCGCGATCCCGGGCAGCGACGCGCTCGTCGGCGGGGCGCCCGCCGCGGACCTGGACAAACGCGACGCGTACAGCCGCGACAACAGGGTCGTCGTGCCGCTGGTCCTGCTCGTGGTGCTCTTCGTCCTCGTGGTCCTGCTGCGCTCGGCCGTGGCGCCGGTGCTGCTCCTGCTCACCGTCATCGTCAGCTTCGCCGCCAGCGTCGGCGCGGCCGGGCTCGTGCTGCGGCACGTCCTGGACATCCCCGCCCTGGACGCGGGAGTGCCGCTGCTGAGCTTCCTGTTCCTGGTGGCGCTCGGCGTCGACTACAACATCTTCCTCGTCACCCGCGCCCGGCAGGAGGCGTCCGCGCTGCGCGACACGCGCGCCGGGATGGTCCGGGCGCTCGGCGCGACCGGCGGCGTCATCACCTCGGCGGGCATCCTCCTCGCCGCCGTGTTCACGGTCCTCGGGGTGCTACCGGTCATCGTGCTGACGCAGATCGGGGTCATCGTCGGCATCGGTGTCGTCCTGGACACCCTGGTCGTGCGGACCGTCGTGGTGCCGGCGATCGCGCTGCTGCTCGGCGAACGCTTCTGGTGGCCGGCCCGCCCGGGCGCTGCCGCGACTCCCTCCGGCGGCGCCGTCCCGGACCCTTCCGCCGGCGTTCTGAACCAACCCGGCGGCGACTCGGCTGATTCCGGCGGCGGTGCGGCGGGCTCATCGGACGCCGCGGCACCCCCAAGCGGCGGCTCGCATCATCCGGGGCGGCACGTCGCGACCGGGCCGGCGGGGCGGCACGCCGAGTAGGCGGCCGGTTTTCCGTGATCCGGAAGACTTCGTGCAGCCAGGGGTCAATGCCGGTGAGTTAAGCGTTCAGGGTGATGGATGGGGCTGGATGGTGACTGTGAAGGTTGCTGTCCAGTTTCGTTGTTTGCGGCCGGGTGGTTTGGTGGTGCGGTCGCTGATGCGGTTGCGGCGGTTGGGGAGGGTTTGTTCGAGGATGCGGGTGTGGAGTTGGTGGGGTGGGTGGTCGGTGGGG
>NZ_JBEXDG010000018.1:0-169590 GCF_040605635.1 Dactylosporangium sp. NPDC005555
ACCGGCAGCCACACAACACCCGCAACCCGCCACCCACCACACAAAACCAACGACACCAACACCCCCACAAAACCAACAAGACGTTAAACGCCAAGACGAAAAGTCTTCCGGATCATGAAGGCTCCGGTTATCCACAGGCAGGAGTCGAGGCTTTTCCCCGCGGCCGGTCGGTCGCAGGGTGGAGTGGGTGTGGGATGAGCTGATCGAGGCACAGGCCGGTGTCGTCACCCGCCGGCAGGCGCTGGCGGAGGGATGGACCCCGTCCGCGATCCGTGCGCACCTCGACACGGGCCGCTGGTCGACGGTCCACCACGGCGTCTACCGGACCTTCACCGGGGAGATGCCCCGCCGCGCCCAGCTCTGGGCGGCCCTGCTCCGCGCCGGTGCGGATGCCGCGCTGAGCCACCTCTCGGCCGCCGAGCTGCACGGGCTCGTCGACCAACCCTCCGACCCGATCCACGTCACCATCCCGGGCAACCGGCGGGTGCGGCCGCTGCCGGGCGTGCTCGTGCACCATCGGGCCCGGCTCGCCGGCACCGTCCACCCCGGTCCTGCGCTTCGGCGCACCCGGGTCGAGGACACGGTGCTCGACCTGGCCGAGGATGAACGGCGCCTGCCGTCGGCGATCGGATGGCTCACCACGGCGTGCAGCCGCGGCCTGACCACGCCCGAGCGGCTGGCGACCGCACTGCGCCGCCGGAAGAAGATGCGCTGGCGCCGGCTGCTGGAGGCGACGGTCGACGACGCCGCCGTCGGTGCGCGCTCGGTGCTGGAGCTGCGGTACCTGAAGGACGTGGAGCGCGGGCACCGTCTGCCCGGCGGCCGAAGGCAGGCCCGTCGCCGGGAAGGCGGTGCGACGCGGTACCGGGACGTCGAGTACCGGGCCTTCGCCACGGTCGTCGAGCTCGACGGCCGCGCCTTTCACCCCGAGGAGCATCGCCGGCGCGATCAGCGGCGGGACAACGCGACGGCCTCGGATGGGCAGCGGACCCTCCGCTACGGCTGGGCGGACGTCGTGACTCCGTGCGCGACCGCGATCCAGGTCGCCCGGGCGCTCCGGGCCGGCGGCTGGCGGGGCAGGCTCCAACCCTGCCGCCGCCCCGACTGTCCGGTCCGCCGCTCGATCCGCCGCCGCACTCCCCGTGATCCGGAAGACTTCTAGTCGCCAGGGCGACAATTTCTCTTCCGGATCACGGGGAAAATTAGGCGGCCAGGCCTAGGGTTTCGGCGGCGGCGCGGCCGTTGGCGTGGCTGGCGCCCCAGGTGGTGATGAAGGCGCGGGCGTTCGCCGGGCGCCAGGAGGACGGCCAGCCCATCTCGACGACGGTGACCGGGTGGGTGGCGGCCAGGGCGTCGACCAGGGCGCGGGCGCCTGGGAGGCGGTGCACGTTGCGGCCCACGACGACGATCGGGCGGGTGCCGGCCAGGGCGCGCAGCTCCTCGGCGGCGGTGCGGTCGGCCACGACGCGGACCTGCTCGGTGCCGTTGACGTGCGGGCCGAGGCCCCACGGCACGCGGCCCGCGGCGATCGACGACTCCGACTCCAGTTGGACGATCAGCGGGGCGGACCCGCGGTCCACGGAGCCCTCGATGCGCACGGCGCTGAGTGCGGCCGGGTACCCGAGCCCGGGCTCCTCCCGGTCGGTGCGGTCGCCCTGGCGGGTCCAGTCGGACAGGGCCTGGACGCGGGCGACGGCCTCCTCCAGGCGGTGCAGCGGCAGCCGGCCGTCCTGCACGGCGGTGACGATCTCGTCGACGCACGCGAGGGTCAGGTCGACGTCGACGTCGGCGCCGATGCACAGCAGGTCGGCGCCCGCGGCGAGGGCGAGGACGGCGCCCGCCTGGGTGCTGCCGGCGTAGCGGGCCGCGCCGAGCATCTCCAGGGCGTCGGTGACGACGACGCCGGTGAAGCCGAGCTCGGTGCGCAGCAGGTCGACGAGGACGGCGCGGCTGAAGGTGGCCGGGGCGTCGCCGGTCAGCAACGGCACGCGGATGTGCGCGCTCATGATCGACTTGGCGCCGGCCTCGACGGCGGCGACGAACGGGGGCAGCTCACGGCCGCGCAGCTCGTCGAGGGAGATGTCGACGGTGGGCAGCTCGAGGTGCGAGTCGGCGAGGGTGGCACCGTGGCCGGGGAAGTGCTTGGCGCAGGCGGCCACGCGGGCGCTCTGCAGGCCGAGCACGGCGGCGGCGGTGTGCGCGGCGACGAGGTGCGGGTCGGCGCCGAAGCTGCGGGTGCCGATGATCGGGTTGTCGTCGGCGGTGTTGACGTCGACCGTGGGTGCCAGGTTGAGGTTCAGCCCCAGCTGGTCGAGCTCCGCCCCGATCGTCCGGTACACACGGCGGGTGATCGCCGGGTCGCCGAGCGCGCCGAGGGCGGCGTTGCCCGGATACGGGCTGCCGAGCCGGTGCGCCAGGCGGGTGACGTCGCCGCCCTCCTCGTCGATGGCGATGAGCACGCCGTCGCGGGCCGAGTGCAGCTGGTCGGTGAGGGCGGCGACCTGGTCGCGGTCCACGATGTTGTACCCGAAGAGCAGGTGCCCGGCCATGCCCTCGCCGAGCAGGTCGACGGCCCAGTTCGGGGCCTGTGCACCCGGGAACGCGCCGAGCAGCGTGCCCAGCGCCAGCCGGCGGAGTCCTGGATCGTTCGCCACGGTGTTGTCCCCCTTCGCGCGGACCAGTGCGGAACACTCGTCTGATGCGCTGTCCACGATCGTAAGAGCATCTTGACCGGATGTGCGTAGGCCGTGTGGGTAGTGTGACCGTACGCTTTCCGGTATAGGTTGCCCGAGGCAATCTAATAGGAAAGTTTCTTAAATACTAGGGGTGTTCGTCACCATGAGTTCTGCTCGTCTTCCAGGCACCCCCCGGCTGCTGCGTGCCCTCAACGACCGCGCCGCCCTCGAGCTGCTGCTGAGCAAGGGCCCGCTGACCCGAGCGCAGCTCGGCGAGCTGACCGGACTGTCCAAGGTCACCGCGTCGCAGCTGGTCGAGCGCCTGGAGGAGCGCGGGCTCGTCGCCCGGGTCGGGGAGCAGGCCGGCGGCCGCGGGCCGAACGCCCAGATGTACGCCGTGGTCCCCGCGACCGCGTACGTCGTCGGCGTCGACGCCGGACCGCAGCACGTCGTGGCGGGCGTGGCGGACATCACGGGCAGGATCGTCGGCCGCACCGACGTCTCCATCGGCGAGGGGGACGACCCGGTCAAGGTCGTCCACGCCGCCGTTGTCGAGGCCGCCGGGGAGGCCGGCGCGCCGATCGACCGCATCCGCAGGATCGTGCTCGGCACGCCGGGCCTGGTCGACCCGAAGAGCGGCGAGATCACGTTCGCCTGGGACCTGCCGCGCTGGCACCGGGGGCTGCTCACGGCGCTGCGCGAGGACCTCGGCCGGCCCGTCGTGTTCGAGAACGACGTGAACCTCGCGGCCATCGCCGAGCAGCACAGCGGCGCCGCGCTCGGGGCGAAGGACTTCGTGCTCGTGTGGCTGGACCGCGGTGTCGGCACCGCCGTCGTGCTCGGCGGCCGGCTGCACCGCGGCAGCGTCGGCGCGGCCGGTGAGATCGGCTACCTTCCCGTCGCGGGCACGCAGGTGAGCCGCGACGCGACGCGCCGGGCGAAGAGCGGCTTCCGCATGCTCACCGACGCCGCGGCGGTGAAGACGGTCGCCAAGTCCCACGGGTTCAAGGCCGCCGGTGCGGGTGACGCCATCAGAGCCGCCATCGCCGCCGGAACGGCCGGCAGCCCGTTCCTCGACGAGCTGGCCCGGCGGATCTCGCTCGGGGTGGCGTCGGTGGGCCTGGTGCTCGACCCCGAGCTGGTGGTCCTCGCCGGGGAGATCGGTCAGGCCGGGGGTGCCGACCTCGCACAGCGGGTGCAGCACGAGGTCGCCGCGATCGCCGTGGTGTCGCCGCGGGTCGTCGCCACCGAGGTGAAGAGCGAGCCCGTCCTCAACGGCGCCATCCTCACCGGCCTCGACGCCGTCCGCGAAGAGGTCTTCGGCGACACGGCCTGACGCGCGATACGGCCTGACGCGCGACACAGCCTGACGCGCGATACGGCCTGATGCGCGACACGGCAGGCGGGGACGGCCCGGCGCGACGCTCGACACGGCCGGGACGCTCGGGGCGACGCCGTACCGCGGCATCGCCCCACAAGGCCGTCAGTTGGTGTCGCGCCGGCGCATCGAGGTGAAGGCGCCGGCGAGCAGGACCGCCACGACCAGGCCGATCACCAGGCCGGCCTGCTGCCAGCTGCCCTGGAAGGTCTGCGCAGGCGCGACGCAGCCGGTCTCCGTGCAGTACCCGGACGCGCCCTGGAACGTGTAGGACTTGTTCATCCACGCGGACACGTAGCTGGACAGCCGGTACTTCTCCGAGTAGTCGGTGCCGCCGATCAGCCCGAAGATGATGATCGCGCCGAGCTCGTAGACCACCAGGTAGGCGATGCCGACGCCGAGCGCCGTCGACGTGTGCCGCCCGATCGAGGAGATCGCGAAGCCCAGCGCCGTGCCGGCCATCGTCAGCAGGATCACCCGGACGCCGGTGATGAGCAGCGAGGACCAGTCCGCCAGGCCCATCGAGCTGACGGTGTCGTTGCCCGCGGCCACGGCGACGAACGCGCCCGTCCACACCGCGAGGTACACCACGGAAACCACCGCCGTCCCGGCGCAGGCGGCGATCAGCTTACTGGCCAGGACCACATTGCGGCGGGGTGCCCAGAGCAGCAGGTTGAGCATGCCGCCGGAGCTCCACTCCACGCCCACGAACGACGCGCCGAGCACGAAACCGGCCACCGTCAGCACGATGGCCGCGGTCGTGAACAGCTCCGGCCACTGGCGGCTGAACGAGAAGCCGTAGTCGAGCATCGAGTCCGCGGTCGGCCGCGGCCCGTAGTCGCAGTTGCGGGGGAACTTGATGCCGGCCGGACCGGTCCGCACCCCGCTCTGCACGTCCTCGCAGAGGGCCACGTTCTGGTCGTAGATCGCCGCGGCGGACGCGGCCCGGTCGGTCGCGGTGCGGTACTCCTCCGGCGTCGGGTTGCTGCGGGTGAGCGAGAAACCGAAGGTCAGGAACGCGAGCAGCGTCGCGATGAGCACGAGGGTCACCAGCGTGACCCGGCGGCTGAACAGGCGGGCCCACTCGGCCCGCAGCAGCTGGGTCATGCCGCCACCTCCGCTGCGCTCCGGCGTCGGCCCGACCCGGAACTGTCACATGATGAGCGGCCCGAGCCGCTCCGCTGACCGCTCATGCCTGCCGTCCGTTCTCGATGATCTGGCCGGTGACCTCGAGCGGCACCTCGGGAGCGGGCCTTGCGTCGTCCGGCCAGTCGGAGCTGTCGACGGGGCGGAACTGGCCGCGGCGCGGGCCGCCGCCCGTCAGCGTGAGGAACGCGTCCTCCAGCTGCTGGACCGGGGCCAGCTCGCGGACCCACAGGTCGTTGACGCCGAGTGCCCGCGTGACCCAGGACGGGTCGGCGAGGTCGTGCACGATGATCTGGTCGCCGGAGACGGTGACCTGCGCGCCGGCGTCCGCGAGGATCTGCGCGGCCGTGGGCACGTCGTCGACCCGGACCCGGTAGGTGCCGCGGTCGTTGGCGGCGAGCACCTCCGACACGGGCCCGGCGGCGACCCGGCGGCCGCGGGAGATGATCGTGACCGAGTCGCAGATCTGCTGGATCTCGGCGAGGATGTGGCTGGAGATGACCACGGTCGCGCCGCGGTCGGCCTGCTCGCGCAGCAGGTCACGCATCTCCCGGATGCCGGCGGGGTCCAGGCCGTTGCTCGGCTCGTCGAGGATCAGCAGCTCGGGGTCCTTCAGCAGGGCCGAGGCCACCGCGAGGCGCTGCTTCATGCCCAGCGAGTAGGACTTGACGGCGTCCTCGGCGCGGCCGGCGAGACCGACCTGGTCGAGGACGATGTCGACGCGCTGCCGTGGTACACCACCCGCCTTCGCCAACAGGCTCAGCGTCTTGTGGCCGGTGAAGTTGCCGAAGAAGGCCGGCGCCTCGACGATCGCGCCCACCCGTGCGACCACCTGCGGCAGCATCCGCGGGACCGGCTGGCCGAGGATGCGCATGTGGCCGGACTCGGCCCGCAGCAGTCCGAGCAAGGTCTTGAGCGTGGTGCTCTTGCCGGATCCGTTGGGCCCGAGGAATCCGTGGATCTGGCCCTGGTGGACCTCCATGTCCAGGTGGTCCAGCGCGACCCGTGGCTTGCCGAACAGCGTCTGGTATGTCTTCACCAGACCGGCGATTTCCAGTACGGCACTCATCCCCGCGCACGATACGGCTTTCGTGCCGTGCATGGGGGGCCGGGCCTTTCGTGGTTCGCGGGCGTGGTTGGATTGGGCCGTGTCTGATGACCTTGTCATCGCGGTCGACAAAGCCACGGTGACCCGCAACCGCTCCGACCTCATCCGGTCGGTGAGCTGGCAGGTCGAGCTCGACGAACGCTGGGTGGTGCTCGGCCCCAACGGTGCCGGCAAGACCACGCTGCTGAATCTCGCCGGGGCCAGGCTGTATCCGACCCGCGGCACGGTGACCGTCCTGGGGGAGAAGCTCGGCCGCACCAACATCAACGAGCTGAAGACCCGGCTCGGGTTCTCCTCCGCAGGGCTGCAGCTCCCGCCCGACGAGACCGTCCGTGACATCGTCGTCACCGCCTCGTGGGCGGTCGTCGGGCGCTTCACCGAGCGGTACGACCGCATGGACGAGTCCCGGGCACAGTCGCTGCTGGAGCAGTTCGGTGTCGGCGCGCTCGCCGAACGGTTCTACGGCACGCTGTCCGAGGGGGAGCGCAAGCGGGTCCAGATCGCCCGGTCGCTCATGGTCGACCCGGAGCTGCTGCTGCTCGACGAGCCGACGGCGGGTCTGGACCTCGGCGCCCGCGAGGACCTCGTGCGGCGGCTGTCGGAGCTGGCCGCCGACCCGGACTCGCCGGCGATCGTGCTCGTCACGCACCACGTCGAGGAGATCCCGCCGGAGTTCACGCACGCGCTGCTGATGCGCGACGGCGGCATCGTGGCGCAGGGCCTGCTGCGGGACACGGTGACGGCGGACAATCTCTCCGCGACGTTCGGGCTGCCGCTGCGACTGTCGATCGTCGACGGTCGCTACCACGCTCAAGCGGTCTAGCTTCGATATATTTAGACGGTGGCCGATCCCATCGTCGACCCTGACCCCGCTCCCGTCCCCGACCCTCCGCCGGTCCGCCGCACCAGGGTCGCGCGGCTGGTCGCGTGGATCGTGGTGCTCGTCGCCGTCATCGTGGTCGCCGTCGTCGTGGTCATCGACGTCGGCCCGCCGTCCGAGGCCGACCTGCGGCAGAGGGCCATCGGCGGGCGCGCCGAGCTGCTGATCGGGGTCAAGGACGACACCCCGGGCGTGAGCCTGCGCGACAGGAGCACCGGCGAGTACGCCGGGTTCGACATCGACATCGCCTATCTCGTCGCCGGCGACCTCGGGTTCCGCCCCGACCAGGTCCGCTTCCTGTCGATCGAGACCGAGGACCGGGCCAGGATGCAGGCCCGCGCGGGCGACGGCCGGTTCGTCACCGTCGACCTGGTCGTGGCCAGCTTCAGCATCACCAAGGAGCGGGCCGAGCAGCCCGGGGTGCGCTTCGCCGGGCCGTATCTGAGCACCCAGCAGTCAGTGGTCACGCTCAAGGCGCACAAGCCCGTCAGCAGCCTGGAGGACCTGCGCGGCGAGCGGGTCTGCACCCTCGCCACGTCCACGTCCAGCGAGGTCGCCAGGTCCGCCGGCGTGACCCTGTCCGGCAAGAACGAGATCAGCGCCTGCGTCACCGGGCTCAAGGCCGGCGAGTTCGACGCCGTCACCACCGACGCGGCGATCCTGGCCGGGTTCGTCGCCGAGGACGGCGGCCAGACGCTCACGCACCACGACGTCGGGCTCACCGGCGACGAGCGGTGGGGCGTCAACTGCGGCGACAACGAGGCGCTGCGGACGCTGGTGAATCTGTACCTGTACCGATCGGCCCACGACCCCACCGACCGGCGGTGGGAGCAGGCGTACGACAGGTACCTGCGCAGCGAGCAGAAGTTCAGCCCGAACCAGCAGGTGGCGATCGACCACCAGCCCGAGGTGCCGAAGGTGGACGTCCGTCAGTGGCCGTGGGAGAGGTAGGCGACAGGCAGTGGCTGCTGCCGTTGCTGCCCACGTTCCCGATCGTCCTGCTGGTGCTGCGGCTGTGGTACCTGAGCCGGCAGAACGTCCAGACGATGCTGCTGTTCGTGCAGTACGTGAGCCCGCTGGGCCTGCTCAGCACGCTGGTCATCGCGCTGCTGTGGGTGTTCCCGGCGCTGCTGCTGCTGACCCGGGTCCTCGGCGCGCTGCTGGAGCTCAGTGACCCAGCCGCGGCGGCGACGTCGCGGCTGGCCGCGGCCGCCCGGCGGATCCCCGACTGGGTGGTCGTCGTCGCGCTGGTGATCGGCGCGCTCACCTGGCAGCTGCGGTTCCTGCCGCTGCTGGTCATGGTCGCGCTGTCGATCCTGGGCCTGGTCGTGCGGCAGCGGGCCGGCGCCGCCGCGGGCCCCTCGGTGGCCGCGACCGGCGTGGTGCTGCCGTTCGCGGCGGCGGTCCTGCTGTACGCGTTCCTCGGACCGGCGATCGTCACGGCACTGCGGGAGGGCGAGCCGGTCACGTTCGTCCTGCTGGCGCTGCCGCCGCTGGTGACGCCGCTGCTGACGGGCCCGGTGCCGGCGTGGGCGGCCAGGCCGGTGACGCACTGGCCGGCGGTGGTCGCGGCGTTCGCGGCGCCGTTCCTCGTCGGCGTCGTGTTCCTGCGCGCCCCGATCCTGCCGACCGTCGCCGTCGACACCGACGACGGCCTGCTGGTCGGCTCGGTGATCACCGTCGACGACCGGATGACGACGCTGCTGGACGCCGGCGGCACCGTCCGGTTCGTGCTCAACGAGCAGATCCAGGCGAAGGTCCTCTGCGACACGTCGGAGCGGCCACCGGCCAGCAGGGTCGACGCGCACGGCTGGTCGGTCGAGCAGACCGCCCTGACGTGGATCGCGCCGACCCGCCGACCCACCCCGGTCGACCCCCGCTGCGAGGGCCGCCGCTAGGCGAAGTCCGGCTTGCGCTTCCCGACGAACGCCGCCATGCCCTCGGCCTTGTCCTCGGTGCCGAACAGCGCCGCGAAGAGCTCGCTCTCCAACGCCAGGCCGGAGGCCAGATCCAGGTCCAGGCCGCGGTCGACGGCGAGCTTCGCGGCGCGCAGCGCGAGTGCCGGGCCGTGGACGAAGGGCGCGACCATCGCCTTCGCCGTGGCGTACACCTCGGCGGCCGGGACGACCTTGTCGACCAGGCCGATGGCGAGCGCCTCCGGCGCCTTCACGAAGCGGCCGGTCATGATCAGATCCTTGGCGCGGGCGGGGCCGAGCAGCCGCGCCAGGCGCTGCGTGCCGCCGGCGCCGGGAATGACGCCGAGAGTGATCTCCGGCTGGCCCAGGGTCGCGTCCTCGGCGGCGACCCGCCAGTCGGCGGTCAGGGCGAGCTCGCAGCCACCGCCCAGCGCATACCCGTTGACGGCGGCCACGACCGGCTTCGGGATCCGCGCGACGGCGTCGAAGGCGGCGGTGAGCACGGGGCCCCTGGCGGCCATCTCGGAGTAGCCCATCCCGGCCATCTCCTTGATGTCGACGCCGGCCGCGAAGACCTTCTCTCCCCCGTACAGGATGACGGCCCGCACCTCGGGGTCGCTCGTCGCGGCCGCGGCGGCCTCGCGCAGCTCCTCCTGGATCTGGATGTTCAGCGCGTTGACCGGCGGCCGCTCCAGCCGGATCGTGCCGATACCATCTTCGATCTCCAGCCGGACCAGCCTGCTGTCGCCCACTGTGTCTCCTCAACGTCGTTGTCGTTGCCCGCAGCGTATTCCGGCGTACCGTCAGATGTGCCATGGCGACCACCTTCTACCGCGACCACGAGGTGCACATCAGCTCCGACGGTGTGCGGGTCCATGCCGCGTGGTATCCGCTGGAGACGCTGACCTACATCTGGCACCAGCGATCGGGGCGGCTGGCGCAGGGGGCGTACATGCTGGCGACCAGGGGCGGCGCGGTCCTGCTGATCATCGGCCTGCTGATCGCCGCCGGGACGGCCGCGCGGCGCATCGACCTCAACGGGCCGGACTCCACGATGTACATCGCGGGCGGCATCCTCGGGATCATCGTCATCGGCGGGATCGTGGCGTTCAGCGTCGAGGGGCTGCTCGACCTGCTCGACCGGGCGCACGACCACGGCCGGGGCGTGCACGAGATCTGGGTCCGCACCCGGTCCGGCGAGTCGATGATCTACTCGACCACGGACTCGCCGAAATTCGGGCAGATCTATCGCGCCCTGCAGCGGGCAGTCGAGCGGTCCGCGTAGCCCTTAGGATTCCGGGCATGGTGGCCCTGGGCGTGGACTTCGGCACGTCGCACACCGTCGCCGTGGCCCGCTGGCCCGACGGCCGGGCCCGCCCGCTGCTCTTCGACGGCACGCCGCTGCTGCCCTCCGCGACGTTCTGGGAGGACGGCGAGCTCGTCGTCGGCCGCGACGCGCTGCACAGCGCCCGTCGTGCCCCGGCGAGCTTCGAGCCCAACCCGAAGCGCCGCATCGACGACGGTCACGTGCTTCTCGGCGAGCGCGAGGTGCCCGTCCACGACCTGCTCGTCGCCGTCTTCCAGCGGGTCCGCGCCGAGTTCACCCGCACGGCCGGCGGACCACCCGCGTCGGTCACCGTCACCCACCCCGCCAACTGGGCGTCCACCCGGCGCACGGCGTTGGCCGCCGCGGTCCGAGCGGCGGAGCTCCCAGCGGCGACGCTCGTCCCCGAGCCGGTCGCGGCGGCCACCTATTTCGTGCGGGTCCTGCGCCACATGGTGCCCGTCGGCTCGGCCGTGGTGGTCTACGACCTGGGCGCCGGCACCTTCGACGGCAGCGTCGTCGCCCGCACCGCGGAGGGCTTCGAGGTGCTCGCCGTCGACGGGCGTGACGACCTCGGCGGCCTCGACTTCGACGAGGTGGTCCTGGCGATGATCGGCCGCACCCTGCCGCCGGAGCGCTGGCGGCGGCTGATCACCCCCACGACGATCGAGGAGGCGCGGGCCGCCCGGACGCTGCGCGAGGAGGTCCGCGAGGCGAAGGAGCGGCTCTCCCGCACCTCGTCGGTCACGGTCCTGGTCCCGCTGCTGGACGTCGACGTGCAGCTCACCCGCGAGGAGTTCGACGCGGCGGCCCGCCCCCTCGTCGAGCGTTCCGTGCGGGTGCTGACCGAGACCGTCCGGCTGTCGCGGGTCACGCCCGAGCGGGTCGCGGGGATCTTCCTGGTCGGCGGCGCAAGCCAGATCCCGCTGGTCGCCACCGAGCTGCACCGCGCGTTCGGCAGGCCGCCGGTGACGATCGAGCAGCCGGAGATGGTGGTCGCCGAAGGCAGCGTCCTGGTCGGCGCACGGGTCGACCAGCCCACGGCCGCGCAGGCGCCACGGCGGCCGTCGTCGAGTGGCATGGCCGTCGCGCCGGCGTCGTCCGAGCCCGCCGCCGGTGGTGGTCCTCATGTACGACCAGGGCCCACCCCCGGGGCACCGGCGCCGCCCGTCGTGGCGGCCGGATCGCCGGTGGCCTCCGTCGTGGCGCCCGTCTCGCCGCTCTCCCCGGTGGCGCCGCCCGGGTCGCCGGTCTCGCCTGCGGTGTCGCCCGGGTCGCCGGTCGCGCCGCCGGTGTCGCCCGCCGCCGGGATGCCCGGTGCGCAGGCGCCTGTCTCGCCCGGTGCCGTGCCGTTCAGTCCGGTGCCGTTCAGCCCCGCGCCGCCCGTACACCGGATGCCGCCGCAACAGCGGTATCCACCGCCGCGGCCCGTCTACTACCAGCCGCCCCCGCCGCAGGTCGTCTACGTCCCGCAGTACGTCATGCCACCCGTGCCGCCGCCGCAGCGCAGGATCGCGCCCGGGGCGATCCGCTGGCCCGCGGGCTTCCTGACCCTGTACGGCGTACTGATGTACGTCTCCACCGCCCTGGTCGTCCTGATTCTGGTCCTGTACCAGGCGTCCGAATCGGAGGCGCTGACCGGAGACGGCCTGCAGGTCTTCCTGTACTCCGGGCTGGGCTCGCTCGCGTTCGCGATCCTGTACACGCACGGCGCGCGGCGGCTGCGCCGGGGCAGCAACGGCCACCTGTGGTATCCGATGGCGCTGTGTGTCCTGCTCGCCGGGGGCGGTGCGTACACGGCCTCGGCGTCGGGGCAGCCGGCGTGGCTGGCGGTCACCGGCGCGTATCTGGGATCGGCGCTGCTGCTCCTGCTGCCCAGCGCGCGGGACTGGGTCCGCCCGCTGCGGCCGTCGCCCCCCGCGCCCGCGACCGGGAGCACCGAGGCGTAATTTTCGTCGCACCCGGCGCCTAGACTTCGGGGCATGCCAACGCCAGGGATCCGGCTCGGTGTCGACTTCGGCACCTCCAACACCGTCGCCGTCGTGCGGTGGCCGGACGGCCGGTCGCGCGCGCTGCTGTTCGACGGCTCGCCGCTGCTGCCCTCCGCCGTCTATGCCGAGCCCGGTGGCACCGTCATCGTCGGCCGCGACGCGGTGCACAGCGCCAGGCTGGAGCCCGCCCGCTTCGAGCCCAACCCGAAGCGCCGCATCGACGACGGCACGGTGCTGCTCGGCGACCGGGAGATCCCCGTCAACGACCTCGTCGCCACCGTCCTGCGGCGGGTCCGCGACGAGTGGACCCGCACCGTCGGCGACGTCGCGTCCGAGGTGACGGTGACGTTCCCGGCCTCGTGGGGCGCGACCCGCCGGCTCGCCGTCTCCGACGCCGCCGCGGCCGCCGGCCTCGGCCAGGTGCGGCTGGTGCCCGAGCCGGTCGCTGCCGCCGCCTACTTCACCCAGGTGCTCGGCAAGGACGTGCCCGTCGGCTCGGTCGTCGTCGTCCACGACTTCGGCGCCGGCACCTTCGACGCCAGCGTCGTCGCCCGCACCCAGGGCGGCTTCGAGGTCCTCGCGGTCGACGGCCGCGACGACATCGGCGGCATCGACGTCGACAACGCGATCGTGGCGCACATCGCCTCGATCTGCGAGCCGCAGGCCCCGCAGGAATGGCAGCGGCTGATGAGCCCGAAGACGGTCGAGGACCGGCGGGCCCGGCGGCTGCTCTTCGACGACGCGCGGGTGGCCAAGGAGCGGCTGTCCCGCCAGCCCGCGTCCGACCTGACCGTGCCGCTGCTCAACATCGACGTGCACCTCACCCGCGACGAGCTGGAGCGCCTCGCGCAGCCGCTGCTGGAGCAGACCGTCCGCGTCACGCAGGGCGTCATGCGCTGGGCCCAGCTGAGCGAGGGCAGCATCGCGGGCGTGTTCCTGGTCGGCGGGTCCAGCCGGATGCCGCTGGTCGGCACGCTGCTGCACCGCGCGCTGGGCACGGCCCCGGTGGTGATCGAGCAGCCCGAGCTGGTGGTCGCCGAGGGCAGCATGCTGACCGGCTCGACCGAGATCCCGGCCACGGCGGCACCCGCCCCAGGCCCGGCGACGGGCGTGATCCCGCAGGTGCCGGGCTTCGACTGGCAGCCACCGGGCCCGACGTCGGGCGCCCCGGCCCAGTTCGGCGCGGCCGCGGCGTCCGGTGCGGGGCAGCCCGGCGCCGGCCAGTTCGGTGTGCCCCCGTCCGGCGGGCAGTTCGGCGGCGCGCCTGGCGGCGGCCAGTTCGGCGGGGCGCCGGCCGGTGGTGGACAGACGAGCGCTGGACAGTCCGGCGCGGGGCAGGGTGGCGGTTCGGGAGGTCAGAGCGCCGATGTGCCGCTGTGGCCCGAGGCCGGCACGTTCGCCGCGGAGTCCGCCGCGCCGATGTCGGGGGTGCCCATGTCGGCGCCGCCGGTGTCCTCGCCGCCCGGTGGTGGGGCCGGTGGATATCCGGCATATCCGGCGTCGGCGCCGCCCGGCAACTACGCGGGTGGCCAGGCCACGGGCACGCAGGGCGGCTATGGCGTGCCTGCCTCCGGTCCGCCGGTCAACTACGGGCCGCCGGTGTCGGTCCCCCCCGCCGGTTATGGTCAGCCGGCGTCAGGGCCGCCCGCCACCACCAACCAGCCCGCGTCCGCGCCACCCGCGAGCTTCAATCACCCGGCCTCCGCGCCGCCGGCCAACTACAACCGGCCGTCGTCCGCGCCGCCGAACTACAACCAGCCCATGTCGGGGCCTCCGGCGCACTACAACCAGCCCATGTCGGGGCCGCCTGCGGCGTACAACCAGCCGATGTCCGGGCCGCCGGTGTCCGCGCCGCCCAACAGGGCGGCGGGGCAGATCTTCGTCTCGGGGGGCAGGCCGCCGGCCGAGCCCGCGACCCGCTACGACGAATACGGCAGCCCGGTCCGCCAGAGCCCGCCCCCGCAGCGGCCCGGGAATCAGGAGCCGCGGCGGCCCGCGCAGCGCGGTGACGAGCGGCGGCCGCGGCAGGCGCCGAGGCGGGGGCCGTTCGCCCGGGCGATGCTCACCCTGCTGGTGCTCGTGCTGCTGATCGCGACGCCGGTCGTGGCCGGGTATGTCTCCTTCTACCTGACCGCCGACCGCTGGCCGCCGCCCGCCGACAAGTGGTTCGTCTCCACGGAGCGGTAAAAGTGAGTAACATTCGCGTCGGTCAAGGCTGATCGAGGAGGGTGCATGACGCAGATCGACGGGCACGGCGGGGACCTGGCCCTCGCGGCACTGCGGGGCTTCGGGGTCGAGGAGCTGTTCACGCTCTCCGGCGCCCACGTCTTCCCGCTGTACGACGCCGCCCACAAGACCGGCGTGCGGATCGTCGACGTGCGGCACGAGCAGTCCGCCGTCTTCGCCGCAGAGGCCGTCGCGAAGCTCCAGCGCCGCCCCGGCCTGGCCGTGCTGACCGCCGGGCCCGGCGTCACCAACGGTGTCTCGGGTCTGACCAGCGCCTCGTTCAACGGCGCGCCGGTGGTCGTGATCGGTGGGCGGGCGCCGCAGTTCCGCTGGGGCTCGGGCAGCCTGCAGGAGATGGACCACCTGCCGATCGTCCGCGCGGTCACCAAGCACGCGGAGACCATCCTCGCCACCGATGAGGTGTATGCCCGCATGCAGGCCGCCGCGCTCGCCGCGCTGACGCCGCACCGTGGCCCGGTCTTCGTCGACCTGCCGCTGGAGGTGGTGTTCTCGCAGGCCGACGGGGTCGAGACGAGCCCCGCACCGGCGGTGGCACCGGTCGAGGCGGACCCTGAGGAGGTCGCCCGGGCGGCCCAGCTGCTCGCCGCCGCGCAGCGGCCCGTGATCATCGCCGGCTCCGACGTGTGGGCCGGGCACGCCACGGCCGCGCTGCGGGAGGCGGCCGAGGCGCTGCGCGTGCCCGTGTTCGCCAACGGCATGGGCCGTGGCACGCTGCCGCCGTCGCACGCGCTGGCGTTCTCCCGGGCGCGCAAGGCGGCGTTCGGCGGCGCGGACGTGATCGCCGTCATCGGCACCCCGCTCGACTTCCGGCTCGGCTTCGGCGACTTCGGCGGCGCGCAGGTCGTGCACGTCACCGACGCGCCGTCGCAGCGCGCCGGTCACGTCACCCCGGCGGCCGCTCCGTCCGGCGATCTGCGGGCGATCCTGGCGGCGTTCGCGTCGCACACCGGACTCGTCGCCGACCACGAGGAGTGGATCGAGGCGCTGCGGGCCGCGGAGGACGCCGGCCGGGCGCGCGATCAGCAGGCCCTGGAGGCCGACACCGACCCGATCAAGCCCAGCCGCGTCTACGGCGAGCTGCGCAAGGTCCTCGCCGAGGACGCGGTCACGATCGGCGACGGCGGCGACTTCGTCTCCTACGCCGGCAAATACCTCGAGCCGTCGCAGCCGGGCACGTGGCTGGACCCGGGACCGTACGGCTGCCTCGGCACCGGCATGGGCTATGCGATGGGCGCCCGGGTGACGTATCCGGACCGCCAGATCTGCGTCCTCATGGGCGACGGCGCGGCCGGCTTCTCGCTCATGGACGTCGAGTCCCTGGTCCGCCAGCAGCTGCCGGTCGTGATCGTGGTCGGCAACAACGGCATCTGGGGCCTGGAGAAGCACCCGATGCGCAACATCTACGGCTACGACGTCGCCGCCGACCTGCAGCCCGGCCTGCGCTACGACGACGTCGTCAAGGCCCTCGGCGGCGCCGGCGAGACGGTCGAGAAGCCGGGCGACCTGTCAGCCGCGTTCGAGCGGGCGTTCGCGTCGGGCGTGCCGTATCTGGTCAACGTGCTCACCGACCCGGAGGACGCCTACCCGCGCTCATCCAACCTCGCATAACTCCGCCCGCCACCCGGCGGCCCTGGCGCCCGCCACCCGACCGCCCGGTCGGCTGCTGCCGCCAGCGAGCGACTGCCCAGGCGGCCGCCGCCGAGCCGCCGCCGCACGGTCACTCGCCCACAACCGCTCCTGCAGGCCGGTCGCCGCGCCGCAGTCGCCGTGTTGCGAGGTCGGGCGGGCACAGATGCGAGGTTGCAGTGGCGCGGGGTCACGTCCGCCTCGGTGGTGTGCGGGTGGCACCACAACGGCCGTGCTGCGGCCCGTCGGTCTCGAGGTCGTCGTCGCTCTGCGTCTGTGGTGGGTGGTCAGTGCGCACCGGGGGCTCGGGTCTGGCTACGGCTGGTGGAGTCGTGGGTGGTGTGCGCTGGATGGTGGGTGTCTCGCCGGTGATGCGGGGCGGTGGGGACGTCAGTTCGGGTGCGTCGTGGCTTCGGTGGGGTTCTGGATGATCCGGAAGAGTTTGTGCTGCTATGACGACATGAAGTCTTCCGGATCACGGGAAAGAGGCCGTCGTCGATGGGTGGACCGGGGAGTACCACGGTTTGGACGGTGATCTTCGGCCTGGGCGGGCTCGACCGCATGACGGTTTCGGAGCGCGGTGGGGGCACTCGTACACCACCGACGCAGACGGTAACCCCCGCGATGCCACGCGCACGCGTGTGAAGCTGCCGCGCGCTCCGCGCGCTGGCAGTGCGTCGCGGAGCGGCGCATTGGGGGTCCGGGGTGAGAATCCCCCGGCGGGACCCGCGCGGAGCGTGGGGCAGCGAGCCATCGCCGAAGGCGAAAGGCGGGAAACAGCGCGGCGAGCTGTCGCCGAAGGCGAGATGCGGGTAGCGGCTACTCCAGGCCGAGGAGGCGGGGGAGGGAGCCGATCGATCCGATGACCTCGTCCGCGCCTGAGGCCTGCAGGGCCTGGCGGTCGCCGGCGCCGGTGAGGACGCCCACGAGCAGGCCGGCGCCGGCGCGGCGGCCGGCGATCAGGTCCAGCGGGGTGTCGCCGACGACGACCATGCGGCGGACGTCCTCGACGCCCAGCTTCAGGGCGGCGACCAGCATGAAGTCGGGGAAGGGGCGGCCGCGGCCGGCGTCGGCGGGGGAGAGGACCAGGTCGACCTGGCCCCACCAGCCGAGGGCGTCCATGATGGCTTCCTGGGTGGCGCGGGCGAAGCCCGTGGTCAGGGCGACCTTGATCCCCGCGGTGCGCAGGGTCTTGATGGCCTCGAGCGCACCGGGGATGGGCAGGACCGCGCCCTCGTCGACGAGCAGGCCGTAGGCCTCCTCGAAGGTCTCGTTGGCGGCCTGGGCCCGCTGCTCGTCGCCGTCGAGCAGCAGGCGGAAGACCTCGATGCGGCTCTGGCCCATCGTCTTGCGCACGACGGCGAGCATGCGGTCGTGCTGCGGGGTGCCGGGCGCGATGCCCTCGCCCGCGAAGGCGACCGTGAAGGCCTGCTCGACCAGGCCGTCGTCCCGCACCGTCGTCCCCGCCATGTCGATGCAGGCGAGCTGCCACGCTGTCATCGCCCAATATGAACACGCCGACAAGACGGCTTGGTGAACGGCGCAAAACGTTCAGAAGGTACCCTCCCGGCGCAGCCGCCGTGGCCTGCCATCCGGGTCGTGGATGGTGTTGTACACCACACGTGCCCAGGTCACGGTACCCCCGCGTACCCGGGGCGGGCGGTACGGCAGGAGGCGGCCGGCGGGGCGGGGGCCGATCTTGCCGCTGTCGTGCCAGGCCTGCAGCGCCTTGGCGGAGGCGTCGAAGATCTCCTCGATCGGGCCCTCCGGAAGCTCGTCGAGCTCGAGGTGTTCCCGGCAGAGCCGCTCGCGGAGCTCCCTGGCGTAGCCGCCGGCAGGGTCGAGGACGGCGCAGGTGAGCTCGGAGTCATGCGTCCAGGAGCGCAGCGACACGTTGTCGGAGCCGGTGGTGACCCACGTGTCGTCGACGACGCAGACCTTGGCGTGCACGTAGATGGGCGTGCCGTTGGCGTTCTCGGGGCTGAAGACGTGCAGCCGGTCGCCGCCCGCCTCGCGGAGCATGGTGAGGGCGCGCTCACGGCCGTACAGCTGCGGCACGCTCCCGAACTTGTCGGGGCGGTCCGGATGCCGGGGCACGACGGCCACGAGGTGCAGGTCAGGGTGCTCGCGCAGCGCGTCGGCGAAGCAGCTGGCGACCTTCGGCGACCAGAGGTACTGATCCTCCAGGTAGATCAGCCGCTGCGCGCGCCGGACCGCCTTGCCGTAGCCGCGGGCGACGCTGAACTCGCCCTCGGGCGCGAAGGGGTAACCGCCGCGCCGGTACGGGTACGTCCGCAGCAGCTGCACACTGAGATCGCCGGCCGGCAGCGGGTCGGGCAGCTGCGGCGGCAGCCGGTCGGGGTCCAGGTTCTCGTCCTCGACCTTGCCCTGGAACCAGTGCAGCGGGTTGCGCGACAGCGCCGACGGGTCCTCCCACCGCTCCCGGAACGTGGCCTCGACCTGGCCGACCACCGGGCCGCGCAGCTCCAGCTGCACGTCGTGCCAGGGTGGCCGCTTGCCGTACTTCGGGGTGATCGGCACCGGCTGCGGGTCGCCCTCATGCGTCGTCGTGTCGCGGCGGCCGTGGCAGAGGTCGATGCCGCCGACGTACGCCCGGTCCAGCTCCGGGCGGCCGGGGTGGCGCAGCACGACGAGCTTCTGGTGGTGCGAGCCGCCGACGCGGACCCGCATGTCGCGCAGGCACTCGCCGCCCGCGGCCTCGATCTTGCGGGCGAAGCGCCGGTTCTCCGTGGCGCTGAACTGCAGCGCGTTCCAGTGCGAGCGCCAGAGGAGGCCCTTGACGCGGACGCCGCGGCGGGCCGCGTCGCACAGCACGTCCCCTATGGTCGGGCCGTTCCTGGTGACCCGCTGGCTCGCGTCGCCGCGCCAGTCGGTGAACAGCAGCAGGTCGCCGCGCTCCATGCGCTCGATCGCGGCGTAGAGCTCGGCGAAGTACGCCTTGCCGTCGATCAGCGGTCGCACGGCGTTGCCGTCGGTCCACGCCGAGATCCTGGTGTGCGGGTTGCCCCGCTCCTCGTCCGTGAGGAACCAGTCCTGTTTCATCGCGCCGCACCCGCCGGGGAGGAGAGGTCGCCGGCCGGCTCCGGCGCGTCCTCGGCGCTCGGCCGTTCGGCCAGGTCACAGTTGGGTTTGACGAGCCGGTGCACGGCGAGGAGCCAGAGCGCCGAGAGCAGCATGCTCCCCACGATGTCGGTCGGGTGGTGCATCCCGCGGTACATGCGGGACACCGCGACCCACAGCGGCATCGCCACGGCCAGGGCCAGGAACGCCCACCGCCACCAGGCCCGGGTCCTCGGCATGACGAGCACCGCGGCGGTGGCCCAGATGAGGATCGTGGCGGCGACGTGGCCGGACGGGAAGCTCGACGTCGGCATCGGCCCGTCCATGTTCTCCACGTCGGGGCGGGCCCGGTCGACGATCGCGGCGCTGGCCAGGAAGAGCGTCAGCTCGCCGAACATCACCGTCACCAGGAAGATCACCGGGCGCCAGCGGCGGATGGCCGCGAGGGACAGCGCGCCGACGGCCAGGCCGATCGCGAGGATCGCGTGGGTGTTGCCGACCTCGCTGCCGACGATGCTCACATGGCCCAGCACGTCGCTGCGGTTCGCGGCGAACCAGTGCGGGATGGTCGAGTCCCACAGCACGTTGCCGTTGCCGTCGCGGTACCGCGCCAGCGGCAGCCCGGCCGCGACCAGCGCGCCGAACGTGAGGACCCAGGCGACGGCTCCGAGCGCGACGGCGCGGGCGGTGCCGGGCCGGTGCTCGTGCGGCTCGGTGGGGCGCAGGTCGTCGGCCGCCTCGGGCTCCAGGCCCTCTTCGAGCGGCTCGGTGACGCGCCGGCCCTCGTGGTACCGCAGCAGCTCGAACGCGGTCGCGCACAGCCCGAGCCACGCGATGCCGAGCGACCAGCCGCCGATCACGTCGGACAGGAAGTGCACGCCCAGCGCCAGCCGGCTGAAGCCGACCAGCGCGACGATCGCGGCGACGCCGATCACCGCCACCCTGCGCCAGCGGGGGCGCAGCGCCGGCAGGAACACCAGCAGCAGCGCCGTGTAGCAGATCAGCGAGTTGAGCGAGTGGCCGCTCGGGAAGCTGTTGCCGCCGCCGTGCGCCACGGGCTGCTCGACGACGGGACGCAGCCGGCCGACGGCCAGCTTGAGCGTCGGGTCGAGGATGAGGCCGCCGACGGTGGTCGCCACGAGGAAGCCGGCCAGCTTGTACTGCTTCCGGACGACGACGAGGGTGGTGCCGATCAGGACGAGCCACGCCATGACGCCGAAGCTGCCGAGCCGGCTGATGCCGCCCATCAGCATCACCAGGAAGTCGTTCGGCGCGACGGCGGCGTTGAGCGACTCGGCGACGCCACGGTCCACCGACTCCAGCGGCAGCCAGCGCACCCGCACCGCAATGATCAACAGACTGAACAACAGCGCGGCCCCGCCGAAGCCGGCCATGCGCCAAAGCGCGGATCTCTGGGTCCTCACGTTTGCCAGCATGCCCAGTCGGGGGAGAACGAGAACATGACCCCCGCCGATACAGCACGCCGCGCCACGCAGAGCGACCTGTTCAAGAATCTGACCAAGGTCGGGTTCATCGGGTACGGCCTGCTGCACCTCGCGCTCGCCTGGGTGGCGGCGCAGATCGCCTTCGGCGAGGGAGGTCAGGAGGGCGACCAGTCCGGTGCCTTCCAGAAGCTCGCGGAGCAGCCGTTCGGCAAGCTGCTGCTCTGGTTCGTGCTGATCTGCCTGGTCGCGCTCGCCCTGTGGCAGGTCGCCCTGGCGATCTGGGGCCACCGCGACGTGCGGGGCAAGGAGCGGATCTGGGAGCGGGTCGCGTCGGGCGCCCGCGTCGTGATCTACGGCGCCCTCGCCCTGACCGCCGGCAAGGTCATCATGGGCGCGCCGTCCTCCAGCGCCGACCAGCAGCAGCAGGCCACCGCCGGGATCATGGCCAAGCCGGCCGGTGCCTGGCTCGTCGGGCTGATCGGGCTCGGCGTCCTCGGGTTCGGTGTCGGGATGCTCTGGTACGGGTGGAAGCGCAAGTTCGCGCGGAAACTGAACTTCGGCACGGCGGCCCCGAAGACCCGCAAGACCGCGACCAGGGCGGGACAGACCGGCTACATGGCCAAGGGCGTCGCGTTCGGGATCGTCGGCGTCCTGCTGCTGCAGGCGGCGGTCACCAACGACCCCGGCAAGTCCCGCGGTCTCGACGCGGCCCTGCACGCGCTCGTCGCCCAGCCGTTCGGCAAGTTCCTCCTGCTCGCCGTCGCCCTCGGCGTCGCGGCGTTCGGCGTGTACTGCTTCTTCCAGGCCCGCTTCCGCAAGGTCGGTACGTGAGCGGTCCGCAGCGCAGCGGAGGCGACGGTATGAGCGACACCCGGACCGCGGCGGTCATCGTCAACCCGTCCAAGGTCATCGACCTGGACGAGCGCCGCAAGGAGATCCGCGGCCTGTTCGCCGAGGCGGGCCGGCCCGAGCCGCTCTGGCTCACCACCACCCCGGAGGACCCCGGCTGCGGCATGGCGGTGCAGGCGGTCGAGGCGGGCGTCGACGTGGCGCTGGTCTGCGGCGGTGACGGCACCGTCATGGCGGTCGCCTCCGTCCTCGCCGGCACCGACGTCGCCCTGGCCCTCGTCCCGTCCGGCACGGGCAACCTGCTCGCCACCAACTTCGGCGTCACCCGCGACGTGCGGGCCGCGGTCGAGGTGGCGCTGCACGGCGACCGCCGCCGCATCGACGTCGGCGTCGTGGACGGCGCCGACACCAGCACCGGGCACGCCGGCACGTTCACGGTCATGGCCGGGATGGGCTTCGACGCGGAGATGCTCGAAGCCACCCCCGACACGGCGAAGCGGCGGTTCGGCTGGCTCGCCTACGTCGCGGCGGGAGTGAAGAAGCTGCACCGCAAACGGGTCCTGATGCGGATCCGGCTGGACGGCGGCCGCTGGATCCGCCGCCGGGCCCGCAGCGTGCTCGTCGCCAACGTGGGCCGCCTCCAGGGCGGGATCCCGCTGTTCCCGGACGCCCGGCCGGACGACGGCTGGCTGGACGTGGCGGTCCTGACCCCCAGGGACATCACCGACTGGGTGCGCCTCGGCTGGGGCGTCGTCATGCGCCGCGGTGGCACCCCGCGGCTGGAGACCTTCCGGGCGAGGAAGGTCGAGGTCCGGACCGACCGCGAGCAGGCCCGTGAGCTCGACGGCGACGTCGTCGCACCCTCCCGGACGCTCGTCGCCCGGATCTCACCCGCCGCGCTCCTGCTCTGCGTGCCCAGGAGTGCGCAGACGGCGGAGGCTACTCCTCCTCGCGACGCTTGAGGTCCTCCTCCCAGCTGCGCAGGAGCTCGGCGTCCCGGCGCGACTGGTTGGTGTCGAGGTTGCGCAGGAAGTCCGGGTCGTCGTCGGGCGCGACCGGCTTCGCCGGCCTGCGCCGCGCGCCGCCCTGTGCGGCGAGCCCGGCGTGCTGCTCGGTCGCGAGCGGACGGCCCGCGAAGAACCAGGCGATCACGCCGACGACGGGGAGCACCAGGATGACGAAACACCAGACGACCTTCGGCAGCCCCCGGACGTCGTCGCGGTCCGTGGACAGGCAGTCGATCAACGCGACCAGCGTCGCGACCACCACGATGAGAAAGGGCAGTGCACGTCCCATGGCGCCATCATGACGCAGTGGAGCGCCCTATGACACCAGCAAGAGGGTGCCCGTCACGCTGTACAGGAGGATGAGCGTGACGACGAGGGGCAGCGTGCGGCGTACCGGGCGGGTGAGCCCCACGATTCTCATCCTGATCAGGTGAATCGCGGCGGCCCACGTGAGCCCGACGGCGGCCACCGCGACGAGCGCGACCGGGCGGGGTGCCTCGACCGCGGCGAGCCGCGCCAGGAGCAGCGCCACGGCGGTGAACGACACGCTGGTGCGCCGCCACGAGAGCATGGTCCGCTCCAGTTGCGCACCGGGGGGACCGTCCTCGGACGGGCGGACCGGGGAGGTCACAGGAACGTCGCCACCAGCAGGGCGACCGCGCCCACCGCGACGATCAGGGCCAGGATCGCGGGGAATCGCGACGGCGGCAGCGCCTCACCCAGCCGCATCGCCCGCTCGCTGCGGGCCCAGTGGTCGACCGCGCGGACCGCGACCAGCCCGCCGAGCGCGAAGAGCGACACCGCGATCACGATCCGCAGCCGGTGCCCGGGCAGGAACTGCGCGATCGCCAGCCCGCCGCCGACCAGGGCGAGGGCGGTGCGCAGCCAGGCGAGGAACGTGCGCTCGTTCGCGAGCGAGAAGCGGTAGTCGGGGGTCGTGCCGACCGAGTGCACCTCGGCGGGGTCGAACCAGCGCCGGACGACGGCCCACATCGACACCATTCTCAGACTCCTTTCAGAGGCACTGGGTACAGTCGCGCGCGATGCTGCGAACAACTCTCGCCGGGCTCCGTGCTCACAAGCTACGGCTGCTGCTCACCGCTACGGCCATCATGATCGGTGTCGGCTTCCTCGCCGGCACCCTGGTCTACGGCGACACGGCCAAGGCCGCCTTCTACGACGATCTCGCGCGCGCCGCGAAGAACGTCGACGCCTCCGTGGGCTCCTCCGGCTTCAGCGAGACCGGGCAGCGCTTCGACGTCGGCATCGTCGACGAGGTCAGGGCCGTGCCGGGCGTGACGCACGCCGACGGCAGGATGGCCGAGCGGCTGCCGATGCTCGACAGGAACGGGCGGCTCATCTCATACCTCGGCCGGATCGGCTGGGCGCTGTCGACCCCCGGCGACGAACACCTGTCGATGTATGACATCGGCACCGGCCGGCAGCCGCAGCGGACCGGCGAGATCGCGGTCGACGACACCACCGCCGAGATCTACGGCTTCACGGTCGGCGAGCAGGTGTCCGTGGTCGGCCCGGACCAGAAACCGGTCGCGCTGACCCTCGTCGGCATCATGGACCTCGGCGCCAACAAGCGCTTCGCGGGCTTCACGGTCGCCGCGCTCACCCCCGGGGACATGCGCACGCTCACCGGCGCCGACGGCTACGCGCAGGTCGTCGTGTCCGGGCAGCCGGGCCTGTCGCAGGAGGAGCTCGCCGGCCGGCTCTCCTCGGCGCTCGGCGGCCGGGCCTGGGTGACCACAGGCGCGCAGATGCGCGAGGAATACGCGCAGGCCGCCGCCAAGTACGTCGACGGCTTCCTGATCGTGATCTTCGGCTTCGGACTGATCGCCCTGGCGGTGTCGGTCTTCGTCATCTACAACACCTTCGCGATCCTGGTCGCCCAGCGGATCCGGGAGCTGGCGCTGCTGCGCTGCGTCGGGGCGTCCAAGGGGCAGCTGTTCGGCTCGGTGATCCTGGAGGCGGTCGTCGTCGGCGTCGTCGCCTCCCTCGGCGGCCTGCTCGTCAGCACCGTCGTCGGCGAGGGCCTGCTCATCGGCCGCAACACCGTCGGCAGCGGGGTCCGCGTCGACCGGCTGATCGTCACCCCCACCACCGTGCTGGTCGGGGTCGTCGCCGGCACGCTCTTCACGGTGATCGCGTCGCTGCTGCCGGCCGCCACCGCGAGCCGCATCCCCCCGATCGCCGCGCTGCGCACCACCGCGGCGTCGGAGGTCGCGACCGGGCGGCGGCTGCTGCGGATCGTCGTGGCCGCCGTGCCGGCCGTGACCGGTGGGCTGCTGATGCTGTACGGCACCACGGTGCCCGGGTTCACCGGCGTGCCGATCGTGTTCCTCGGCGCGATCGGGGTCTTCACCGGCATCGTGATCGCCGCGCCGCTGATCGTGTCGCGGCTGACGGCATGGGCGGGCTGGGCGCCGGCGAAGCTGTTCGGCGCCGCCGGCCGGCTCGCGGTCACCAACGCCCTGCGCAACCCCAAGCGGGTCGCGGCCACCACCAGTGCCCTCATGGTCGGCCTGGCGCTGATGAGCGTCTTCAGCGTGCTGCTGGCGACCGCGCGGGCGCAGGCCGAGCAGGAGCTCGACGAGAACTTCTCCGTCGACTACATCATCAGCGGCGTCTACACCCCCGGCGGCCAGAGCCGGAAGGTGCCCCTCGCGGTGACCGAGACCATGCGCACCCACCGCGAGCTGGCCGCGGTCGCCGCCGCCCGCAGCCGCGACGGTGACGTCGACGGCCGGTACACCGAGATCTGGACCATGGAGCCCGGCGCCCTGGACACCGTCCTGCGCCCCGAGATCACCGCCGGGTCCGCCGGCGCGCTCAAGCAGGGCACGGTCGCCCTCAACCGCTTCTTCGCCGACGAGCTCGGTGTCCGCGTCGGCGGGCAGGTCACGGTCCGCACGCTGACCCTGACCGTCGCCGCGCTCTACGACGACGCGCCGACCGAGGGCAAGGCGCTGCTGGACTGGAGCGACTACGCGACCGTGTTCGGCGCCGGCGATCCCGACCAGGTGCTGGTCAAGGCCGCCGAGGGGGTCGCGCCGGTCGACTCGCGGGCCGCGGTCGACGCGTCGCTGAAGGAGGCGCCGCTCACCCAGGTCAGCAGCCAGGCCGAGTGGCGGGCCCGGATCACCGGATCCCTCGACGAGCAGCTCGGCGTCTTCTCGGCGCTGCTGGGCATGTCGATCGTCATCGGCCTGACCGGGATCGCCAACACCCTCGCCCTGTCGGTGCTGGAGCGCACTCGGGAGTCGGCGCTGCTGCGGGCGCTCGGGCTGTCCCGCGGTCAGCTGCGCGGGATGCTGGTGCTGGAGGCGATGCTGATGGCGTTCGTCGGCGCGGTGGTCGGCGTCGGGTTCGGCGTGCTCGTCGGTGTGTCCGCGTCGGTCGGGCTGATCCGGCAGTTCGGCCACGGGTACCCCGTCGTGCCGTACGGGCAGCTGCTGCTCTACGTCGCCCTGGCCGCCGCCGCCGGTGCGGTCGCCGCGGTGCTGCCGGCCCGGCGGGCGGCGCGCACGGAGGTCGCCGCGGTCATGGCGGACGACTGATCCGCCGGTCAGACCGGCATGTGCCACAGGGACCGGATGAGCTCGGACACGCAGCGCTCGCGGGGGTGACCGCACGTGCACCAGTGCTGGTCCGGCGCCTCGCAGGGCCGGTGTGTGACCTTTTCCGCAGCGTGCCGCGCGACCGCCGCGGAGAGCTCGCGGGCCGGCTCGAAAAGCGCGGTGTTCTGTGACATTTCCCCCACCCCCGGCTTCAGGGTGAACCGTCTCGTGACACTTTTCACCGCCCTTCCGAACCTACTCCTGAGTAACATTCGAGAGGCGAACCCGTCGTCGAGCGGGTCGAGCCGTAACGTGGGGCGCAAGTCAGCCGCGACGGCGCGGCGACCGTCAAGCAGGAGGACCTCGGACCACGATGAAGATCGTCGTACTCGTCAAGCAGGTGCCGGACTCCGGCGCGGACCGCAACCTGCGCAGTGACGACAACACCGTCGACCGCGCGTCAGCCAGCAACGTCATCAACGAGATGGACGAATACGCCATCGAGGAGGCGCTGCGCCTCCAGGAGGCACACGGCGGCGAGGTGGTCGTGCTGACCGTCGGACCCGACCGTGCCACGGAGTCGATCCGCAAGGCCCTGTCCATGGGCCCGGACTCCGCCGTCCACGTCGTCGACGACGCGTTGCACGGCTCGTGCGCCGTCGCCACCTCGAAGGTCCTCGCGGCCGCCATCGCCCGGCAGGAGGCCGACCTGGTCATCTGCGGCGCGGAGTCGACCGACGGCCGGGTGCAGGTGTTGCCGCACATGATCGCCGAACGCCTCGGCATCGCGGCGCTGACCGGCGCCCGCAAGGTCACCGTCGAGGGCACCTCGCTCACCATCGAGCGGCAGACCGACGAGGGCTACGAGGTCGTCACCGCCTCGACCCCCGCCCTGGTCAGCGTGTGGGACACGATCAACGACCCGCGCTACCCGTCCTTCAAGGGCATCATGGCGGCCAAGAAGAAGCCGCTGCAGACCCTGTCGCTGGGCGACCTGGGCATCGCCGCCGGCGAGGTCGGCTTCGACGGCGCGACGAGCACCGTCGTCGAGCACAACAAGCGCCCGCCCCGCCAGGCCGGCAACAAGATCGACGCGGGTGACGACGGCGGCAGCAAGCTCGTCGAATACCTGGCCTCCGAGAAGTTCGTCTAAGGGAGTTCGGAACCATGGCTGAAGTACTGGTCGTCGTCGAGGCCTCCCAGGGCGCCGTCAAGAAGGTCACCCTCGAGATGCTGACCCTCGCCCGCACGCTGGGCGACGTCTCCGCGGTCGTCCTGGGCGGCCCGGGTGCTGTCTCAGGGGCGGCGCTGGCCGACAAGCTCGGCGAGTTCGGCGCCTCGAAGATCTACGCCGCCGAGAGCGAGGACCTCGACGGGTATCTCGTGGCCGGCAAGGCCACCGTCCTCGCGTCGCTGATCCAGCGGGTGTCGCCCGCCGCGGTCCTCATCGCCTCCAGCCAGGAGGGCAAGGAGATCGCCGGCCGGGTCGCCGTCAAGCTCGACAACGGGCTGCTCACCGACGTCGTCGCCCTGGACGCCGAGGGTGTCGGCACGCAGGTCGTCTTCGCCGGCTCGACGATCGTGAGGTCGAAGGTCAGCAAGGGCCTGCCGATCGTCACCGTCCGGCCCAACTCGCTCACGCCGGCCCCGGCGCCGGCCACCCCGTCGGTCGAGCAGGTCGAGGTCGCGCTGACCGACAAGGACAAGCTGGCGAAGGTCGTCGAGCGCAAGGTCGAGGCGAAGGGCGCCCGTCCCGAGCTGGCCGAGGCGTCGATCGTCGTCTCCGGCGGCCGCGGCGTCGGCAGCGCGGACAACTTCAAGCTGGTCGAGGAGCTCGCCGACCTGCTCGGCGCCGCGGTCGGCGCGTCCCGCGCGGCGGTCGACTCGGGCTTCTACCCGCACCAGTTCCAGGTCGGGCAGACCGGCAAGACGGTGTCGCCGCAGCTGTACGTCGCGCTCGGCATCTCCGGCGCGATCCAGCACCGGGCCGGTATGCAGACGTCGAAGACGATCGTCGCGGTCAACAAGGACCCCGAGGCGCCGATCTTCGAGCTCGCCGACTTCGGTGTCGTGGGCGACCTGTTCAAGGTCGTGCCGCAGGCCGCCGAGGAGATCCGCAAGCGCAAGTGACGTCCACGCGAAGGGCCGCCCACCGTTCCTCGGTGGGCGGCCCTTTCCGTTGTGCGCCACGTCGGCCCGGCGGCGTGCCGCGCGGCTACGGCAGGGTGCCGCGCGGTTACGGCAGGGTGCCGCGGAGCAGGCTCCTGCCGGAGTGGGTGGCGTCGCCGTCGTGGGGTTCGGCGGAGATGTCGACGATGTTGAACTTGCTCAGGTCGAGGGCACCGGGCACGGTCAGCTCCTGGTCGGCCTTCGCGCCCATCACGCCGAGCGCCTGCATCCGCAGGCCGGGACCCTGCAGGCTGGTGGAGTCCAGTAGCCACGCCTCGTAGTCGCCGTCCGGCTGGGCCGGCATTCCCTCCGCGTGCACGACCAGCTTCCGCTCCCCGCCGACGCTGACGAGGCAGGCATATCCGCCCGCCCCGGGCGGTGCGCCGGGCAGCGCTTCGAGGGACACCCTGGGCGCGCCGGCGGAGCAGGCCGCGGCGGGGCTCGCCGCCGGCTCGTCCCGCAGGACCAGCGCCGTGCCGCCGGCGGCGGCGACCGCGGCCACGACAGCCGCTGCGGCGGCGACCGCGGCGGTGACGCCCCAGCCGTGTCTGCGCGGCCGGGCCGCCCGCCGCGGCGCCTGCCTGCCGGCGGTCGGTGCGGGCTGTGGTCGTACACCCGCCGATGCGGGAACAGAAGGCGGATCGGTGTGCAGGGTTACCGGCGGCGGGGGCGTGGCCCGGTCGGTCGCCGCCAGCTCCGCGCGGATCCGCTGCCAGACGTGCTCCGGCGGGGGCGGCAGGTCACGCAGCCGCTGGGTCTGCCGGCCGAGGCCGGCCACGTCGCGCAGCTCGGCCATCTCGGAGCGGCACCGCCCGCACGTGTCGAGGTGGCCGGTCTCGTGCTGGTCGAGGGTCTCCTCACCGAGCGCCAGAAGCACCAGCCGCTCGGGCTCCAAATGTGACACCGTCCACCTCCCATCGACTGCGTAGTCTCGCCATCCCGCGCCGCAGGTGGCTCTTCACCGTGCCCAGCGGCAGGCCCGTCACCGCCGCGATCTGCGGGTGCGTCAGGTCGTCGTAGAACGCCAGCTCCAGCACCCGCCGCTGCTCGCCGGGCAGCTGGGCCATCTCGTCGGCGACGACGAGCCGGTCGACGACCCGGTCCGGGGGCGTCTCGACCCGGTCGGCGGGGGCGAGCCGCCGGACCGAGTCGGTGATCCGGTCGTCACGGGCGGTGGCGCGGATCTGGTCGACGACCTTGCGCCGGGCGATGCCGAGCAGCCAGCCGAGCATCGACCCGCGGGAGGGGTCGAAGCTCTCCCGGCCGAGCCACGCGGCGACGAACGTGGCCTGCGTGACGTCCTCGGCGTCGGTCGTGCTCGCCAGACCGCGCGCGGCGAGGTGGAACACGGCCGGTCCGTAGCGCTCGTACGCCTGTCGCAGCGCACGCTCGTCACCGGCACGGAACAGGTCCGCGAAGCCGTCGTCGCCGTCGGTCGAATGCTCGACGCTCGTCGAGCTCACCGCGGTTGCCGCCATCGCACAGGCACGTCCTGAAGCTATCGCATCTCACTGGGGGACTTCCGCATACGTGTTCGGCGCGGAAGGGGTCGCCGGATGCACTTCGTGGTCATTTCCACTCGGCGCATCTGCCGTCGGTACCGGCGGCGAATCCCTGGCCGTCATCGTCCTTTTCGACAGGGAGATCTCCAGATGCGTCTTCGCAGGATGGTTGCCGCGCTCTTCGTCGTGGCCGCTTCCACGGCTGTTTTCGCAACCCCGGCGCACGCGGCCGGGCCGTCGAAGGTGTCGGTGGTCCACGGCATCCCCGGCCAGCCCGTCGACGTCTACGTCAACGGCGCCAAGACCTTGAACAACTTCCAGCCCTCCACGGTCGCGGGTCCGCTGGACCTGCCCGCGGGCAAGTACGACATCGTGATCGTCAAGCCGGGTGACCCGGTGACCAGCCCGATCATCAAGGTCGACCAGGCCGCGGTGCCCGCCGACGCCAACATCACGCTGGTCGCGCACCTGACGGCCGACGGCAAGCCCACCCTGACCCCGTTCGTCAACGACGTGAGCAAGGTCGCGGCCGGCAAGGCGCGCCTGGTCGTGCGGCACACGGCGGCGGCGCCCGCGGTCGACGTGCGGGCCGGTGGCCAGCCCGTGTTCAAGAACCTCACGAACCCGAACGAGGCGAAGGGTGACATCGCCGCCGGGACGGTCAGCGCCGACGTCGTGCTCGCCGGTACCACCACCGTCGCGATCCCCGCGGCCAGCCTGACCCTCGCCGAGGGCACCTCGACCATCGTCTACGCGGTCGGCTCAGCCACGGACAAGACGCTCGGCGTGGTCGCGCAGAAGATCGAGGGGCTGCACTCGACGCCGGGTGGCGTGCCGAGCGGCACCGGTGGCCTGCTCGACGAGCCCACGCCGTGGGGTCTGTACGCCCTTGCCATCGCCGGCGTCGTCGCGCTCGCCGGTGGGGCCGTGGCCGTGCGGCGGCGGGTCCGCGCCTGATGCACCGCAGATCCGTGCTCGGCGCCGTGGTCGTCCTGCTCACCCTTGCCGGGTGCGCGGACGATCCGGCGCCGAGCGTCGGCGGCGCGACCGCCTCGGCGCTCGCCGCCTCCTCCGCGCCGGCCGCTTCCGGCGGGGTTCCAGTGCAGGCGGGGACGCTGCCCGGCGCGGCCGCCACGGTCGCGCCGGCGCGGCTGGCGATCGGCAAGCTCAACCTGACCGCCCGGGTCGACGCGGTCGGCATCGACTCCGCGACGGGCGACTTCGCGGTCCCGCCGAGCATCGACAAGGTCGGCTGGTACCGCTTCGGCCCCGGCCTGGAGGCGACCGCCGGATCGATCGTCATCGCCGGGCACGTCGACAGTGCGGAGCAGGGCAAGGGCGCGTTCTTCAGACTGCGCGAATTGGGTCCGGGCGACACGGTGGCGGTCACCGGCAGTGACGGTGCGGTGCGGAACTTCACGGTCGTGGCCAGGGAGATCTTCGCCAAGACCGCCGTTCCGCTGGAGCGATACTTCGCACGGGACGGCGCGCCGCGGCTCACCCTGATCACGTGCGGTGGCCCTTTCGACGCGAAGACCCGCCACTACCGTGACAACGTGGTGATCACCGCGCAGCCGGTAGAGCGGTAAGGAGCGGACGGCCGTTAGGCTTGGGCCCGATGTCGTACCTCGACCATGCCGCAACCACGCCGATGCTCCCGGAGGCGCTCGACGCCTTCGTCGCCGCGGCGCGTGCAGTCGGCAACGCCTCGTCGCTGCACGCACCCGGCCGCCAGGCCCGCCGCCGGGTGGAGGAGTCGCGCGAGCAGATCGCCGACGCGCTCGCCGCCAGGCCGTCCGAGGTGATCTTCACCGGCGGCGGCACCGAAAGCGACAACCTCGCCACCAAGGGCATCTTCTGGGCACGGCGAGCTCTTGACGTGCGCCGGAACCGGATCGTGGCCAGTTCGGTCGAGCACCACGCGGTGCTCGACGCCGTCACCTGGCTGGAGCGGCACGAGGGCGCGGCGGTGACCTGGCTGCCGGTCTCCTCGTCGGGCCGGGTGGATCCGGCCGATCTCGCCGCTGCGCTCGACGGTGACGACGTGGCCGTGGCCACCGTCATGTGGGCCAACAACGAGGTCGGCACCATCCAGCCCGTTTCGGATCTCGCGGCAGCCGCCGCAGCGTCGGGTGTGCCGTTCCACACCGACGCGGTGCAGGCCGTCGGGCAGGTCCCGGTCGACTTCGCCGCCAGCGGCGCGGCCGCGCTCACCGTCAGCGGGCACAAGCTCGGCGGCCCGATCGGCGTCGGCGCGCTCCTGCTCGGCCGCGAGGTCGCCTGCACTCCGCTGCTGCACGGCGGCGGCCAGGAGCGCGACGTGCGGTCCGGCACCCTCGACGTGCCCGGCATCGTCGCGTTCGCCGTGGCGGTCGAGCTGTCGGTCAAGACCCAGCGCGAGACCGCCGAGCGGATCGGGCGGCTGCGCGACGACCTGGTCGCCCGCGTCCGCGCCGCCGTGCCCGGCGCGATCCTCAACGGCGACCCCGCGGACCGCCTGCCGGGCAACGCGCACTTCTCGTTCCCGGGCTGCGAGGGCGACGCGTTGCTGCTGCTGCTCGACGCCCAGGGCATCGCGTGCTCGACCGGTTCAGCCTGCTCGGCCGGTGTCGCTCAGCCGTCTCATGTACTGATCGCGATGGGCGCCGGTGACGCCGAGGCACGCTCGTCGCTGCGCTTCACGCTCGGGCACACCTCGACCGTCTCCGACGTCGACGCGCTCGTCGCGGCGCTGCCCGGCGCGGTCGAGCGGGCCCGGCGGGCGGGGGCGGTCAAGTCCCGCCTCTAGGTGGGCTTCGTCGTGCTCTGGGTAGGCTTCGTCCTGTGAGAGTGCTTGCGGCGATGTCAGGTGGGGTCGACTCGGCGGTGGCGGCCGCGCGGGCGGCCGAGGCCGGTCACGACGTGACCGGGATCCACCTCGCCCTGGCGCGCAACCCACAGACGTATCGCAGCGGCGCCCGTGGCTGCTGCACCCTGGAGGACGCCCGCGACGCGCGGCGCGCCGCCGATGTGATCGGCATCCCGTTCTACGTCTGGGACATGGCGGAGCAGTTCCACGACTCCGTCGTCGACGACTTCGTCGCCGAGTACGCGGCCGGCCGCACCCCGAACCCGTGCCTGCGGTGCAACGAGAAGATCAAGTTCGAGGCGGTGCTGGACCGTGCGGTGGCCCTCGGGTTCGACGCGGTCGTCACCGGGCACCACGCCAGGCTGGGCGCGGACGGACTGCTGCGGCGCAGCGTCGACTACGCCAAGGACCAGTCGTATGTCCTGGCGGTGCTGACCGCCGCGCAGCTGTCCCGGGCGATGTTCCCCCTCGGCGACTCGACGAAGACCCTGGTCCGCGCGGAGGCTCTCGAACGAGGGCTCGCGGTGGCGGACAAGCCGGACAGCCACGACATCTGCTTCATCGCCGACGGGGACACCCGCAAGTTCCTCGCGGACCGGCTCGGCTCACAGCCCGGGGACATCGTGGAGGCCACCACCGGTGCCGTCATCGGGCGGCACGAGGGCGCGTTCGCCTACACGGTGGGGCAGCGCCGGGGGCTCGACCTGCGCGTCTCGGCGCCGGACCGCAACCCGCGCTATGTGCTGTCCATCACGCCCGCCACCAACACGGTCACCGTGGGTCCGGGCTCCCTGCTCGAGGTCTCCACGGTGGTGGGCACACGGCCGATCTGGCACGCCCCGTCCGCTGCCGTCGACTGCTCCGTGCAGCTGCGGGCGCACGGGTCCGTCTTCCCCGCTTCCGTGGTCTTCGACGGTGCGTCTGTGACCGCCTCGCTCGCTTCCCCCGCTCGCGGCGTCGCCGCGGGCCAGGCGCTGGTCTGCTACCAGCCGTCTCCAGACGGTGACATCGTGCTCGGATCCGCGACCATTTCGGAAACTTCATGACATTCCCCTGGCCGGTGGGGTCCGCCACCGGGATCGGCTCGATGCCGGGCACCGACATCGCCGAAGCGCAGCGGATCGTGCTCGGCGAGCTGCCCGACCTTCCGTATCTGCCGGAGCTGCCCGATCGCGGCGCCGGCGCCGACATGATCGGCCGGGGTGGGGCGCTGCTGACCGAGCTGCCGATCGACCTGTACGCGGGTCGCTGGCGCGTCGCCTCCCGGGCCGGCCACGACCTGCGGGTCGCGCTGGACTTCCTGGACCGCGACCTCGACACGATGACCGACCAGGCCTCCTCGTTCGAGGGCGTCTTCAAGATCCAGGTGCCTGGGCCGTGGACCCTCGCGGCGTCGCTGCAGCTGCCGATCGGCGGCGCGCTCCTGCGCGACCACGGCGCCACCCGCGACCTCGCCTCGTCCCTGGCCGACGGCGTCCGCGCACACGTCGCGTCGGTGCGGGCCCGGCTGCCGCACTCCACGATCCTGCTGCAGGTCGACGAGCCGTCGCTGCCCGCGGTCCTGGCCGGCAGGGTGCCGTCGGAGAGCGGCTACGCCACGTTGCGCTCGGTCTCCTCCTCCGTCGCGCGCTCCTCGTTGGCCTCGGTCATCGACGCGGCCGGGGTGCCGGTGGTCGTGCACTGCTGCGCGCCCGACGTGCCCTTCTCGCTGTTGCGCGAGGCCGGTGCCACCGCGATCGCGCTGGACCTGTCGCTGATCTCCGACCTCGATGCCCTGGGTGAGCAGATCGACGGCGGCATGGCGCTCTTCGCGGGTGTGTCCGGCGGGTCTCCCGCAACGACCGTGCGGGATCTCTGGCGCAAGCTGGGCTTCCCGCTCAGCTCGCTCGCGGTGCAGGTCGTCGTCACGCCGCCGTGCGGGCTCTCCGGCCCGCCGGTGCCGGCGCTGCGGGCCGTGCGCGACGCCGGGCGGCGGCTCACCGACGATCTCTGATTTCTGTCGTACCCGGGCGGTAGGTTCGTGACATGAACGACGCAGGAGCCGAGCCCACGCTCGAAGCACGCGAGCGCCACATGGAGCTGTCCCGCGAGCTGGACGAGCATCAGTATCGGTATTACATCCTGCAGTCGCCGGCCGTCGACGACTCGATCTATGACCGCCTCATGCGCGAGCTCGAGGCGGTCGAGGCCGAGTTCCCGGCCCTGGTCACCCCCGACTCGCCCAGCCAGCGCGTCGGGGGCACGTTCTCCACCGACTTCGCCGCCGTCGAGCACGCCGAGCGCATGCTCAGCCTCGACAACGCGCTCGACGACGACGAGCTCGCCGCCTGGGCCCAGCGCATCGAGCGCGACGCCGGCAGCGCCCCGCGCTATCTGTGCGAGCTGAAGATCGACGGCCTCGCCATCAACCTCACCTATGAGCGCGGCCGCCTGGTCCGCGCCGCCACCCGCGGCGACGGCCGCACCGGCGAGGACGTCACGCTCAACGTGCGCACCATCGCCGACGTCCCGGAGCGCCTCGCCGGCACCGACGTGCCGGCCCTGCTCGAGGTCCGCGGCGAGGTGTTCTTCACCCTCGCCGGCTTCGAGGAGGTCAACGCCGCTCAGGTCGCCGCCGAGGAGCGCCCGTTCGCCAACCCGCGCAACGCGGCCAGCGGCAGCCTCCGCCAGAAGGACCCGCGGATCACCGCCTCCCGCCCGATGCGCATGCTCGTGCACGGCTTCGGCGCCCGAGAGGGGTTCAACCCCGCCGGCCAGTCCGAGGCCTATGAGCTGATGCACGCCTGGGGCCTGCCGACCTCACCCCGCTGGAAGGTGTTCGACGACCTGGCCGGCGTCCGGTCCTACATCGCCGACTACGGCGACCGCCGCCACGCCATCGAGCATGAGATCGACGGCGTCGTGGTCAAGGTCGACCAGATGTCCATCCAGCGCCGCCTCGGCTCCACCAGCAAGGCCCCCCGCTGGGCGATCGCCTTCAAATACCCGCCCGAGGAGGCGATGACCAAGCTCATCGCCATCGAGGTCAATGTGGGCCGCACCGGCCGGGTCACCCCGTTCGCCGTGATGGCGCCCGTCTTCGTCGGCGGCGTGACCGTCGAGCAGGCCACCCTGCACAACGCGCAGGAGGTCGTCCGCAAGGGCGTCCTCATCGGCGACACCGTCGTCATCCGCCGCGCCGGCGAGGTCATCCCCGAGGTCCTCGGCCCGGTCGCCGACCGCCGTGACGGCACCGAGACCGCGTTCGTCATGCCGGCCGAGTGCCCGTCCTGCGGCACCTCGCTCGCTCCCGAGAAGGAGAGCGACGTCGACATCCGCTGCCCCAACGCCCGGCTGTGCCCGGACCAGCTCCGCCAGCGTCTCTTCGCGCTCGGCGGCCGCAACGCCCTGGACATCGAGGCCCTCGGCGAGAAGTCCGCCGCCGCCCTGCTCGAGTCCGTCATCGTCAACGAGGCCGACCTCTTCGACATCGACGCCGACAAGCTCGCCAAGGCCCCCTTCTTCGTCAACAAGGACGGCTCCCTCAGCAGCACCGCCCACCAGCTGCTCGCCAACCTCCAGGAGGTCAAGGAGCGACGCCTCTGGCGCGTCATCGTCGCCCTCTCGATCCGCCACGTCGGCCCCACCGCCGCCCAGGCCCTGGCCAACTCCATCGGCTCTCTGCACACCATCGCCACCGCCACCCCCGAGCAGCTCGCCGCCGTCGAGGGCGTCGGGCCCACCATCGCCCGCGCCGTCCACGACTGGTTCACCGTCGACTGGCACCGCGAGATCGTCGACCGCTGGTCCGCCGCCGGCGTCCGCATGGTCGAGGACCAGGTCACCTCCGGCCCCCGCCCCCTCGACGGCATCACGGTCGTGGTCACCGGCTCGCTGGACCGCTTCTCCCGCGACCAGGCCGCGGAAGCCATCACCTCCCGCGGCGGCAAGGTCTCAGGCTCCGTGTCGAAGAAGACCCACTTCGTCGTCGTCGGCGAATCCCCGGGCTCCAAGGCCGACAAGGCCGCCACCCTGAAGGTCCCCATCCTCGACGAGGCCGCCTTCGAAACCCTCCTCGCCGAAGGCCCGGACGCCGCCCGCGCCCTGGCCCAACCCACCGACACCCCACCCGCGCCCGCGCCCGACGCCTCAGCCGACGTCGCCGGCTGAGGTTTCGCTCGCCGCCGGCCGGGTCCAGCTGACGTCCCTGCTGTGCTCTCGGCAGACGTCCCCGCCGGCGCTCGGCCTCGCTCAGCTGAAGCGGCCGTGCTGACGCCCCGGCGGGGTGACGCGCCCTCGCTGACGCTTCGCCGCGGTTTCATCACCGACGTCCTGCTGACGCTCTCGGCTGACGCTCGGGCTGGCGGCGCGCCAGGAGCAGCCAATGTCTGGATGATCCGGAAGACTTTGTGCTGCTCTGGCGACACAAAGTCTTCCGGATCATGAGAAATAGGCAAATGTCGATGGATGGACCGGGGAGTACCGCTGCTCGGGCGGTGATGCTCCGGGCCGTCGGACCTGTGGGGCATTCGGCGGTCCGGAGCCGGGCGTGATGCACCGGCTCCGTGCTGTTGTGCCGTGAGTGCGCCGGGGTGGGTCACGGAAGGTCGGGGTGTCGCTACGGAGTGGGGACGTGGGGCGGAGAGGGTTCGCTCGGGAGGGCGAATGGCGGGCGTTTTATGCATCGATTCAGCATCCTTTCCGGTTTCGGCACCTGTTCAGGTGCAGGCTCGCAGAGCGTTTCGACGGAGTGGTCGATGGCATCCGAGCGGGGGAGTGGATGGAGCAGAGCGCGCTGCGCAACGTCGCGCCGCCACGGCATGCTCTTCGGTTCTTCGCGTACGTCGCGGTGGTGGTGGCGGCGGGGGCGGTGCTGCTCGTCACCAACCTGCCCGACGGGTTTCCGGCGAGCCTGTCGGCGGCGTTCTGGGTCCTCGCCGCGTGTGCGGTGGTCGCCGACACCAAGCCGTTCGTGCAGGTCGGCGGGGACGATGTGACCCTCACGCTGCCGTCGGTGTGCTTCACGTTCGCGATCCTGCTGGCGTTCGGGTTCGCGCCCGCGGTGCTGGTGCAGCTGGCGGCGGTGGCGATCACGGCCGGCCGGCTGCGGCACACGCTGTGGCGGGCGGCGTTCAACGCGGCGCAGTATTTCGTCTCGTTCGCCGTGGCGGATCTGATCGTCAGAAGGTCGCAGCACGTCGGCTGGGTCGTGGTGGCGGCGGTCGCGTGGTTCGTGGTCAACAACCTGCTGGTGTCGACGGCGGTGTGGCTGCGGTTCGCGCGGGGGTGGTGGTCGAGGTTCGTGCGGGCGGTCAGGACGGACGCGCTGGCCACCGGGGCGCTGCTGCTGTCCGCCCCCGGGCTGGTGGCGGCCGCGAGGGTCGACGTGCTGATCATCCCGTTGGCGCTGGTGACGTTGTACGCCGTGCGCAGGATGACCTCCCTGTCGGCGCAGCGGGCGATGGCGGCGCGGCGGGATCCGCTGACCGGGCTGGCGAACCGTGAGGGGCTGGAGCGGGCGGTCGAAGGGCGGTTGCAGGAGCACGCGGAGCGGGCGGAGAACCAGCAGGCCGCGCGGCGGCTGGCGCTGCTGCTGCTGGACCTCGACGGGTTCAAGCAGGTCAACGACTCGCTCGGGCACAGGGTCGGGGACCGGCTGCTGGTCGAGGTGGCGGCTCGGCTGAAGGACCGGGCGGACGCGGAGGTCGGGCGGCTCGGCGGCGACGAGTTCGCGATCGTGGTGCCGCACCTCGCAGACATCGCCGAGGCCAGGGCGCACGCCGAGCAGATGATGGAGGCGTTGCGGGAGCCGGTGCTGCTGGACGGGCTGCCGATCGACGTCGGCGGGTCGATGGGGGTCGCGGTGTACCCGGAGCACGGCACCGGCTTCGAGGAGCTCATGCAGCACGCCGACGTCGCCATGTACGACGCGAAAGGGCGCGGCGACAACCTCGCGGTCTACGCGCCCGAGGCCGACCACAACTCCCCGGAGCGGCTGAGCCTGCTGGCCGACCTGCGCAAGGCGCTGGGGACGGAGCGGGACGAGAGCATCGCGCTGTATTACCAGCCACAGGTCGAACTGGCGACCGGCGAGGTCGTCGGGCTGGAGGCGCTGCTGCGGTGGCAGCACCCGCAGCGGGGGCTCATCGACCCGGAGGAACTCATCAAGGTCGCCGAGCACAGTGCGGTGATGCGGCTGCTGACGTTCCGGGTGATCGACGACGTGCTCGACCAGCTGGTGGCCTGGGGCGAGGCCGGCGGGCGGGTCCGGGTCGCGGTCAACGTGAGCGTCCGCGACCTGCACACCGGCGAGATCGCCGACCGGATCGAGGCCAAGCTGCGGCGGACGGGGATCGAGCCGGACCGGCTGGAGCTGGAGATCACCGAGAGCGCGCTGATGGCCGACCCGCGGCGGGTCCTCGCGACCCTGGCCAGGCTGGAGCGGCTCGGCATCGCGATCGCGCTGGACGACTTCGGCACCGGGTACAGCTCGATGCTGCACCTGCGCCGGCTGCCGCTCAAAGAGGTGAAGATCGACCGGTCGTTCGTGCTGGGGGCGGCCACGGACGCCGACGACGCGGCGATCGTACGGTCGATGATCGACCTGGCCAGAGCCCTCGGGCTGCGGGTGGTGGCCGAGGGCGTCGAGGACGAGCGGACCTGGCGGATGCTGGTGGAGGCCGGCTGCGACCTGGCCCAGGGCTGGTACTTCGCCCGCCCGATGCCGCCGGAGCGGCTCCTCGACTGGCTGTCCCGGCACCACCGTGCCACGGTCGCGCACAGCAAATGAGCGAATAAAAGGCCGCGCGCACAGCCCCCGGTGGCGACGAAATAGACTGCGACGAGCCGACTGTTGAAGGAGCATCGCACCCATGGCCACCATTTCCCGCGAAGAGGTGGCGCATCTCGCGCGCCTCGCGCGGCTTGCAGTCACCGATGACGAGCTCGACACCTTCGCCGGGCAGCTCGACGTGATCCTGCAGGCCGTTGCCCAGGTGGGCGAGGTCGCCGCGGTTGACGTGCCGCCGACGTCGCACTCCGTCCCGCTGACCAACGTGTTCCGCGACGACGTCGTCGTGCCGGGGCTGACGCGCGACGAGGCGCTGTCCGGTGCGCCCGACGCCGAGGACAACCGCTTCCGCGTCCCGCGGATTCTGGACGAGGAGGCCTGAGCTGTGTCTGAAGCCAAGTCTGACGTCACCAAGCTGACCGCGGCCGAGCTCGGCCGCAAGCTCGCCGCGAAGGAGCTGTCCGCGGTCGAGGTCGCCACCGCCCACCTGGACCGCATCGCCGCGGTCGAGGACAAGATCCACGCGTTCTTGCACGTCGACCGCGACGGCGCCCTCGCCGACGCGCGGAAGATCGACGACGCGCGGGCCAGGGGCGAGGAGCCCGGCCCTCTCGCGGGCGTGCCGATCGCCGTGAAGGACGTGATCACCACCAAGGGCGTGCCGACCACCGCCGGGTCGAAGATCCTCGAGGGCTGGCGCCCGCCGTACGACGCGACGATCACCACGCGCCTGCGCGAGGCCGGTCTCGTCATGCTGGGCAAGACCAACATGGACGAGTTCGCGATGGGCTCGTCCACCGAGTATTCGGCGTACGGCCCCACGTTCAACCCCTGGGACACCAGCAGGATCCCCGGCGGCTCCGGTGGTGGCTCGGCCGCGGCCGTCGCCGCCTACGAGGCGCCCCTGGCGATCGGCACCGACACCGGCGGTTCGATCCGCCAGCCGGCCGCCGTCACCGGCACCGTCGGCGCGAAGCCGACCTACGGCGGCACCTCCCGCTACGGCTTGGTGGCGTTCTCGTCCTCGCTGGACACGCCGGGTCCGTGCGCGCGGACCGTCGAGGACGCGGCGCTGCTGCACGCGGTCATCGGCGGTCACGACCCGCGGGACTCCACGTCGATCCCGCAGCCGGTGCCCGACGTCGTCGCCGCGGCCCGGCTCGGCGCCACCGGTGACCTCAGCGGGGTCCGGCTCGGCCTGGTCAAGGAGTTCGCCGGCGAGGGTGCCGAGCCCGGCGTCGCCGCCGCCTACCGCGAGTCGGTCGACGCGCTGGTGAAGCTCGGCGCCGAGGTCGTCGAGGTGTCGTGCCCCAACTTCAGGTTCGCGCTGCCGGCGTATTACCTGATCGCGCCGAGCGAGTGCTCGTCCAACCTGGCCCGCTTCGACGGCGTCCGGTTCGGCCTGCGCAGCGGCGACGACGGCAACCGCTCGCTCGAAGAGGTCATGCAGCTGACCCGCGAGGAAGGGTTCGGCCCCGAGGTCAAGCGCCGGATCATCCTGGGCACCTATGCGCTGTCCGCCGGCTACTACGACGCCTACTACGGGCAGGCCCAGAAGGTGCGGACCCTGATCACCAGGGACTTCGAGCAGGCCTTCGGCAAGGCGGACGTGCTGGTCGCGCCGACCACCCCGTTCGTGGCGTTCCCGCTCGGGTCGCGCACGTCGGACCCCTACCAGATGTATCTCGCGGACCTGTACACGATCCCGTCGAACCTCTACGGCGGACCGGCGATCTCCGTGCCGGCCGGCCTCTCCGAGGGGCTGCCGGTCGGTCTGCAGATCATGGCGCCGACGATGGCCGACGACCGGATGTACCGGGTCGCCGCGGCCCTCGAGTCGGCGCTGCCGCCGCTGACCCCGCCCGCGCTCTAGGCACCCCGAAGGGGCGGCTCACCACGAGCCGCCCCTTCGAAAAAGGGTCAGCCCCGGCTGCCCTGGCGCCACGAGAACGGGCCAGGAAGGTCGACGCGGTTCTTCTTGCTCCGCGAGTTCCACGACCAGGGGCCCAGCTTGAAGCTCCAGGACGAGAAGCCGTCCTGGGTGAAGTGGAAAATGAACGGGCCGAACTTCTTGCTCTTCCGAAACTGCACCGGCATGGCGTTCTCCTCTCCAGGTGGATGGTTGATACCCAATGCCGCGCGTGGATACACCAGAGGCTGAAAGTAGGCGTTAGATGAGCACCGTGACCCAGCTGTCGTATGACGAGGCGGTGGCCCGCTTCGAGCCGGTCATCGGCCTGGAGACGCACGTCGAGCTCGGCACCAACACCAAGATGTTCTGCGGCTGCCCGACCGAGTTCGGCGCCGAGCCCAACACGCAGGTCTGCCCGGTCTGCCTCGGCCTGCCCGGCGCACTGCCGGTCGCCAACCGCGCCGCGATCGAGGCCACCATCCGCATCGGGCTCGCGCTCAACTGCTCGATCGCGCCGTGGGGCCGCTTCGCCCGCAAGAACTACTTCTACCCGGACATGCCGAAGAACTTCCAGATCAGCCAGTACGACGAGCCGCTGTGCGTCGACGGCTACCTCGACGTCGACGTGGACGGCGAGCTCGTGCGCATCGGCATCGAGCGGGTGCACCTGGAGGAGGACACCGGCAAGTCGCTGCACGTCGGCGGCTCCACCGGCCGCATCCACGGCGCCACCGAGTCCCTTGTGGACTACAACCGGGCCGGCATCCCCCTGGTGGAGATCGTGACCAAGCCCGTGCCGGGGACCGGCGCGCGGGCGCCGCAGATCGCCAAGGCCTATGTCACCGAGCTGCGCGACGTCATCCGGTCGCTCGGGGTCTCCGACGTACGGATGGAGCAGGGCTCGATGCGCTGCGACGTCAACACGTCGCTGAACCTGCCCGGCGCCGAGTGGGGCACCCGGACCGAGACGAAGAACGTCAACTCGCTGCGCAGCGTCGAGCGGGCCGTCCGCTCCGAGATCATCCGGCAGTCCGGGGTCCTCACGGACGGCGGGACGATCACCCAGGAGACCCGCCACTTCCACGAGAGCACCGGCGAGACCACGTCGGGGCGCAGCAAGGAGACGGCGACCGACTACCGCTACTTCCCGGAGCCGGACCTCGTGCCGCTCGCGCCGGCCGCGGAGTGGGTCGCCGAGCTCAAGGCGGCACTGCCGGAGCTGCCGCGGGTCCGCCGCCAGCGCCAGCAGGCCGACTGGGGCTTCTCCGACCTCGACATGCAGTCGGTGCTCAACGCCGGTGCGTGGGAGCTCATCGAGGCCACCGTCGCCGCTGGTACCACCGCCGCGGCCGCACGCAAATGGTGGCTCGGGGAGCTCGCCCGGCACGCCAACGAGACCGACACCGAGCTCGACGCCCTCGGCGTCAGCCCGCAGGCCGTGGCGCAGCTGCAGGGGCTCGTCGACGCGGGCAAGATCAACGACAAGCTGGCACGGGTCGTGCTCGAGGGCGTCATCGCCGGCGAGGGCGCACCCGCCGACGTCGTCGCGGCCCGCGGCCTGGAGGTCGTGTCCGACGAGGGCGCGTTGACCAAGGCCGTCGACGAGGCGATCGCGGCCAACCCCGACATCGCCGCCAAGGTCCGCGACGGCAAGGTCGCCGCGGCCGGCGCGCTCGTCGGCGCGGTCATGAAGGCCACCGGCGGCAAGGCCGACGCGAAGACGGTCCGCGAACTGGTCATCGCCCGCTTGTCGTAGGCGAAGGGGTAGCAGACAGCGACGACGACGGCGTCGGCACCGCGGACATCGACGGTGCCGGCGCCGCCTTGTCCGGGGTCACGATGTGCCGCTGGAGCGACACCTCGGTGAGGCCCGTCCCGCCGACCTGGATGTCGTCGTATGCCGTCAGGTGCCGCTCCTTGTCGAAGTACAGGATCGACAGCGCGAGCGGCAGCGGCTTGGCGCTCTCCAGCCCGCGCAGCCCGGCGCCGCCCGTGGAACCCTCGACCATCAGCAGGGTCCGCTCCGGCTGCTGTACCGCCGGCGAAGGCGCGTCGGACGGCAGCACGAACGGGATGCTCGGGTCGAGCCGGCTGATCGAGCGGGCGTGCCGGTGCCCGGCCAGGACCAGCGGGCAGATCCCCGCCAGTGGCTGCGCGGCCACGGGGTCGTGGACGAGCGCGACGTCGACCGGTTTCGGGCTCGCCAGGATCTTCTTGGCGAGCAGCTCACCGGACGTGACGACGGCCGCGTGCTGCTCCTCGTTGGTGGCGTCGGTCGACTTGTCCGGGGTGAAGCGCGGGTCGCCGATCCCGGCGAACGTCAGCCCGTCGACGGTGGTGGTCGAGTTGTCGAGCACGATCGCGTTGGGCTGCTTCGCGACCGCGGCGGCGGTGACCGCCGAGTCGTGGTTGCCGCGGACGTACAGATACGGCACCCGCAGCTTGCTGATCTCCCCGACGTAGGAGGACTCCGGCTCGCTGCCCCAGTCGTTGATGTCGCCGGTGTCGGCGACGATGTCGACGTTGAACTGCTCCGCGACGGTCCGCACCACGCCCCACGCCGCCGGGTTGAGGTGCATGTCCGAGATGTGCAGGACCTTCGTCGCGCTGGTGTCCGGCTCGTACACCGGCAGCGCGGAGATCGTGCCGTACAGCTTGGACACGTTCAGGACGATCTTCTGCAGCTGCGCCCGGTACTCCTCGTAGCGGTCGGTGATCCGGCGGGCGTCGCCGATGATGGCGGGCGCGTTGACCAGCAGCCCGCGGTAGGTCGGCTCCTGGATCGCGGCCGGCTTGAACGTCAGCGCGGTCGCGCCGCCGACGGAGGCGAGGACCGCGACGACCACCAGGCCGCCGATCGCCGTCTCGCGCCGCGTGCGGAACACCAGCCCGACGAGGATCATCGCGCCGAGCAGCCCGGAGCCCGCGGTCTGCAGCGCCAGCCGGCGCACGCCCAGGTTGAGCTGGTCGACGGCGTCGTGGCTGACCTGCTCCAGGTTGCCGCCGCCGGCGACGACCGCCCTGGTCCGGGCCTCGTCCAGGGACTCGAGGCGGATCTGCAGATGGGCCGGGCCGTCGTGGCTGTCCAGCTCCAGAGAGCCCAGCGGCGGGATCTCCACCGACGTGTCGCCGTGCAGCGACGGCGTCAGCGACAGCTGCGCCTGGAACGGGCCGATGTCCTGGGTCGTGTGGCCGCCGAGCTGGACGCCGATGAGCATGCCGACGATCGCGACGGCGCCGAGCAGGAGGCCGTGCAGCACCCGGCGCGTGAGCCGCCAGCCCTTGCTCTCGGCACGGAACGGGCGGCGCGAGCCCATGCTTCTGGCCCGGGACGGGTGGCGACGACCGGCGGCCATCACGATCGCCCGGCGCTGGATCCGGCGGGCGGCCACGGCGGCCCGCCGGTGGAACGGCGAGGTCAACTCTTGCCGGCCCCGCCCACGTTGCTGATCACGATCTGCAACAGCTTGTCGTCGTCGGCCTTCGGGGTGCCCCGGCCGTCCTTGTTCGAGGTGGAGACCCAGATGCTGTTGTCCGGCGCCGCCACCGCCGCGCGCAGCCGGCCGTGGGTGTCCTTCAGCAGCGGGCTCGGCGCACCGAGCAGCCCGCCCTGATCAGTGAGCTGCATCACGTACAGCCTGGCGCCCTTGAGGCACGAGGTGACCAGGAAGCTCTCGACGGCGGCCAGACCGGAGCACGACGCCTCGGACGTCTTCCACACCTGGATGGGGTCGACGAACTTCGGGTCGCCGCCCTTGCCCTCGTACGTCGGCCAGCCGTAGTTCTTGCCCGCCTCGATCACATTGATCTCGTCCCATTCGCCCGAGCCGAACTCCACGGCGTACATCCGCTTGTTCTTGTCCCACGCGAAGCCTTGCACGTTGCGATGTCCGGAGCTGTACACGGTGGTTCCGAACGGGTTACCGGGGGCCGGCTTCCCGTCTGGCTGGATCCGCAGGATCTTCCCGCCGAGGCTGTTGAGGTCGGGCGCGCTTTCGGGCTTCGACGCGTCGCCGGTCGACACGTACAGGAAACCGTCGGGCCCGAAGTGGATCTGGCCGCCGTTGTGGATCGACGACTTGGGGATGCCCGTCAGGATCGGGGTCGGCGGCGAGCCCAGCACGAGCTTCGCGACCCGGTTGTCGTCCTTGGCGGTGTAGTAGATGAACACGGTCTGGTCCGTGTCGTACGCCGGCGACACCGCGATCCCCATGAGACCGCCCTCGCCGCCCGGCACGACCTCGTCGACCGTCTGCACGGTCGACACCGCCAGCCCGTCGGCGGTGGACTCCTTGCCGACCTTCAGGATCTTCTTGCTGTCACGCTCGGTGACCAGCGCGGTGCCGTCCGGCAGAAACGCGATGCCCCACGGCACGGCAAGGCCCTTGGCCAGGGTCTTCGTGGCGACCTGGGTCTGGCCCTCTTCCTGGCTGCCGGAGGTCGACGCGCTCGGGTACGGCGACAGCTTCGGCGGCGAACCCAGCTCGTCGGGCGGCGGCGGGCCGAACGAGCAGCCCGCGAGGGTCACCATCGCCACGGCGGCAGCCGTCAGGCTCTTTGCGTACGTCCGGGCGCTCACCCGGCCAAGACTAGCGTTGCCCGACATCATCTTCCTTTCAACCTTTGCCAGCGGGTCGGCGGCCGCCCCCGGTGACGGCCGGACCGGCCTTGTGCAGAGGAGCCATATGGCAGCCGGGGAGTTCCAGGACTTCGTCGAGCGAGGTCCGATACGGCCGCCGGCTCGGAGATCGGCTCGACGTGGCTCGTGTTGCGGTGGTGGATGGTTACTGTGCTCCGGTGAAGGTTTGCATTCCGCACGAGGACGGCCTGGCGCTGCTCGGCCCGCTGCCCGACGGGGTTTCCGTGGCCGTCGGCACGGCACCGGTCGACGTCGACTTCTGGGTGCCGCCGTTCCTCGCGTCGCCGGACGTCGTCGACCTGACCGCGTCGATGCCGCGGCTCGCGGTCGTGCAGCTCATGAGCGCCGGCGCCGACCGGTGGGTGGGCCGGCTGCGCCCCGGCGTCCAGCTCTGCGACGCGCGCGGGGTGCACGACTCGTCGACGTCGGAGTGGGTGCTCGCGGCGATCCTGTCGTTCCTGCGCGATTTCCCGCACTTCGTCCGGTCCGGGCGGCAGTGGGGGTACCGGCAGACGGACGAGCTCGCCGGCAAGCGGGTCCTGATCGTCGGGGCCGGCTCGATCGGTGCCGCGGTCGAGGCGCGGCTGGCGCCCTTCGAGGTGTCCGTCACGTCGGTGGCCCGCCGGGCGCGCGAGGGGGTGCACGGCGTCGACGAGCTGCCGGCACTGCTGCCCTCCGCGGACGTGGTGGTGGTGCTGGTGCCGCTGACGCCGTCGACGACCGGTCTGGTCTCGGCCGACTTCCTGGCCGCGATGCCGGACGGCGCGCTGCTGGTCAACGCGGCGCGGGGGCCCGTCGTGGACACCGGCGCGATCCTCGCCGAGACCGCGTCGGGCCGGCTGGGCTACGCGACCGACGTCACCGAGCCCGAGCCGCTGCCGGCGTCACACCCGCTCTGGGACCTGCCGAACGTGCTGATCACTCCACATGTGGCCGGTTCTGTACGAGGTCTGTTCCGGCGGGCCTACGCACTGGCGGGCGCGCAGATGCGGCGATTCGCCTCGGGCGCGCCGCTGATCAACGTCGTGGTGGACGGTTACTGACCCGTCAGTGCTGTTATGCGCTGGATGTCGTCCGGGCGGACGGCGTCGAGCTTGACGAAGTGACCGTTGGCCAGCCGGGCCTGGACGGAGCCGTCCTGGCTGACCAGGCCGTCGACGGCCTGCCACGACACCCGGCGGCTGCCGAGCAGTGCCCGCACCGTGAAGCCGTCGTCGTCGACGTCGGTGCCGGCCCGCCACGCCCACACGGCGACCGCGATCGGCACCGGCAGGATGGGCAGGAACCAGAGGCTCTCGGCCAGCAGCGGGATCGCGCCGATGGTGGCGATGCCGGCCGCCACGGCGAGCGACGCGCTGCGGCGGAAGCGGACGGCGGGACGCTTGGTGCGGGTGGTCACCCGACCAGTCTCGCACCTTTCGTGGAACTGCTTCTTGTCGGTGGGTCGGGGCATACTGACGCGGTGGGGGAGCAGGATCGGGTCGGGCGCCTCTCGCCCGGCGCGGCGCCCGGGGTTACGCTCGGTGCCGTGTTCGACGAGATCGCGACAGGTCGGCGTGCCGGGGATCGCGGCTGCTTGGAGGCCCGGATTTGACCGGCAACTCGTGGCACGCGGGCGTCAAGAGCAGCCGCCGGGTCGGCGTACGCCCGACCGGCGTGCTCGCGGGCGCCCTGCTCGTCGTCGCCGGCCTGCTCGCGCTCGCCGTCGCCGGCTGGGGTATCACGGACTTCAGCCCCCTCTGGAGTGTCGCGGCGGTCCTGTCGCTCATCGGTGTGTTGGTCCTCACACTGCGTGGTTTCCCGCTCTTCGCCATCATGGCGGCCGTCGCCGGCGCGGTCGCCTGGGGCGCCGCCACCCGCACCTGGCTGCCCGCCGGCTGGACCGACATCCTCGGCCTGCTCAAGTTCATCGGCGTCAACCTCGCCTTCGACGTGCCGCTCATCGGCGCGTTCCTGTCCGCGCTGATGCTCGACGCCCGCCGCCTGGCCCGCGCCGCCATCGACGAGGCTGTCAGCGGCCGCCGCTGGTGGGGCAAGCCCGACGACCACCTGCCCCGGCTCAAGGAGCTCGAGGCGCTGCCGTCGGCCCGGTTCTTCGCCCTCGGCGAGGGCGGCTGCACCCACCTCGTCGTCGCCGGGCGGCGCGTCGCCCTGTTCCTGCCGACCGTCTGGCCGCACGGCGAGTTCTCCATGGACGCCTCCGGCCAGGTCCTGCGCGGCGGCCGGCTCTTCGTCCCCGGCTCCGAGGACGTCGACGGCCTCGCCGCCGAGGTGCACACCTGGCGCGAGCAGCTCGGCAAGGTCGGCGGCGCCGTCCGCGGCTATCTCGTCGTCGCACCCTCCCGCGGCGACGTCAGCGAGGACCTCGTCATCTCCGTCGCCCCCGGCGAGCACCTCCATCTCGTGCACGCGCACGAGATGGTCGAGGCCGCGGGCCGCTGGCTCGCCGCCGAGCCCTATCGGGTGGAGCTCTCCGTCATGGAGCGCCTCCTGGTGATCGCCTCCGGCAACAAGCTGCCCGAGCCGTCGCCCCTGGCCCGCTCCTTCGCCCGCTGGAGCACCGGCGCCCACCCCACCGTCACCGCCGCCCCGACCGTCGCCGACGCCGCCTTCGCCGCGGCCGCCGGCACGGGCGACCCCGAGCCCGCCTCGCTCCGCGGCCGCCTCACCCGCGGCCGCTTCGGCCGCTCCACAGCTTCCGCCGGCACCCCGCCCCAGGTCGACGACGACCGCCGGGCCGGCGACTTCGAGGAGGACGGCTCCGTGCGTGACCGTTTCGGCCGCTCGCCCCGCTCCACCGATCCCGCTGCGGCGCCCGACCCCGACCCGGTCGACGACTCGTGGGAGTCCCGCGCCACCCGCGAGCTGGTCGGCTCCTGGGACAGCGAGTCGGCCAACAAGCTGGCCGCCTGGGCCGCCGCCGGCGCTGACGAGGACGACCCGTCAGCTCCTTCTTCCTCCGGTCGTGCCGGCTCGCAGCGCCCGTGGTCCTCGGACGAGTCCTCCGCTTCCCGCGGTCGCTGGTCCGCCGACGACGACCCGCCCGAAGACCTCGCGAGCGGATCCGCCTCCTCGACCGGCGGTGGCTCGCGGCGTCCGTGGTCCTCGGACGACGATCCCGCCGGTGAGTCCGGTTCCGCGCGCAGCCGGTGGTCCTCCTCTTCGTCGACCTCCTCCGACGCCGCCAAGGGTGCGGGTTCGCGGCGTCCGTGGTCCTCGGGTCGCGACGACCGTCCCGGCTCCGCGGACGAGCCGTCCGCGTGGTCCGCCGCCGACGACGACCACGCGGCGTTCGGCAGCGAGCCGCCCTCCTCCGGCCGCGGCTGGTCCTCCTCGGCCGACGGCGACGCCGGGGACTCCCAGCAGCCCTGGCCGACCGGCCGCGACGACAGCGATCCGCCGCTGTCGCCGGAGGACGCGCCCAGACGGGTCGGCCGCCGCCGCGCCGACCCTGACGACCAGGTCGCCGCGGCCGCGTTCGCGGCCTCGCCACCTCCGTCCGAGCCGTCGTGGTCGCAGTCCTCGTCTTCCGAGCCGTCGTCGTCCCGCTCGGCAGAGCCGTCGTGGTCGCAGTCTCCGTCTGCTGAGCCGTCGCCCTCCGAGCCTTCATGGTCCCGGCCGTCGTCGTCGCTTCCGTCCGAGCCGTCGTGGTCGCAGTCCTCACCTTCAGAGCCGCCGTCGTCGCCGCCTTCATCGTCGCCGTCCTCATCGCGACCGTCTTCGCCGTCGTCGTCGCGGCCGTCGTCGTCGCCGCCCGAGTGGCCGGCGCCCGCTTCCTCGTCACTGTCCGGGTCCTCTCCGGCGTTCGGGTCCGCGGGAGACGGGGGTGCGGCGGAGTCGCCGCCTGACCGGTTCGCGTCGCTCATGTCGGAGTTCGACCAGCTGGCCAGCAACCCCGACCAGTTCGACTTCTCGATGAACCCCCCGGACGGCTTCATCCCACCGCCGCCCCCGCGCACCGCCCAGCCACCGGCGCCCGAGCCCACCGCGCCGCCGAGCCGCTTCGACGCGCCCACCGCGCCGTCCCGCGGCCGCCCGTCAGGGCCGTTCGACGATGACCGCGAGCACTCGTCGTCCTCATTCGACCGCTCCACGCCGCCCGACCGGCTCGACCCAGCGGCATCCAGCGGCAGGCCGGGGCCTTCCAGCTCCGGCACGCTCGGCAGTCCGGCCGACCTCGGCTCCCCGGACCGCTCCTGGCCGTCGGACACCAGCGCCTCGCCGGACCGCTCCTGGTCGTCGGCCCCCGACCCTTCGCCGGACCGTTCCTGGTCGTCAGCCGCCGATTCCCCGCCGGACCGCTCCTGGTCGTCGGACCCGAGGACCTCGACGGACCGCGACCCGGCGGCCACCTCCGACGACCGTCCGGACCGTGACCGCCCTGCGGCGTGGGACCGCTCTGCGGACCGTGACCGCCCTGCGGCGTGGGATCGGTCGTCGGACCTGGGCGGCGCGCCGGATCAGGGCCGGTCGTCGGATCGCACCGGGCCCGGCCAGGCGGGCACGGGACGGTTCAGCACCGGACCGGGAGGCCGTCCCGAGCGTCGCCCGGCCGAGCGGCCCGCGTGGACCGGCAGCCTGTTCGACGGCGACAAGCCCGAACTCGTCGCCGAACCCCTCGAGCTCCGCCGCTCCTGGGAAACCGACGCCGAGGCCCGCTCCCTCCGCCGCCGCGACCGCCAGCAGTCCGGTTCGTCCGGCCACAGCCCGGCGGACAACCCGGTCTCCGGCATCCCCACCTCCGGCGTGCCGACCTCGGGGATCCCCACCTCGGGCGCTCCCCAGACCGGCGGTTCCGCATTCCCGGGCTCCTCCGACAGTTCGCGGTTCGGCAGCCCCGCATTCCCGGGTTCGTCCGACAGCTCGCGCCCCGACGGCTCGGGCTTCGCGGGCTCTGCCGACGACGGTTCGCGGTTCAATGACTCGGGCTTCCCGAGCGCTTCCGACGACAGTTCCGGGTTCGGTGACTCAGGCTTCGCTGGCTCTTCCGACTACGGTTCCCGGGTCGGTGACTCGGGCTTCGCGGGCTCTGCCGACGACGGTTCGCGGTTCGGTGACTCGGCTTTCCCGAGCTCTTCCGATGGTTCCAGGTCTGGTGGTCCGGCGTTCGGGGGCTCGGCTGAGGTGTTCCGGGCCGGTGGTGCGGCGTTTGCGGGTTCGGGTTCCGATGGGCCGTCCGGTGCTTGGCCGGTGTCCGCCGCACCGGGCGCCGGCGGTTCCGTCACTCCCTCCGCCCCCTCGCGACCGGAGATTCCCTTCACTTCCTCGCGGCCGGATGCCCCGTTTACGTCTTCCTCGGGCCCGGATGCCCCGTTCACGTCTTCCTCGCGGCCGGATGCCCCGTTCACGTCTTCGCGGTCCGAGACACCGTCCGCGGGCTCGCGGGCGGAGGGGTTCCGGGCGGATTCCGGGGTGGGTTCGGCACGTTCGAGGTTCGAGCCTGAGCCGCCGGCCCGGCCTGAGCTCTCGCGGAACCCGCGGGCCGGGTCGTCGTGGCCGGATTCCTCGCGGCCGGATCAGGCGCGGTTCGACGGATCGGGTGAGGACGCGGCGCGGGCGGACGGCTCGCGGCGCGCGCGTGGGCAGGGCGGCGAGGCCGGGGACCAGGCCGGCACCTGGGGCGCGGCTGCCGCGGACGACGGGACCGCCTGGTGGGACGCGGAGTCGGCGCCGGGCGCGCGCGCCAGCGTCCAGGAGGAGCCGGCGGAGCAGCCCGCACCCGAGAAGAAGCGTTCGCTGTGGGGGCGTTCCAAGTCGGGCAAGGCAAAGAAGGCCAAGGCCGCCGACCCGACGCCAGCCGCGACCGATCAATCCACCGCCGCGGACGACTGGGCGGCGGAGGCCAACGGGCGGGACCGAGGCTCCTCCCGGCGGCAGGGGGCGTCCGAGCAGCCGGGCACGCCCGGCCGGCCGGCATGGGCGACGGATCCGACATCCGGGTTCGAACGTGACCCGAGCGGCGAGTTCACCTCGGAGCGCCGGTCCGGCTTCGGGCCGCGCGCCGCTGAGCCCGCTCCCGCCGGCAACTGGTCGGCGAGCGACAGCATCGCGGCCCGCTGGGCCGGCGGCGACGACGACGGAGCGCCCGGCGCCCCGGACAGCACCGACACCGCCGCCGCCCGCGGCGATCGTGCTGCCGGCCGGGACCGGGCAGGCAACAGCGACCGGATCAGCGACCGGGCGGGCAGCCGTGACTTGGCGGGCGACGGCAACCGGCCCGGCGAGCAACGGACCGGCGCGGGCAGTCCCGCCGGCGCGGTCGGCCGCGACTGGCCGAGCGACGGCGACCTGGCCGGCAGCGACCGGGTGGGCAGTGACTGGGGCGGCAGCGACCGGGCTGGCAGCGACCGGGCTGACAGCGACCGGGCTGACAGCGACCGGGGCGGCAGCGACCGGATCAGCGGCGACCGCACGAGCAGTGGACGCGACGGCTGGGGAAGCCGCGGCGGCCGGGCAGGCAGCGATGCCGCCGGCAACGGCGAGCGCGCGACAGGGCGCGACCGCGGCGACCAGGCCGGGTTCGGGGACGGTGACCGGGTCGGGTCCGACCGTGGCGACCGGGCCGGGTTCGGGGACGGTGACCGGGTCGGGTCCGACCGTGGCGACCGGGCCGGGTCCGGGGGCGGTGGCCGGGCCGGGTCCGGGGGCGGTGAGCAGGACAAGGGTGCGGCGGTGCCCGGGCAGCGGGCGCGGGCGCGGGACATGGTGTTCGACGACGACGTGGCGCCGTTGGAGCTCAACCTCGACGAGGAGCCCAAGAACCCGGACCAGCGCTCCCGCCGTTTCCTCCGCCGCAAGTAGGCAGCAGGCAGCAACACCGAGGGACGGACCCGGCACCCGGATCCGTCCCTCGCCGGTTGGCGGGGTCAGTGCCAGCCGGGCATCGGGTACGCGGACAGCAGCTCGCGAACCTCGGCGGCGATCACGTCCAGGGCCGCCTCGTCGTCCTTGACAGCGGCGTCGACGGCGCGGGAGATCCAGTCGGCGACCTGCGGCATCTGGGCCTCGGTGAGGCCGCGGGTGGTGAGGGCGGGCGTACCGATCCGGATGCCCGACGGGTCGAAGGGCTTGCGGGTGTCGTACGGCACGGTGTTGTAGTTCGTCTCGATGCCGGCCCGGTCGAGGGCGCGGGCGGCGGGCTTGCCGCCGATGTTCCTGCCGGTGAGGTCGATCAGGATGAGGTGGTTGTCGGTGCCGCCGGACACCAGGTCGAAGCCGCGCTCCAGCAGGGCGGCGGCGAGGGCACGGGCGTTGGCGACGATCTGGTGGGCGTACACGCTGAATGACGGCAAGGACGCCTCACGCAGCGCGACCGCGATGCCCGCGGTGGTGTGGTTGTGCGGCCCGCCCTGCAGGCCGGGGAACACGGCCTTGTCGACGGCGCGCGCGTATTCGGAGGAGCTGAGCAGCATCGCACCGCGCGGGCCGCGGAGCGTCTTGTGCGTGGTGGTCGTGATGACCGGGGCGTGCCCGACCGGGGAGGGGTGCGCGCCGCCCGCGATCAGGCCGGCGATGTGCGCGATGTCCGCCACGAGGACCGCGTCCACCTCGCGGGCGATCTCCGCGAAGCGCGCGAAGTCGATGGTGCGGGGGATGGCGGTGCCGCCGGAGAAGATCAGCTTCGGGCGTTCGCGGAGCGCGATGTCCCGCACCTCGTCGAAGTCGATCAACCCGTCGGATCTGCGCACGGTGTACTGCACGGGACGGAACCAGGCGCCGGTCGCCGACACGGGCCAGCCGTGGGTGAGGTGGCCGCCCATCGGCAGCGCCATGCCCATGACGGTGTCGCCGGGCGCGGCGAGCGCCATGTACACGGCGAGGTTCGCGGGTGAGCCGGAGTAGGGCTGCACGTTGGCGTGCTCGACGCCGAAGACCGACCTGGCGCGGGCGATCGCCAGCTCCTCGATCGGGTCGATGAAGCGCTGGCCCTCGTAGTACCGCTTGCCCGGGTACCCCTCGGAGTACTTGTTGGTCAGGACGGTGCCGGTCGCCTCGAGGACGGCCTGGGAGACGTAGTTCTCCGAGGCGATCATCCGCAGCGTGTCGTGCTGGCGGGACGCCTCGCGCTGGATGAGGTCCGCGAGGTCCGGGTCGGACGACGTGATCGCGGGCAGGGCAGGCACATGCATGGGGTGCTCCCAAGGCAAAGCCGACCGCGGCACCCAGGCGCGCGGTGCCAGCGATACAGGAAGCTCCCCGGTGGTCGGTTCCACCTTGATGTGCGCCAGTCGCGGGTTCGAAACCGATGCTAGTCCACGACAGAACAAACTCCCGGGCCAATTCCAGCGAAGTGGCCCGGGAGCGAAGAGATCTACGGCACCTTGCGGTATGCGCCGTCGCTGGCCGCGGTGGCCATCGACGCGTACGCGCGCAGGGCGGCGGAGACGGGCCGCGAGCGGTCCAGCGGCGTGTACGGACGCTCGCGCTTCTCCTGGGCGACGCGGCGCGCGGTCAGCACGTCGTCGTCGACCGCGAGGACGATCGAACGGTTGGGGATGTCGATCTCGATCCGGTCGCCGTCCTCGACGAGGGCGATGAGCCCGCCGCCGGCCGCCTCGGGGGAGATGTGCCCGATGGACAGGCCCGAGGTGCCGCCGGAGAACCGGCCGTCGGTGATCAGCGCGCAGGCACGCCCCAGGCCCCGGCCCTTCAGGAACGATGTCGGGTAGAGCATCTCCTGCATGCCCGGCCCGCCCTTCGGCCCCTCGTACCGGATGACCACGACGTCACCGGCGGCGACCTCCTTGGCGAGGATGCCGTCGACCGCCGACTCCTGCGACTCGAAGACCCGTGCGGTGCCGTTGAAGACGAGGTTCTCCTCCGGCACGCCGGCGGTCTTGACGACACAGCCGTCCGGCGCGATGTTGCCGAACAGGATGGCCAGGCCACCGTCGGCGGTGTACGCGTGCTCCTTCGACCGGATGCAGCCCTCGGCGGCGTCGGTGTCCAGGGTCGCCCAGCGGTTGGACGTGGAGAACGGCTCGACGGTGCGGACCCCGCCGGGCGCGGCGTGGAAGAGCTCCAGCGCGACGTCGGACGGCGACCCGCTGCGGATGTCCCACTCGGCGAGCCAGCCCGACAGGTCCGGGGAGTGCACGCTGCGCACGCCCGTGTGCAGGAGGCCCGCGCGGTTGAGCTCGCCCAGGAGGGCGGGGATGCCGCCGGCGCGGTGGACGTCCTCCATGTGGTACTTCGGGCTGTTCGGCGCGACCTTCGACAGGCACGGCACCCGGCGGGAGATGCCGTCGATGTCGGCGACGCTGAAGTCGACCTCGGCCTCGCGGGCCGCGGCCAGCAGGTGCAGCACCGTGTTGGTCGAGCCGCCCATGGCCACGTCGAGCGCGACCGCATTCTCGAACGCTTCCCGGGTCGCGATCGCCCGGGGCAGTACCGACGCGTCATCGCCCTCGTAATACTGCTTGCACAGGTCGACGACCAGCGTGCCGGCCCGCTCGAAGAGGGCCCTGCGGGCGCTGTGGGTGGCGAGGGTCGAGCCGTTGCCGGGCAGCGCGAGGCCGATCGCCTCGGTGAGGCAGTTCATCGAGTTGGCGGTGAACATGCCGGAGCACGAGCCGCACGTCGGGCAGGCGGAGCGCTCGATCTGGCCGAGCTGCTCGTCGGTGACGGCCTCGTCGGCGGAGGCGATCATCGCGTCGATGAGGTCGAGCTTGGCGTGCACGACGCCCTCGATCGCGACGGTCTTGCCGGCCTCCATGGGCCCGCCGGAGACGAAGACGGTGGGGATGTTGAGTCGCAGCGCGGCGAGCAGCATGCCGGGCGTGATCTTGTCGCAGTTGGAGATGCACACGAGGGCGTCGGCGCAGTGCGCCTGCACCATGTACTCGACGGCGTCGGCGATGAGCTCGCGGCTGGGCAGCGAATACAGCATCCCGCCGTGGCCCATGGCGATGCCGTCGTCGACGGCGATGGTGTTGAACTCCTTGGCGACCCCACCGGCCTCGGCGACCGCGTCCGCGACGATGATCCCGAGATTGCGCAGGTGGACATGGCCCGGCACGAACTGCGTGAAACTGTTGGCGATGGCGACGATTGGCTTACCGAAATCTGCGTCGGTCATGCCGGTGGCGCGCCACAGGGCGCGTGCGCCGGCCATGTTGCGACCAGAAGTGGAGGTTTTGGACCGCAGCTCGGGCATACTTGTGAGTCTGACACGTTCCAGATCGTGGGACCGGTTGACTCGGGCGGTGAGATGCGCGAGAGTGGGGACATGTCGTCGAGGTCGCAGCGAGTACTTATCATCTAGCGCGCCGACGCCTGCCGTCAGCGCGCTAGCCCCTCGTGCATCGCACGGAGGGGTTTTTTCATGTCCAAGCGAGTCCGAGCCCGCGACCACGACACCTTCGAGCGAAAGTGCGAAATGCGATGACGAGACCCACGCCTGAAGTCCTCGCCCACCGAGCGCACCCGGCCGCCCCCGCCGCCCCGGCGACGCCGCCGGCCGCCGACCGGTCGCAGATGGCGCCCGTAGAGAAGAAGCCGGAGCTTCTGACCGGTGCTCAGGTGCTGGTGCGGTCGCTCGAGGCTCTCGGCGCGGACGTCGTCTTCGGCATCCCTGGCGGCGCGATCCTCCCCGCGTACGACCCGCTGTTCGACTCCGAGACCGTGCGGCACATCCTGGTCCGCCACGAGCAGGGCGCCGGCCACGCCGCGACCGGCTACGCGCAGGCCACCGGCAAGGTCGGCGTCTGCATGGCGACCTCCGGGCCGGGCGCGACCAACCTGGTCACGCCGATCGCCGACGCGTACATGGACTCCGTCGCGATGGTCGCGATCACCGGCCAGGTCGCCTCGGCCTCGATCGGCACCGACGCGTTCCAGGAAGCCGACATCGCCGGCATCACACTGCCGATCACCAAGCACAACTACCTGGTGAAGACGGGTGAGGAGCTGCCGCGGATCCTGGCCGAGGCGTTCCACCTCGCCTCGACCGGCCGGCCCGGCCCCGTCCTCGTCGACATCCCGAAGGACGTGCTGCAGAAGCAGACGACGTTCAAGTGGCCGCCGACGCTGGACCTGCCCGGCTATCACCCGACGATGCACCCGCACGGCAAGCAGATCCGCGAGGCGGCCCGGCTGATCGCCGCCGCGAAGCGGCCCGTGCTGTATGTCGGCGGCGGTGTCATCAAGGCCCACGCCTCCGAGGCGCTGCGCAAGCTCGCCGAGCTGACCGGCGCCCCGGTCGTCACGACGCTGATGGCCCGCGGCGCGTTCCCCGACTCGCACCCGCAGCATCTGGGCATGCCCGGCATGCACGGCAGCGTCGGCGCGGTGTACTCGCTGCAGAAGGCCGACCTGCTGATCACCCTCGGCGCCCGCTTCGACGACCGGGTCACCGGCGACCTGAGCACCTTCGCGCCGAACGCGCAGATCATCCACGCCGACATCGACCCGGCCGAGATCGGCAAGAACAGGGTCGCGGACGTGCCGATCGTCGGCGACGCCAAGCACGTCATCGAGGAGCTGATCGGCGCCGTCACCGCGGAGTACACCGCCGGGCACAAGACGGCGCTCACCGGCTGGTGGGCGACGCTCGACGACATCCGCGGCCGGTATCCGCTCGGCTACGAGGAGCCGTCCGACGGAACCCTGGCTCCCCAGTACGTCATCGAACGCATCGGCAAGCTGGTCGGACCCGACGCGATCTACACCGCCGGGGTCGGCCAGCACCAGATGTGGGCGGCGCAGTTCGTGCAGTACGAGCACCCCGCCACCTGGCTCAACTCCGGCGGTCTCGGCACGATGGGCTACGCGGTCCCCGCCGCCATGGGCGCCAAGGTCGGCCGGCCCGACAAGGTCGTCTGGGCGATCGACGGCGACGGCTGCTTCCAGATGACCAACCAGGAGCTCGCCACCTGCGCCCTGGAAGGCATCCCGATCAAGGTCGCCGTCATCAACAACGGCAACCTCGGCATGGTCCGGCAGTGGCAGACGCTCTTCTACGACCAGCGCTACTCCAACACGGAGCTGGGCACCCACAAGCACCGCATCCCGGACTTCGTGAAGCTCGCCGACGCGCTCGGCTGCGTCGGGCTGCGCTGCGAGACCAAGCAGGACGTCGACGCCACGATCGAGGCCGCGATGAAGGTCACCGACCAGCCGGTCGTCATCGACTTCGTCGTCGGCAAGGACGCCATGGTGTGGCCGATGGTCGCCGCCGGCACCAGCAACGACGAGATCATGTTCGCCCGCGGGGTCGCGCCCAAGTTCGATAAGGACGACGTCTGAGATGACCACCCACACCCTGTCAGTCCTGGTGGAGAACAAGCCGGGCATCCTCGCGAGGGTCGCCGGCCTGTTCGCCCGCCGTGGCTTCAACATCGACTCCCTCGCGGTCGGTGAGACCGAGCACCCCGAGGTCTCCCGGATGACGATCGTCGTCAACGCCGAGGACAGCCCGCTCGAACAGGTCACCAAGCAGCTCAACAAGCTCGTGCAGGTCCTGAAGATCGTCGAGCTCGACACCAACGCCAGCGTCCAGCGCGAACTGCTGCTGGTGAAGGTGCGCGCGGAGCGGCCCGTCCGCTCGCAGGTCCTGGAGACGGTGAACCTGTTCCGGGCCCGCGTGGTCGACGTCTCGCCGGACGCCCTCACGATCGAGGCCACCGGCACGTCGGAAAAACTGGACGCGTTGCTCCGTGACCTGGAGCCGTTCGGTATCAAGGAAATGGTCCAGTCCGGCGTCGTGGCCATCGGCCGTGGCTCCCGCTCCATCACCACGGGCCCGGCGCTCCGCGCCGCGTCCTGAATGAACCCTGAAAGGAAAGACACATGTCCGCCGAGGTGTTCTACGACGACGACGCCGACCTGTCGTTGATCCAGGGCCGCAAGGTTGCGGTCCTCGGTTACGGCAGCCAGGGCCACGCCCACGCGCTGTCCCTGCGTGACTCCGGTGTCGACGTCCGCGTCGGCCTGCCGGAGGGTTCCAAGAGCCGCGCGAAGGCCGAGGAGCAGGGCCTGCGGGTCCTCTCGCCGGCCGAGGCCTCCGCCGAGGCGGACGTCATCATGATCCTGGCGCCCGACACCGCGCAGCGCACCCTCTACACCGAGTCGGTCGAGCCGCACCTGACCGCCGGCAAGGCGCTGTTCTTCGGTCACGGCCTCAACATCCGGTACGGGTTCATCACGCCGCCGGCCGACGTCGACGTCGCCATGGTCGCCCCGAAGGGCCCGGGCCACCTGGTCCGCCGCCAGTTCGTGGACGGCAAGGGCGTGCCGTGCCTGGTCGCCGTCGAGCAGGACGCCACCGGCAACGCGTTCGCCCTGGCGCTGGCCTACGCGGCCGGCATCGGCGGCACCCGCGCCGGCGTGATCAAGACCACGTTCAAGGAGGAGACCGAGACCGACCTGTTCGGCGAGCAGGCGGTCCTCTGCGGCGGCGCCTCCGCGCTCGTCCAGACCGGTTTCGAGGTGCTCACCGAGGCGGGCTACGCCCCGGAGATCGCCTACTTCGAGTGCCTCCACGAGCTCAAGCTGATCGTCGACCTCATGTACGAGGGCGGCATCGCCCGGATGCGCTACAGCGTGTCCGACACCGCCGAGTACGGCGACTACTCCCGCGGCCCGCGCGTCGTCGACGCCCGGACCAAGGAGGAGATGAAGCGGATCCTCGCCGAGATCCAGTCCGGCGAGTTCGCCCGCGAGTGGATCGCCGAGGACGACGCCGGCCGCCCCAACTTCACCAAGCTCCGCGAGCAGGGTGCCGCGCACCCGATCGAGGAGACCGGCCAGAAGCTGCGCTCGATGATGAGCTGGGTCGACCGGCCCATCACCGAGACCGCCTGATTCCCCGGAAGGGGGGCCCTTGGCCCCCCTTCCGCTTTATCGCGCCGCGTTCGCGTGGATCGCGTCCCTGATGAACTGCGCCAGGCCCGGGTGGTCCGTGTCGTAGTTCGCCGTGAACCGCGGGTCGTCGACGTACAGGTCGCCGAGACCGCGGTGCAGCTCGCTCGAGCAGTCGTAGAACCACCGGTCGAGGTGCTGCCGGTGCGCCTCGGCGAGGTCCATCGCCCGCTCACCCTGGGCCGGCTCGCCGTCGACGAACGCCCGCGTGAACGCCGCCGTGTTGTCGGCGGCCTCCGCCTTGATGCGTTCCCAGTCCTCCGGCGTGTACTTCGCGGTCCGCTGCGCCGACTGGCGGTACGCCTCGGTCTGCCCCCACCGCTGCTCGGCCTCTTCCGCGTACGGATTCTCCATCGTGTCCTCCTGGCTGCTCTGGTACGACCAGCGTCAGGTCTCCAGCGACGGGAGAGTCAAGCCCGCGCCGGACGGAAACGGCCCCGGCGCGGCCGATGCCGGCCGACACGGACGCGCGGGCCCAAAGGGTTCGCAAACGGGCAGGTCGGGTCCTTGACGGCCGGTCACCCGATCGGGCCGCTGTGATCGCGCTCACGTCCCGGCGGGGACGGGCGGTCGTGGCGGCGGGCCTACCATCGGCGGAAGAGGCCGTCCGCCCGGCCCCGTCGCCGACCTGCGCGTGGCGTGCAGTGCCGCGCGCCTCACGCATCGACGCCAGCCGAAGCCCGAGAGTCGAGGTCCGTATGACCCTCCCTCCTGAACGCCCGGTGGTGCTGATCGCCGAGGAGCTCGCGCCCTCCGCCCTGGAAGTTCTCGCCGACGACTACGAGGTCCGTCACATCGACGGCACCGACCGCCCGGCGCTGCTCAAGTCGCTCGCCGACGCCAGCGCGATCATCGTGCGCAGCGCCACCCAGGTCGATGCCGAGGCGGTCGCCGCGGCGCCCCGGCTCAAGGTCGTCGCCCGTGCCGGCGTCGGTCTCGACAACGTCGACGTGCCGGCCGCCACCGCCCGCGGCGTCATGGTCGTCAACGCGCCGACGTCCAACATCGTCTCCGCCGCCGAGCAGGCCGTCGCGCTGCTGCTCGCCGTAGCCCGCAACACCGCCGCCGCCTCCGCAGCGCTGAAGGCGGGGGAGTGGAAGCGCTCCAAGTACACCGGCGTCGAGCTGTCCGGCAAGGTCGTCGGCGTCGTCGGCCTGGGCCGCATCGGCGTGCTGTTCGCCCAGCGTATGGCCGCGTTCGGGGTCCGCCTCGTCGCGTACGACCCCTACATCCAACCGGCGAGAGCGGCCGCGCTCGGCGTCCGGCTGCTCGGCCTGGACGAGCTGCTCCGGGAGAGCGACTTCATCTCGATCCACCTGCCGAAGACCCCGGAGACCGTCGGCCTCATCAGCGCCCGCGAGCTGGGCATCGTCAAGCCGGGCGTGCGGATCATCAACGCGGCCCGCGGCGGCCTCGTCGACGAGCAGGCCCTGGCCGACGCGATCGCCGACGGTCGGGTCGCCGGCGCCGGCATCGACGTCTACGCCAAGGAGCCGTGCGTCGCGTCGCCGCTGTTCGCGTTCGACAACGTGGTCGCGACCCCGCACCTGGGCGCGTCGACGGTCGAGGCGCAGGACAAGGCCGGCCTGGCCGTCGCCCGCAGCGTGAAGCTCGCGCTGGACGGCGAGTTCGTCCCCGACGCGGTCAACGTGCAGGTCGGCGGGGTCGTCGCCGAGGAGGTCCGGCCGCTGCTGCCCCTCGCGGAGAAGCTCGGCAGGGTCTTCACCGCGGTCGCCGGCGGGATCGCCTCGGCCGTCACCGTCGAGGTCCACGGCGAGGTCGCCGGCCACGATGTGTCCGTGCTCAAGCTCGCCGCGACGAAAGGCCTGTTCAGCAGCGTAGTCGCAGAGCAGGTGACCTATGTGAACGCACCGCATCTTGCAGCCGATCGGGGGGTCGAGGTGGCCCTTGCGGTGTTCACGGAATCCGCCGATCAGACCAACCTGGTGACCGTGCGCGGTGCATTGCCCGACGGCAGGGTAGCCTCCGTGTCCGGCACATATGTCGCGGGACCGCGAGAGGCCCTGAAGCTGACCGAGATCGACGGCTTCAGTCTCGAGCTCACCGCGGAGGGCGTGCTGCTGTTCTTCCGATATGCCGACCGCCCCGGCGTCGTCGGACTGGTGGGGTCGATACTGGGCACTGCGGGGGTCAACATCGCGGCAATGCAGGTCGCCCGGCGCGAAGCCGGCGGCGAGGCGCTGATGACGTTGACCATCGACACGTCCGTGCACGCGGACCTGCTCAACGAGGCCCAGCAGGCCATCGGCGCGACAGCGGCGAGCACGGTCGACCTGTCGGGCGAGTAAGACGTTCCTCCTAGGGGGCGGGGAGAGTGGCGGCTCTCCCTGCCCCCGTCTTATTTCCCGCTCCTTGAGATGCCGGTCCACGCTCTAGGACAAGCGCGTACCGTGGGCAGGTCCGAGGAAAGGGGCGCAGTGGTGGCGAAGATCGCGGTCGTGGCCGGGGACGGCATCGGGACCGAAGTGGTGGCGCAGGCACTCAAGGTGCTGCGGGTCATCCTTCCGGACGTCGAGACGACCGACTATGACCTCGGCGCCGCCCGCTACCACCGCACCGGCGAGGTGCTCCCCGGCACGGTCCTGGAGGAGCTGCGCGGTCACGACGCGATCCTGCTCGGCGCCGTCGGCGACCCCAGCGTCCCGCCCGGCGTGCTCGAGCGCGGCCTGCTGCTGAAGCTGCGGTTCGACTTCGACCAGTATGTCAACCTGCGCCCGTCGCGGCTGTGGCCCGGCACGACCAGCCCCCTCGCCGGCGTGAAGCCCGGCGAGATCGACCTCGTCGTCGTCCGCGAGGGCACCGAGGGCCTCTATGTGGGCGCCGGCGGCAACCTCCACCCGGGCACGCCCGCCGAGGTCGCCACCGAGGAGAGCCTCAACACCCGCCACGGCGTCGAGCGCGTCATCCGCGACGCCTTCGCCCGCGCCACGAAGCGCGAGCGGCGCAAGGTGACCCTGGTGCACAAGACCAACGTGCTCACCCACGCCGGCGGCCTGTGGGCCCGCACGTTCAACGAGGTCAAGGCCGAGTTCCCGGACATCGAGACCGAATACCAGCACGTCGACGCCGCCGCCATGTTCCTGGTGAGCAACCCGCAGCGCTACGACGTCGTCGTCACCGACAACCTCTTCGGCGACATCCTCACCGACATCGCGGCCGCGGTCACCGGTGGCATCGGCCTGGCGGCCAGCGGCTCGATCAACCCCGAGCGCGCCTTCCCGTCCATGTTCGAGCCCGTCCACGGCTCCGCCCCCGACATCGCCGGCAAGGGCATCGCCGACCCGTCCGCCGCCGTGCTGTCGACGGCGCTGCTGCTGGACCACCTCGGCCACCCCGAGGCCGCCGAGAAGGTCACCGCCGCCGTGGGCGCTTCGGTTGCCGCCCGCACGCCCGGCTCGGCGCTGTCCACGGAGGCGATCGGCGACCAGCTCGCCGAAGCCGTGGCCTGAGTGCGCTTGAACGACCGTTCGGGGTAAGTTGCAGACACGACGCGCAACTGGAGGCACGCCATGAACGGCGGTGAAACGCTCGACTTCGAGATCCGTCCCAACCGGGCACCGGTCAGCGCCGCGGAGCGGTCCGCGCTGCTCGCCAACCCCGGCTTCGGACGGATCTTCACCGACCACATGGTCACGGTGCGCTATGCCGAGGGCAAGGGCTGGTATGACGCCCGCGTCGAGGCCCGCGCGCCGATCCCCATGGACCCGGCCACCGCTGTCCTGCACTACGCGCAGGAGATCTTCGAGGGCCTGAAGGCCTACCGGGCGGCCGACGGCGGCGTCACCATGTTCCGCCCCGAGGCCAATGCCGCCCGCTTCCGGCAGTCCGCCGCCCGCCTGGCCATGGCGCAGGTGCCCGACCAGCTGTTCCTCGACGCGCTGACCGAGCTCATCCGCATCGACCGCGAGTGGGTCCCCTCCGACCCCGAGGGAAGCCTGTATCTGCGCCCGTTCCAGTACGCGAGCGAGGTCTTCCTCGGCGTCAAGCCCTCCTCGGAATACCTCTTCCTGATCATCGCCTCCCCGGTCGGCAGCTACTTCAAGGGCGGCGTCAAGCCCGTCAGCGTCTGGGTCTCCCGCGACTACACCCGCGCCGCCCCCGGCGGCACCGGCGCCGCGAAGTGCGGCGGCAACTACGCCGCCAGCCTCGTCGCCCAGGCCGAGGCCATCGAGCACGGCTGCGACCAGGTCGTCTTCCTCGACGCCGTCGAGCAGCGCTACGTCGACGAGCTCGGCGGCATGAACGTCTTCTACGTCTTCGACGACGGCACCCTGCTCACGCCGCCGCTGACCGGCACGATCCTGCCCGGCATCACCCGCGAGTCGGTCCTGCGTCTCGCCGCCGACCAGGGCCTCACGGTCCGCGAGGAGCTGTACTCCTACGAGCAGTGGCAGGCCGACGCCCGCAGCGGCCACCTGCGCGAGGCCTTCGCCTGCGGCACCGCCGCCGTCATCACCCCGATCGGTGTCGTCCGCGACCGCTCCGGCGAGTTCACCATCGCCGACGGCACCGCGGGCAAAGTCACCATGGACCTCCGCGAGCGCCTCGTCGGCATCCAGCGCGGCACCGCTCCCGACCCCCACGGCTGGGTCCACCGCGTCATTTAGCCCACCCATGCGGGCTCCGGTCCGTCGTGGCCGAGGCCCGTGGCTCCCGTCAGCCTCCGGTCAGGCCTTGACGGCCTTCCCTCTCCCGCCGCCGGTAGTCGCCCAGCCGCGACCGTCCCGGCCGCGAACACCCACGGCGTCCCCGGCTCCCGTCGATCACGCCGTCGAGGCCCGGGGTCTCAGGCGGACCAGCGGCCGAGGTTGGAGGTCCGTCCGTATCCGGGGCGGAAGCCACGCGGGGTCGGCCGCTCGTACGCCAGCAGCAACGCCTCCTCGGCCAGCTGCGCGTCGGGACACGGCCAGAACGCCTTGCACTCGCAGAAGTTGTCGGTCCGCGGCTTGTGGGCGTCGTGCAGCGCCCGCGCGACCCGCCACAGCATCGGATCAGCACAGCCGAACGGTGGCTCGATCGGCGGCTCGCCCCCCGCCTCAGCGCCGGAGCCGGGCGGAACACCGTCGTCGATCATCGCCTGTCGCCCCCAGGATCCCGAGTCCCCGCCGCCGGCCCGCGCCCGACGGATGCTGCCGAAACGGTAACCGCCGACCCTGTCCCCGCGCAGACACGCTGTGCGCAACTTGCACGACAGAGCGACACCATCCGCCCCAGTCACCCCCTGAGCAGCCCCTACGCGGCGCGATCCATGAAAAACCCACCCGAATCGCCAACCGACAACACCCGATCAGGCACCCACCCCTCGAGCGATTCCTCATGATCCGGTAGAGATGTCGTCGCCCTGGCGACGAAAAGTCTTCCGGATCACGGAAACCAGCCGGACCGCCCGGCGGCCGGTCGGTGTAACTCGTGATCCGGTAGAGATGTCGTCGCCCTGGCGATCAAGAGTCTTCCGGATCATGGAAGCGCGGGCGGAGGCACGGTGATGCCACGCGCATGCGTGTGAGGCTGCCGCGCAAGCCGGCAGTGCGTCGCGGAGCGGCGCATTGGGGGGCTCCGGGGGTGAGAATCCCCCCGGCGGGACCCGCGCGAAGCGTGGGGCAGCGAGCTATCGCCGAAGGCGACGGGCGGGTAACAGCGCTGTCGCCGAAGGCGAAAGGCGGTAACAGGACAGCAGCGTACGGGTGCCGGAGCCGCCACTCCGACACCCGTACAAGAGGAAAGCTCCTAGACGGAAGCTGCCTCTGCGTCGAGGGTCACGGCCAACGCGTGAACTACCGCGGCGACACGCAGACCCTCGTCGACCACTTCGCGGGACACCCCTGCACCACGAAGTGATCTTTCGTGCGATTCCAGGCACACCCCGCACCCGGTGATCGCGGATACTGCTGTGGACCACAGCTCGACGTCGGTGGTGCTGACGCCGGGCCAGGTGGTCACCTGGCGGCGCAGGCGCGCCGGCAGGTGGTTGTACGCCTCGTCACCGATGAGGTGCTTGGCGCGGAAATAGACGTTGTGGACGGCCATGCGGGATGCGACAGCCTTGGCCGCTTCAACAGCCTCGGGCTTCAGATGATTCCCGGCCTCGGCGAGGACCGCGCGGAACACGAAGGCACTGCGGGTGGTCATCGCGCAGGCGAGCGCGGTGCCCCACAGCTGCTGCTCGGTGAGCAGGGTGCCGGCGAGGACGGAGTCGAGGTTGAGCTCGACGTCCTTCGCGTATGCCGGCAGCGCGGCCTTCAGTTCCTCGATCGACATCAGACCGACGACCTGCCCGGCGGTGGTGCCGAGGTGTGTTCACCAACGGTGAGCACGGGGACCTCCTGGTTGCTCTCGCTTGACTGGTTCCAACCTTGACCGACGCGCGTTACAGGGACGTGACGAACAGGGTGAATCGTGAAGCAGATCACCTGCGTTCTCAGAATTCGGAATCACGTGCCACAGGCGGCACAGGCGTGGCAAGCTACCCAACGTGACTCGGCTCATTATTGGCCCTTAGCGCGCCCAGCATCCTCTAGCTGGCCGCGCAGACCTCTCGCATTCGCGAGGGGTCTTTTTGTTGGCCCATCCCCGCCAGAAGCCACAAAAAACCCGAAGCCAAAGCCAGGAACCAAAGCCAGAGCCAGGAGAAGACCATGCAGGTGTACGACACCACACTGCGCGACGGCGCCCAGCGCGAGGCGATCAGCTACTCAGTCGTCGACAAGCTGGCGGTGGCCAGGCTGCTCGACGAGTTCGGCGTCGGCTTCATCGAGGGCGGCTGGCCGGGCGCGATGCCGAAGGACACGGAGTTCTTCCGCAGGGCGAGGACCGAGCTGGAGCTCAAGCACGCGGTGTTCGTCGCGTTCGGGTCGACCCGCAAGGCCGGCGTACGCGTGCAGGACGACCAGCAGGTGCGGGCGCTGCTCGACGCGGAGACGCCGGCCGTGACGCTGGTCGCCAAGTCGGACCTGCGGCACGTGGAGCGGGCGCTGCGCACCACGCCGGAGGAGAACCTGGCGATGGTCCACGACACCGTCGCGTACCTGGTGGGCGAGGGCCGCCGGGTGTTCCTGGACCTGGAGCACTTCTTCGACGGATACGCGTTCGACCCTGAGTACACCGCGAAGGTCGCCGCGACCGCGCTCGCCGCCGGCGCGGAGAAGGCCGTGATGTGCGACACGAACGGCGGGATGCTGCCCTCGCTGATCACCCGCACGATCGGTGAGGTCAAGGGCCGGCTCGCGGTCGCGCTCGGCATCTCCGAGGCCGACGCGGTCGAGCGGCTCGGCATCCACTGCCAGAACGACACGTCCTGCGCGGTGGCGAACACGGTCGCCGCCGTCGAGGCGGGCGTCCCGCACTTCCAGTGCACCGCGAACGGCTACGGCGAGCGGCCCGGCAACGCCGACCTCTTCGCCGTCGTCGGCAACCTCCAGCTGAAGCTCGGTATGCCGGTCCTACCGGACGGGTGCATCGAGTCGATGGTGCGCGTCTCGCACGCCATCGCAGAGATCGCCAACATCGCACCCGACACCCACCAGGCCTATGTCGGGTCGTCAGCGTTCGCTCACAAGGCGGGCCTGCACGCGAGCGCGATCAAAGTGGATCCCGTGCTCTACAACCACATCGACCCGGTCGTCGTGGGCAATGGCATGCGGATCCTGGTGACCGAGATGGCCGGCCGGGCCAGCATCGAGCTCAAGGCACGCGAGCTCGGCGTCGACCTGGCCGGCCATCCGGAGGCGTTGTCGCGGGTCACCACCCGCGTGAAGGAGCTGGAGGCGCGGGGCTGGTCGTTCGAGGCAGCCGACGCGTCGTTCGAGCTGCTCGCCCGCGCCGAGCTGGCCGACGGCGCGGTGCCGAAGCCGTTCGCGCTCGAGTCGTACCGCGTCCTCGTCGAGCACCGCGAGGACGGCGCCGTGGTGTCCGAGGCGACGGTGAAGGTCCGCGTCCGGGGGGAGCGGATCATCGCGACGGCGGAGGGCAACGGCCCGGTCAACGCCCTCGACGAGGCGCTGCGGGTCGCCCTGACGAAGCACTACCCGGAGCTGTCGCGCTTCGAGCTCGCCGACTACAAGGTCCGGATCCTCGAGGGCAGCCACGGCACGGGTGCCGTCACGCGGGTCCTGGTGGAGACCAGGTCGACGGGCGGGGACTGGACGACCGTCGGCGTCCACGAGAACGTGGTCGAGGCGAGCTGGACGGCCCTCGTCGACGCCCTCAGCTACGGGCTGTCCCGCCAGGTGCGGGTGTAACCAAGAAGTAACACTGTGCTGAGGCGGGGCCGGAAACGCCCCGCCTCACGCAACCACTACGGGCACTTGTTCTGGCGGAAAGCGGTCAGCGCGGCCGGTTCAGGCTCGAACTTCCACTGGCCGTTCTGATACTTGATCGTGTTCGTGCCGTTCGTCGCCGTGCCGGTCGCCGGGGTCCGCGTCCATTTGACGGTCGCGGTGGAGTCGTCGACCGGTGTCACCGACGTCACGAGATAGTCGCCCTGCAGTGTGGTGCAGGTCGAGACCAGGTCGACGTAGGCGTCCTTGGCGATGGCGGTCTGCGCGGTGTCGGTCCAGAGCTCCCAGGCCCCGGCCCAGTCGCCCTCGGTCAGGTTGTCGAACACCTGCTCCGCCGTGACCTGCGCCGTCTGTGCGTCCTGCGGCTGAGCGGTCACCTCCACCGTCGGACGGTCGGCCGTCGACGGTGAGTCACCACCGGCGTCGTCCTTCTTGTCCGAGCAGCCCGCGAGGACGCTCATGAGCACAACCGGCGCGATGACGGCGAGCGCGATGCCGCGGAAGGTTCGTGTCACCCATCTGCTCCAACGTGGTTCTGTCGGGGCGTTCCGCCCGATCCGTACGTGAAGGTACTCCCGGCCAACGAACCGCGTATAGCCGGAGGTACGCGCGAGTGATCAATCGGCGCGGAATCGGCATGATCGGACGGGTCAGCCGCCGGCCTTCGGAAGCACCAGCTCGGCGAAGACGGCCTTGTGGTCGGTCCCGGCGATCCGGTGGATCACGACCTTGCGCACCCCGACCCGCTTGTCGGTCAGCACGTGGTCGATCGTGACACCGGGGATGTACCACCGCTCGTCGTAGGGCCACGACGTGTCGAGCCCGGCACCGGCGACGTCGGCCGCGTCGTGGTAGCCCTTCGCGAGCACCCCGCGCATCGCGTCGTGGTCCAGCGTCGCGTTGAAGTCGCCGATGAGCAGGTTGACCGGACCGGACGGCGTCGCGGCGGGCTGCGCGGCGAGATCCGCCACCCAGCAGGCGTCCCGGGTGCCGTCGGACGGGGCGCACGAGTGCACCGATTCCACGTGCAGCTCGGCGGCGCCGGGGACCCGTACACCGGCCTGCGCCTGACCGAAGTCGGAGATGAACCGGCGGTAGCCCCGGTCGGTGAGCGGGAAGCGGCTGTAGACGGCGGAGCCGGTCACGCCCGGTCGCGGGTAGGACACCGCGTTGGGCAGCAGCTGGTCGAGCCCGGCGGTGCGCAGCGCGGTGCGCGCCTCCTCGGTGTATTCCTGCAGGGTCAGCAGGTCGACGGCGCCGCTGCGCACGAGGGACACGATCCTGCCGGGGTCGGCCTGGCCGATGAGCATGTTGACGCTCATCACGCGCAGCGTCGGCCCCTCCCGCACCCCGGCGTCGCTGTCGGAGATCCAGCGGGGCAGGATGCACGCGGCGAACGCCACGACCACCACGGTCGCCGCGACCGCCGGCCAGATCCGCTTCGTCAGCAGGGCGATCGCCAGCGGCACCAGCGAGATCACCGCGACATACGGGGTGAAGGCGATCAGCTGGACCGTCGGGAACCCGCTCTCCAGACCGAACACCCGCGTCGCCGCCCACACCGCGAACGGCGCGACGAGCAGCCACACCAGCACGGTCAGCCACCGGCGCCGCCGTGGTGCCGCAGCCGGCGCCGCGAGCGGCGGGGAATCCTGCATGCTGACCATCCCGCCAGGGTAGGCGAGCCGCGCCAACCGGCCCGCCCCCTGCTGAGAATCTTCACAGAACCCCCGGACGCCCGGCTAGGCTGCGCGATTGTGCACCCGGTCATCGTGACGTTCGGCCCGGTCGCGATCCTGACCCACGACGTGTGCGTGGCCGCCGGCATCGCGGTCGCCGCCCTGGTGTTCCTGTGGGAGATCCGCCGGCGCCGGGCGCAGGACGACCGGCTCTGGTATGTGCTGGCCGGCGCGCTCGTCGGCGGCGCCCTGTTCGCCCGGCTCGGCACCTGGGCGCAGCACCTCGACCCGCGCGACAACGCCACGCTGCTGGAGCAGTGGGCGTACGGCAACCGCAGCATCCTGTCCGGACTCGTCGGCGCGTACGCCGGCGCGATCGTGGCCAAGAAGGTGGCCGGCTACCCGTGGCGGACCGGTGACCTCTTCGCGCCCGCGGTCGCGGCAGGGATGGCGGTCGGGCGGATCGGCTGCCTGCTCGCCGAGCCGCCCGGCACCCCGACGGACCTGCCGTGGGGGATCACGCTGAACGCGGCGCAGGCCCAGGCGACGCACACCGCCGCCGGCGTGCCGCTGCACCCGTCCTTCGGCTACGAGATCCTGTTCCACGCCCTGGCGTTCGGCGGCCTGCTCGCGCTGCGCGAGCGGGTGACCGCGCCGGGCGCGCTGTTCAAAATCTATCTGGCCGCTTACGCCGTCTTCCGTTTCATGGTGGAGTTCGTGCGGGGCAACGAGGTGGTGTGGGCCGGGCTGACCAGGCCGCAGCTGTTCCTCCTGGCCTGCCTGCCGCTCATCGTGGCGGGCCTGACCCGCGACCTGGTGAAACGGAAGGAAGCAGTGCCCGCATGACGTGGACCGTGCCGCCCCCACCACCGCCACCGGGCGGGGAACGCCCGATCCGGGGCCGGAAGGTCGCGATCGGGCTGGGCCTCGCCGCCCTCGGCCAGGTCCTCACCATCGGCCTTGGCGTGCTGGGGGTGTTCCTGGGTGCTGTGTCCGACAACAGCGAGAACGCGCTGCTGGGCATCTACCTGGAGATCCTGCTGCAGCTGCTGCTGTTCGTCGCCTGCCTGGTCGTCGGTATCGTCTGGATCGCCCGCCGCGACCGCGGTCTCGGCCTCGGCCTCCTCATCGGCTGGGCGGTCAGCGTCCTCGTCTTCCCCGTCGCGGGCATCGGCGTGTGCATCGCGGTCATCAACGCCAATTCGGGGGCATCATGAGCACCGGCATGCAGCTTCGCGGTGACCGGATCCACCGGTACGTCAACGCGTTCTGCCCGCACTGCCACGACGAGCGCCCTGACCGTCCACTGGAGACGGTGCAGCGGCTGTCAGGCTGGCTCGCCGAGCGCGACGGCAGGATCTGGCTGGAGCGCGGCTGCCCGTCGCACGGCCTCGTCCGCACCCTCTACGACGAGTCGCCGGAGATCCTGCGGTACCTGGAGCAGTGGACCGCGCCGACGAAGGCGCACGTGCCGGACCTCGCCGGGAACTTCGCGCCCGTGCCGTCGGCGTACCTCGCCGGGCTGCCGGAGATGCAGACCCAGCACACCTGCATCCTGCTCGCCGACCTCACCGACAGCTGCAACCTGCGCTGCCCCACGTGCTTCACCGACTCGTCCCCGGCGATCGAGGGCGTCGTGCCGCTCGCCGAGATCCTCGCGAGCGTCGACACGAAGCTGTCCCGCGAGAACGGCCGCATCGACGTGCTCATGCTGTCCGGCGGGGAGCCCACCCTGTACCCGCACCTGCCCGAACTGCTGCGCGAGGTGTCGGCGCGCAACGTCGTGCGGGTCCTCGTCAACTCCAACGGGGTGCGGATCGCCCGCGACGACGCGCTGCTGGACCTGCTCACCGAGCACCGCGAGCGGGTCGAGGTCTACCTGCAGTACGACGGCGTCTCCGAACGCGCCGCCAAGCACCACCGCGGCGCCGACCTGCGCCGCCTCAAGGACGCCGCGGTCGACCGGCTGTCGTCCCGCGGCATCTTCACCACCCTCACGATGACCTGCGCGCTCGGCGTCAACGACGACGAGATCGGCGCCGTCGTGAAACGCGCCCTGGACACCCCGTACGTCGGCGGCGTCTCCCTGCAGCCGCAGTTCGGATCCGGTCGTTCGGGTGCGATCGACCCCATGGACCGGCTCACCCACACCGGCGTCCTGGCCCGCCTCGGCCCGCAGACCGGCGACCAGGTCACCTGGCGCGACCTGACCGCGCTGCCGTGCTCGCACCCGCACTGCTGCTCGGTGGGGTACCTGCTGCGCGACGACGCCGGCGAGTGGCAGTCGATGACCGAGCTGATCGGCCACGACCGGCTCCTGACGTTCCTGGACCTCGAACCCGACCTGGTGGCCAACCGGATCGCCGACGTGCAGCTGCCCGCCGCGTTGCGGACCGCCGTCAAGGACTCGCTGCTGGGGCTGCTGTCGGAGCAGTCGTCGCTGTCGCACCCCGACGTCGGCTCGCTGTGGCGCGACATCTGCGAGAACTGCGACCTCGGCATCTCCACCCTGACGGCCCTGGTCTCCTCGTCCCTGCCCGGCGGCCGCAACCGGCTGCGCAAGATGCTCGGCGAGCGCGTCAAACGCATCACGGTCAAGCCGTTCATGGACATGGCCACGATGATCGAGGAACGCCTCCTGCAGTGCTGCGTGCACGTCGCCACCGTCGGCGGGTCCGGGGGCCACCAGTGCGCCCCCTTCTGCGCCGTCCAGGCCTGGCCCGCACTGTCCGCCCAGCGCCTGCCCAGAGCGCTGTGACGTCGGCCCCGCAGCCCTACGATCCGCTGCGGCTCTGCGTGTACGCGACGATCGCCGCCCTCGCGTGGCTGCTCGGACCGGTCGCCCTGCTGGGGTTCGCGCTGCTCGGCATCGCCGGTTACCTCCGCGCCCGCCGCCAGGGCCTGACCCGCTCCAAGTGCGTCCTGCGCGACACCCGTCTGGTCCTGACCTACCTCGCCGCCCTCGCGCTCGCCGCGGTGGCGGGGATCGGCTGGCAGGTCTACGGCTGGCTGGCCTGATCGCACACGTCGATGAGTGCCGCCCGCAACGGTGCCGCACGCTCCGACAGTTCCCGCTGGCGGCGGGTGTACTCCGCCCGCCCGTCGCTCGTCTCGACGGCCACCGGCGGGTAGCCCAGTGCCGCGAGGTCGTACGGGCTGGCCTGCATGTCGAGGGTACGGATGGCGCAGGCCAGCTCGAAACAGTCGGCGACCAGCTCGCCGGACGTGAGCGGACCCAGCTTGTAGGACCACTTGTAGAGATCCATGTTGGCGTGCAGGCAGCCGGGCTGCTCGTTGGCCGTCTGGGTCTCGCGGGTCGGCTGCAGCAGGTTCAACGACCGGGCGGGTGCGGTGTAGAAGCGGAACGCGTCGAAGTGGCTGCACCGGATGCGGCTCGCCGCGACGACGGCGTCGGTGCCGGCCGGCCCGAGGCGCAACGGCCACGCGTTGTGCCGCAACTCGTCCTGGGTCTGCCGATACACCATCGCCCACTCGTGCAGGCCGAAGCAGCCCAGATGCGCCGGGCGGGACGCCGTCGCCGCGAGCAGGGCCCGCACCCACGCGACGGTCTCGGGCCGCCGGTGCGGCTCCCCGCCCGGCCGCCACTGCCGCAGCTGCGCGGGGCGCAACGAGTAGTACGTGAACAGGAAGTCGAGGACCGGGTGCTTCTCGCCGCGGCGGCGGCGCTCCAGATGCGGGAGAATCCAGGCGTCGACCCGTGCCTCGTGGGCGGCCCGGCGGGCCTCCCTCGCAGCGGCGCTGGTCAGCTGGTCTGTGAGCACCCGACCAGCTTAGGTTGTACCGTCTCACGCATGCGCAAGCTCGGTGCACTGGTCGTCGCCGCGGTGGTTCTGTCCGGATGCGGCGGTCAGCCGAAGGAGCGGGCGGAGCCCGTGCGGACGAGCAGCGCGCCCGCGCCCGGGTCCGGTTCCTCGGCCGCGCCGGCGCTGGTCCTGGGGGCCCCGACCAGCGTGAGGGTGGCCGCGGGCGGGTCGGTGGACGCCGCGCCGTTCGACGTCGCACGGACCGTCACGATGCCGTCGGGATGGACCGCCGCGGTCTACGCGCGGGTCGAGAAGGCCCGGTTCATGACCTTCACGCCGAGCGGCGACCTGCTGGTGTCGCAGCCGAGCCAGGGCAAGGTGCGCGTGGTGCGCGCGGGGAAGGTGACCGACTTCGCGACCGGCCTCAACCGGCCGCACGACATGGTGTTCGCCGAGGTCGGCGGGGCCACCTGGCTGTTCGTCGCGGAGGCCGACAAGGTCGTCCGGTATCCGTACAAGTCCGGCGACCTCAAGGCGCAGGGCGGCCAGGTCGTCGTCGACGGGCTGCCGGACACCAGCACCCCGGAGCTGCGCGGCACCTATGCGCACGTGCTGAAGAACATCGCGGTGCGGGGCGGACTGTTGTACGTGTCGATCGCCTCGACCTGCAACGCGTGCGTCGAGGACACCGTCAGCGACCCGCAGCGCGCCGCGATCTACACCTACGACGCCGCCGGGAAGAACGCCGGCAAGCACCTGATGGCGCGCGGCATCCGCAACGCCGAAGGCCTCGCGTTCCGGCCGGACAGCGACGAGCTGTGGGTCGTGGTCAACAACCGCGACAACACCCTCGTCCCCGACGACCGCGACGTCGACGGCGACGGCAAGTCCGACAAGGGCAAACGGATGAGCCAGTTCGTCGACCAGTATCCGGTGGAGGAGCTCATCAAGGTGCGCGACGGCGGGTTCTACGGCTGGCCGTTCTGCAACCCGAACAGCGACAACGGCACGCACAACCTGCCGTTCCACCGCGACTACGAGCTCAACCGCGACGGCGGCAAGGCCGACTGCGACAAGGCCGACCCGATCGACCTCGGGCTGCCGGCGCACACGGCGCCGCTGGGGCTGACGTTCGTGCCGGCGCTCGGCGGGGCCGTCATCCCGATGCACGGCTCGTGGAACAGCACCAAGCCCGTCGGCTACAAGGTCGTGTTCGTGCCGTGGACGGCGAAGGGGCCCGGCGACCCGGTCGACCTGCTGTCGGGGCTCGTCGACACGAAGGCCGCCAAGCCGTGGCTGCGCCCGGTCGACGCGGCGGTCGACGCCGACGGCTCGATCCTCGTCAGCGACGACTACGCCGGCACGATCCTCCGCCTCACCCCGCCGAAGTAGGTTCTCGAAACGGATCGCGCCGACCGTCCGAAGTGGCCGGACGTCTGCCGTCGGACGCGGCCGCCTCGGTCGTCGGAGGCGGCCGCCTCGGTCGTCGGAGGCGGTCGCGTGCCGTCCGTCCGAAGTAGGCGGACGTCTGCCCGCCGGACGCGGCCGCGTGCCTCGGCCGCGCGGCGTCCGTCCGAAGCGGTCTCGCGGCGTCTGTCCGAAGTGGCCGGACGTCTGCCGCCGGAAGTGGTCGCATGCGCCGGCCGTCGGAGGCGGTCGCGTGCCGTCCGTCCGAAGTGGGCGGACGTCTGCCGTCGGAGGCGGTCGCGTGCCTCGGCCGCGCGGCGTCCGTCCGAAGTGGTCGCGCGGCGGCCAGGGGCGGGCCGTCAGGCGGTCGGGGCGGCCGGCGCAGGCGTGTCCGCGGTGGCCGCCGCGGGGGAGGGGCGGCCGATGCTCGCCGCGGTGCCGTCCGCGAGAAGGAACGCGACGCCGATAGGTCCATTGTGGACCGTGAGGGTGCCGTCCGCCTCGACCGTGACGTCGAGCTCGCCGTCCGCCACCTTCAGGCCCCGCACGCGGAACGCGCCCACCGGCGAAGGCGCGATCGGATCGAACGTGATCCGGCCGGCGGGCACGTCCACGTCCAGGCCGAGCAGCGCGGTGAGGATCGCCGGCCCGGCGGCCGCGGACCAGGCCTGCGGGCGGCACGCCGACGGATACGGCGTCGGGGTGCCGTCGCCGCCGTACACCTCGGGCAGGCGGAAGTCGAAGCGCTCCGCGGCGTCGAGCAGTGCCGTGACGAGCGCCGCCGCGTCCTTGCGGTGGCCGTCGCGGGCCAGCCCCAGCATGGCGATCGCGGTGTCGTGCGGCCAGACGGAGCCCGCGTGGTACGAGACGGGGTCGTAGCCGGCGGAGGACGCCGCGAGGGTCCGCACGCCGAACGGTGACCGCAGCCGCCCCAGCCAACCGGCGACCGCCGCGCGCTCCGCCGCCGACAACAGCCCGGTGCCGAGCAGATGCCCCATGTTGGAAGCAACGCCATCGACCCGCGTCACCTGCCGTGCCTCCGGCGTCACCGGCTCACCGTCGCGGGTCACCGGCTCACCGTCCTGTGTCGCCTGCTCGCGGTCGCGGGTCGCCGGCTCGCCGTCCTGCGTCACCGGCTCGCCGTCGACGACCGCGATCGCCGGATAGCCGCCCGGGCACCAGAACACCGCGCGGAACCGTTCAGCCAGGTCTGCCGCCCAGGCGCGCCAGCGGTCGCCGCCCGGCCGGCCGAAGGCGTCGAGGAGGTCCGCGCCGCGGCGGGCGGCCTCGTACGCGTACGCCTGGACCTCGCACAGTGCGACAGTGCCCGTAGCGACCCGTCCGTCGGCGAACTGGACGCCGTCGGCCGAGTCCTTCCACCCCTGGTGGGTGAGGCCGTCGCCGTCGGTCCGGTAGGCGATGAACCCCTCGTGCCCCGCCAGCCACTCCAGCGCCGCCTCCGCCGCGGGCAGCAGCGCCTCCACGGCGTCGGGGCGCATGCCCCAGCGGTGCGCGTCGGCGAGGGTGCACACGAAGAGCGCGGTGGCGTCGACCGTGCCGTAGTAGACCGGCGGCAGCCGGTGCGCGGCGTCCTCGCGGCGGACCTCGTGCGGGATCCTGCCCGGCTGTTCCTCGGTGCCGCCGGTGTACGCGGTGCCCTGCCGGGCGGCGAGCGCACGCAGCGTGCCGGCCGCCACCTCGGTGCCGAGCGGCAGCCCCAGCCGCGCCGACCACAGCGCGTCGCGGCCGAAGAGCGCCAGATACCAGGGACTGCCGGCGCTGTAGTAGACGTCGGCGCCGTCGGTGCGCCGCAGCGCGTCGAGATCCTGCACGCAGGTGCGCACCAGCGCGTCGAGCCGCGCGTCGGCCGCCGCCACCCGCAGCGTGCTGAAGCGCTTGGCTCTCGGGATCGGCCGGATGTCGGTGCGGGTGAAGCGCAGCTCGACCGTCCAGCTCCCGCCCGGCTCCAGCACGACGGTCCATCGCAACGCGTCCGCCGCGTCGGACGCGGGCGTGGCGTCGAGCCGGACCGTCATGCCGTCCGGGTGCCGCGCCTCGCCGTGGAACTCCACGGTGTCCACTGTGGATCCGTCCCGGACGGCACCGGTGGTGGCGAAGTCGGTCGCGGCCGTCACCGCGAGGTGCACGGTGCGTGGCGCCGCGGCGTCACTGGACAGCGCGATGGTCTCGGTGCCGCCCACCGGTTCGGCCAACCGGCTACGGGTGACGGTGACGCCGTCCCGTACATCAGCGAAAACGGCCGAAGCAGCACCGGTGCGACGCACGTCCACCACGGTGGGCTCGACCCCGTCGACGGTGACCTCGAGCCGCGCCAGCAGCCGGCGATCCTCGACGAAGAGCCCGTCGGCGCCGCCGCGCAGCTGGCCGGACGGCCCCGAGAGCCACGCCGCCGGAGCCGCCACGCACGTCACATGTGCCCGCAGATCGTGCTGTGCCACAGCTCGCACGGTACACAGCGGCTCCGGAAGGTCTAGCGTTAGCGGCCGTGACTGATCTGCCTCCCGCGTCGGCTCAGGGCAACGGCGACGAGCGGTCGCAGCCCACCCCCGGCTGGCTGCGACGCACCGAGGCCGAGCAGCGGTGGCCCGCCGCGCTCGCCGTGGCCGTGGCCGTGGCCGTGCACCTGCTCCTGCCCGCCGACCTGGCGCCCCGGCCGCGCTGGCTGCTGCCCGGCCTGGCGGCGGCCCTGCTGCTCAGCATCGTCGTGGTCAACCCGCTGCGGATCAACCGGGAGACCCGCTTCCTGCGCCCGCTCAGCATCGGCCTGGCCGCCGTCCTCGGCATCGCCACGGCCTGGTCGGCGGCGCTGCTCGTGCGGGCCCTCTTCGGCCACGGCGGCATCGAGCCGTCGCACCTGCTGCTGTGGGGCGCCGCGATCTGGCTGACCAACGTCATCGTGTTCGCACTGTGGTTCTGGGAAGGCGACCGTGGCGGCCCGGCGGCCCGCGCCGACGGCCGCGACCCGCATCCGGACTTCCTCTTCCCGCAGCTGACCGCGGGCACCCTCGCGCCGCACGACTGGGAGCCGGAGTTCTTCGACTACTTCTACCTGTCGTTCACCAACGCCACGGCCTTCAGCCCGACGGACACCATGCCGATGTCGACCTGGGCGAAGGTCGGCATGCTCACCGAGTCCGCCGTCTCGCTCGTGACCGTCCTGCTCGTGGTGGCCCGCGCGGTGAACGTGATCGGCTGAAAACTGTGCGCTGCCACAGGTTCTCTTAGGCTCGCCACAGCAAGGTTTGGATAGCTTGCCGCTCATCGGTGCCGCGTCGTCCGCACGGCGCTCTGAGCGGAGGGACCATCATGATCGAGGCTGTCGGCCTCACGAAACGCTACGGCGACCGGGTCGCCGTGGACCAGTTGTCGTTCACGGTGAAACCGGGCCAGGTGACGGGCTTCCTCGGCCCCAACGGCGCCGGCAAGTCCACCACCATGCGGATGATCCTCGGCCTCGACGCCCCCACCAGCGGCCGCGTCACCATCGACGGCCGCCCGTTCGCCAGGCTGGACAACCCGATGCTCGAGGTCGGTGCCCTGCTGGACGCCAAGGCGATCCACGGCGGGCGCAGCGCGTATCACCACCTGCTGTGCCTCGCGCAGACCAACAACCTCCCGCGGCGCAGGGTCGACGAGGTCCTCGACATCGTCGGCCTCACGGCCGTGGCCCGCAAGCGCTCCAAGGGCTTCTCCCTCGGCATGGGTCAGCGGCTCGGCATCGCCACCGCACTGCTCGGCGACCCGCGCATCCTGATGTTCGACGAGCCGGTCAACGGCCTCGACCCCGAGGGCATCCTCTGGATCCGCAACCTGATGAAGTCCCTCGCCGCCGAGGGTCGCACCGTCTTCGTCTCCTCGCACCTGATGAGCGAGATGGCGCTGACGGCCGACCATCTGCTCGTCATCGGCCGGGGCCGGATGATCGCCGACTGCACGGTCAAGGAGTTCATCGAACGCAACTCCGTCCTGGCCACCAGGGTCCGCACCTCCGACGCCGCGGCGTTGGCGGCGTTGGTACGCACAGCGGGAGGCACCGCCATCGACGAGGACGGCGCACTGGTGGTGACGGACCTGCCGATGCACCACATCGGTGACCTCGCCTTCGACCACGGCCTGCGCCTGCACGAGCTCGCCCCGGTGCAGGCCTCCCTCGAACAGGCCTTCATGGAACTCACCAAGGACAGCGTCGAATACCACGGCACCCTGGAGCCCCGATGACCACGCTTGCGACCCGCCGCGCCGGCTTCGACGGCCTGCTGCGCTCCGAGTGGACGAAGCTGCGCACCGTCCGCTCCACCACCTGGTCCCTGGCCGCGATGGCAGCCATCTCGGTCGGCCTCATGTCCTTCATCGGCTGGGTCATCATGCGCCAGTGGTCGTCGTTGTCCTCCGAGGACCAGGCCCTCATGGCCGCCGAACCCCTCCAGATCATCATCGACCAGCCCGTCTTCATCTCCCAGCTCATCGTCGCCGTCCTGGGCGTCATGGTGGTCTCCGCCGAGTACACGACCGGCATGATCCGCTCCACCCTTCAGGCCCAGCCCCGCCGCCTGCAGGTCCTGTTCGCGAAGGTCGCCGTGTTCGCCGTCCTGATGTTCGCCGTGGGCGAGCTGCTGAGCTTCACCGCCTTCTTCGCCGGCCGCTGGGTCATGTCCGACCACATCCCCGTCGACCTCACCGACCCGGGCATCGCCCGCTCCGTCTTCGGCGCCGGCCTCTTCCTCACCGTCCTCGGCCTCTTCTCCCTCGCCTTCGGCGCCATCGTCCGCCACACCGCCGGCGCCATCACCGGCGTCCTCGGCCTGATCCTCATCGTCTCCAACCTGACCGTCCTGCTCCCCGGCTCCTGGGGCGCCCACGTCCACGCCTGGATGCCCACCAACGCGGGCCAGCTCGCCTTCAAGCCGACGTTGCCCCCGGACGCCCTCCTGACCCAATGGCAGGGCCTGGCGGTCTTCTCCGGCTGGACAGCCCTCCTCCTGGCCGTAGCCGCCTACCTCTTCAAAACCCGCGACGCCTGAGGCAGGCCCGCCGCCAGGACGAAGCGCCCGACAACGCAGCCATGGCCCGCCGACGCCAACGCGTCGACGGGCCGCCGGCCGTACTCCACAAAGGCCGTCACGCCCGGTCAGGGACAGCGGTGCAACGAGCAGACGTCGGACCCGCAGCGCGACGGACGGCCCAACCGCATCAGCGATGGAACGCCAGCGCCCTTCCCCCGGCGGGGCGGGTTTCCGATCGAGGCAGGCGTCATGACGCCAAACGGGGCAGCGAAGCAACCCCCGTCCGCGAGGCGAAGCGAGCGTGCGCCGCGAATGCGGTCGCATGGGGGGTGCGGGGTGGGAACCCCCCGCTGGGGAGCGCGGCGGAGCCGCGCGCGAGGAACGCGGAAGTCCACCAACGGAAACGGGCTCAACCCCGTGAACAGGTTGAGCCCATTGGACTGTAGCCCCGATGGGATTCGAACCCACGCTACCGCCTTGAGAGGGCGGCGTCCTGGGCCGCTAGACGACGGGGCCCCAGATACGTGCTGTCTTGCTCGGTCGTGCGGTGGAACGATACAGCACCGCGATCTTGCTGCGGTGCTGGGGTACCAGGACTCGAACCTAGACTAACTGAACCAGAATCAGTTGGGCTGCCAATTACCCCATACCCCATTGGCGCTGTGTGCGCCGGTTGGAAACTTTACCGGAGGGATCGCACCAGGCCAAATCGGTTGTCCCAAACGCGCCTATTCCAAGGTCAGGACCCTGTTGCTGAGCGCGCCGACGCCCTCGATCGAGACGGTGACCTCATCGCCGGCCACCATGCGGGAGACGCCGGCGGGGGTGCCGGTGAGGATCACGTCGCCGGGGAGGAGGGTCATGACGTGTGAGACATACGACACCAGGGTGGGCACGTCGAAGACCATGTCCTTCGTGCGGCCGAGCTGGCGGACCTCCTCGTTGACCTCGCAGCGGACCTCGACGTCGCTGACATCCAGACCGGTGACGATCCAGGGCCCGATGGGGCAGAACGAGTCGAAGCCCTTCGCCCGGGTGAACTGCACGTCCTTGCGCTGCAGGTCACGGGCGGTGACGTCGTTGGCGGCGGTGTACCCGAAGATCGCCGCGGCGGCGCCGGCCCGGTCGACCCTGCGGGCGCCGGTGACCCCGATCACCACGGCGAGCTCGGCCTCGTGCTCGACCTGCTGCGACTGCGGCGGGATCCGGATCGCGTCGTTGGGGCCGATGATCGACGTGGACGGCTTGAGGAAGAGCAGCGGCTCCTTCGGCACCTCGTTGCCGAGCTCAGCGGCGTGGTCGGCGTAGTTGCGCCCGACGCACACCACCTTGCTGGGCAGGATCGGCGAGAGCAGCCGCACGTCGGCGAGGGCCCAGCGCTGACCGGTGAACCGCAGCTCCCCGAACGGGTGACCGTCGATCTCGGCGACGGTGAGTCCGGTGAGCCCGGCCGAGGGCTCGCCCTCGACGACTCCGAATGACATGCCACTGCTGTGGGCGAAACGAGCGATACGCACGCCTGGAATCTACTCCGCCGCCAGATGCCGCTCCACGAACGCGTTACCGAACTTACGGGAAGGGTCGAGCCGGTCACGCAACGCGAGGAAGTCGGCGAGCCGCTCGGGCCGCGCCGCGTGGTGGAACACCTTCCCCCAGTGCGGCCGCGGCGCCAGGTGCGCCAGCGCCGACTCCAGTGCCGCGACGACCGGCGCGACGCGCGCCTCGTCCCTGATCCAGGTGAAGTGCAGCGCCACGCTGTCGCGTCCGTAGTGGGGGCTCAGCCACAGGTCGTCGGCGGCCACGACCCTGATCTCGGAGATCTGCAGCACCGGCGTCACGAGGTGCCGCACCCGCTCGACCGCCGCGAACGCCTCCACGGCGTCCTGCCGCGCCACGAAGAACTCGGTCTGCAGCTCCTCTCCGTTGCTGGGCGTGAACTCCAGCTTGAAGTGCGGCAACCGCCGGTGCCACGGCCCGGGGACGCCGCCCTGCTCCGTGCAGCTGACCGGTGACATCGCGGCGATCGGATGCATCTGGCGCCGGGCCGGCACCGCCCCGAACCCGTCCGGCTCCTCACCGTCGGCGAGCTTCAGCCACAGCTGGTCGACCGTGTCGCCCGCCCACCCGGTGAACAGGCTCACGGAGTAGCCCGCCGCCGCGATCTCGTCCCAGCGCTCGTCCAGCACCGTCCTGGGCAGCCGCTCGAAGATGTGCTGGCGGATGGTGTACGACGGCCGCACATCCAGCGTCACACCCACCACGACGCCGAGCGCGCCCAGCGAGACCACGCTGCCCGGGAAGTCCGCGTCCCCCCGCCCGATCCGGACGAGGTCCCCATCCGCGGTGACGAGCTCGATCCCCGCCACGGCCGTCGCCAGGTTGCCCGATGCCACGCCGGATCCGTGTGTACCGGTGGCGACCGCCCCCGCGACGGAGATGTGCGGCAGCGACCCCAGGTTGTGCAACGCGAACCCCTCGGCGTCGAGGAACGTGGCCAGCTCCCCGTACCGAACCCCGCCGGCGACGGTGACGGTCCCCGCCTCCACGTCGATGCGTGGCTCCACCGCCAACCCCGCGACGCTCACCAGATCGGCCGGCGTGTCCGCGATGTCGTTGAACGAGTGCCCCGACCCCAGCACCCGCACCCGCTCGGCCCCCGCCACGACCTCCCGCACCTGGTCCACCGATCCCGGCCGGTGCACGCGAGCGGCGCCGAACGTCAGGTTCCCCGCCCAGTTGGTCAAGCCCATGGCCCCGAGTCTATTCCCGCCCACCCGCCGTCCCGTATGCCTTGCGAGGCAACCGGTGCAGCGTTCAGCCGGTTTCGAGGTAGCGCAGCATCTGCTGGATCTCGGCGGTACGGGAGTCGGTGATGCGCTTCGCCAGGTCGAGGGCGCCGGGGTTGACGCCGGAGCCGGTTTCCATGCGGGCGATCTCGACCGCGTTGTGCTGGTGGGCCACCAGCATGTTGAGGAAGCGCTGCTCGAAGCCGGGGCCGTCGAAGGTGCCGAGCGCCGCGATGTCGTCGGCGTCGGTGCCGTGGGCGCCGCCGTGGCCGGCGTGGGAGTCGGCGGCGGCGGTGGAGGGCTGGTTCCAGGACTGGAGCCAGACCTGCATGGTCTTGGTCTCGTCGGCCTCGGTGACCTCGATGGCGGCGGCGAGGGTGCGGACGTCGTCGCGGACGGCCTTGGTGCGGGCCAGCCGGACCATCGCGAGGGCCTGTTCGTGGTGGGCGACCATCATCTGGGCGAACATGACGTCGGTGTCGTTGTAGACCTTCGACGTGGCGCCGGCGCCCGCGGGGGCCGGCTGCGCCGGGGCGGCGGCGCAGCCGGCGAGGAGCAACGCCGAGACGAGCACGAGCAGACCCTTCATGGCGGAACCCCTCGAATGAGACGAGGGTGCCCGGTCAGGGGCACCCTCGAACGACACGGTCAGACCCGCTGCCAGAGCGCCGGGACGTTGGGCGGTTCCCAACCGGCGATGGCGGTGTGCGCCTGGCGGCACTGGTACGTGACGCCGCCGTACGTGACGCGAGCGCCGACCGCGTACGCGGTGCCCGCCGCCCACGTGCCGCCGGCCGGAGGCTGGGTGGCGGTCGGGGTCGGGGTCGGCGTGGGCTTCACCGTCGGGGACGGGGTGGGCTGGGTGGGCGTCGGGGTGGGGTTGCCACCGCCGCCGACCTGGAGGTCCACGCAGGAGTAGAAGGCCATCGGCGTGTCGGAGATGTTCCACCGGGCCAGGAGCAGGATCCGGCCGGTGCGCCCGCCGAGGTTCACCGTGTGGGCGACGGTGGCGCCGGGCTGGCGGCCGCCGTCGTCGATGACCGCGATCCGGGTGCCACCGACGAAGTACTCCCACGTGCTGGTGGAGTGCCGGGCGGTGAGCACCCAGTTGAACGTGACGGAGTTGCCGACCGCCGTCGCCGGCCAGCCCTTGTTCGGGTCGTCGAGCTGCGCGAACCTGCTGTTGCCGCCGCTGCAGCTGGTCAGGCCCTTCGGGCCCTCGACGCTCTGCGGCTCGTAGACGATCTCGCCGCAGTTGGCGACGCGCCCCTGGGCGCACATCGCCTGGCGGCTGGCGGGCGAGGAGATGTAGCCGTGCGCCGCGGCCGGTGAGGCCGAGACGGACAGTGATGTTGCGATGGCGGCGAGCGCCAGCGGAACCAGCGCGATCGTTCTTCGCATCGATCGCTCCCTTCGTGCAGTGGGGGTGATGCGGCCAATGTAAAGGAAGGATTGTTAACAGTAAATAACCTTTATGGAAATCGATCGATAGAGCGCTCTCACTTAAGGTACGGTCCAGCCCCCTTTAAGGCTGGGGGCGCGATCACGCCGACCGCGTGCGGAAGGCCGGTCTTGGACGGCACCGGCCCGCGCGTGGTGACGTGGACGGCATGGGAAGCGACATCACGGTGCTCGGCGCGGGGATCATCGGCCTCACCTGCGCGGTCCGCCTCCAGGAGCACGGCCACGCGGTGACGGTCGTGACCGCCGACGAGCCCGGGCGGACCGTGTCCGGCCTCGCCGCCGCGGTCTGGTATCCCAGCCATACCGACGCGGACCCCCGGGTCCTGAGCTGGGCCGTGCGCACGTTCGACGAGCTGAGCGCGCAGGCGGCGGCGGGCGTGCCCGGGGTCGTCGCCCGGCCCACCCGCATGCTCCTGCGCCGGCCGCACACCACGCCCTGGTGGGCGGCGGCGGTGCCCGGCTTCCAGGAGGAGGCGGGCGAGTGGCGCTTCACCGTCCCCTCCGTCGAGATGGTGACGTACCTGCGGTGGCTGCGGGACCGGTTCGTGGCCGCCGGCGGCCGGGTCGTGCGGCAGCGGGTCGGTCGCCTGTCCGACCTGCCGCACGGCCTCGTGGTCAACTGCGGCGGCCTCGGCGCGCGGGAGCTCGCGGACGACCCGGCCGTATACCCGGCCCGCGGCCAGGTCGTCGGCGTCGCCAACCCGGGACTCGTCACCTCGGTGCGTGACGAGGAACACCCGGCGGGGATGACGTACATCCACCCCCGCAGCCGCGACGTGGTCCTCGGCGGCACCTACCAGCCCGGCGAGTGGGACACGACCGTCGACCCCGCCACCACCGCGGCGATCCTCGCCAGGTGCACGGAGCTGGTCCCGGAGCTGGCCGGGGCGCCTGTGCTGTGGCAGGCGGCCGGGTTGCGGCCCGCCCGGCACGGCGGCGCCAGGGTCGAGCTGGACCCGTCGGCGCCGGCGGCGGGTGTACGGGTCGTGCACGCCTACGGCCACGGCGGTGCCGGCGTCACCCTGTCCTGGGGCTGCGCCGAGGAGGTCCTCACCCTGTGCGGTGGCGCGGCAGAGGGATGATCGAAGCATGATTCGCTTCATCCTGAACGTGCTGTGGCTCGTCTTCGGAGGTGGCCTCCTGCTGTTCGTGGGCTACGCCTTCGCCGCGCTGATCTGCTTCGTGCTCGTCATCACGATCCCGTTCGGGGTGGCCTCGTGGCGCCTCGCCGTCTACTCGCTCTGGCCGTTCGGGCGCACGGTGCAGGCCAAGCCCGACGCCGGGGTGGCGACGGGCCTGGCCAACGTGCTGTGGGTCGTGCTCGCCGGATGGTGGCTGGCGCTGAGCCACATCACCGCCGGCATCGCGCTGTGCATCTCGATCATCGGGATCCCGTTCGGGATCGCGAACTTCAAGCTCGTGCCGGCCGCGTTCTGGCCGCTGGGCCGCGAGGTCGTGGACCTGGACTGACCGGCTCAGCCGATCAGGATCCGCGCCATGACGACGGTGTCGGCGCCGTCGCGGCCGACGGTGACACCGATCGCCTTGGCGGGAGCGATGTCGCCGCCGCCGACGTAGAACGCGGCGGTGGCGGCAGGGATCCCGCCGGCCGTCGCGGCGCGGAAGCCCGCGTCGTCCGCGAGGGTTCCGCCGGCACCGGCGGCGAACGTCTTCGTGCGCAGGATCACGTGGTCGTCGCGGACCTCACAGACGGTGCCGCCGACCTTCAGCAGCTCGGCGAGGTCGGCCTGCAGCTGCTTGGCGGCGGCCGCGTCGGCGAGGCGCAGGTCCACCTGCAGCGGGCTGCTGAGCTCCCCGGGCCTGCCCTGGTCCTCCGGCTTGCCCTGCGGCCCGGCCACGGCGAAGGTCACCGACGTCGCGGCCGCGAGGGCCTTGCCCAGCGCGTCGTTGGCCTTGCCGACCTCCTGCGGGTCCAGGCCGCCCCGGCGCTCGAACGTGAGGACGGCGCCGCCGGGCCGGTCGAGCAGCTCGGGGTGCTGCTCGAGATACCGCTGCACCGACTCGGGGTCGCTGGGGTCGAGGCCGGGCGGCAGGGTGACCACGAGGCCGGGGTCGACGCCGGGCGGGGGCGGCAGGGAGTCCGGGTCGAGGTCGCCGAGGCCGGCGAACAGCGTGGCCGGGAACAGCACCGAGGACAGCAGGTGGCCGCCGCTGCCGAACAGCGACAGGTCACCGAGCGGCCCCGCGCCCGCCCCGGCCGCGGTGGCGCCGGCGGGGAGCGCGCTGAGCAGCGCCAGGGCATCGGCGGCGCCGGTGCCGCCGGTCAGCGGCAGGCCGGAGCCGCCGGTGACCCGCGCGCGGACCTCGAGACCGTCGTCGCCGGCCTGGACACCGGCGACGAGCGTGCCCTTGAGCTCCGGCAGCGCGATCGGGGGACCGGCGACGTCCTCCTCGCCGTCCTCGAGGTCGTACCCGAAGAAGGCCTGCTGCAGGTCGGTGGCGCGGGCCAGGTCCGCCCAGGCGAGGCCCGGCTGGCCGCTGGGGAGCTTGGCGACGGCCGCGGTGAACGCGGGCTCCTTCGACAGCGGCGCCTTCTTCGCGGCGGCGGCCGCGTCGGTCGCGGCCCGCTGGAGGTCCTTGCCGCCGAACGCGAGCAGGACGTGCCCGTCGCCGGCGACGAAGCCGAGCCGGTCGGTGCCCGCCTTCTGCTGCGCGGCGGTGAGCGCCTTGCGGGCCTTGTCGTCGTCGCGGGAGGAGACGGCGACGAGCGTGACCCCCCTGCCGTCGCGGCCCGGGTCGGCCCACTCCGCGATGCCGATCCGGTCGTCGAACCAGCCGGCGACGTCCTCGTAGCCGATCGGAGCGTCGAGATCGGCGAAGATGTCGCGCTTCGTGGCGTCGAGGGTCTTCGGGCCGCTGCCGCCGGCCTTGCGCAGCAACGCCTCGACCTTCAGCCGCTGGCCGATGCCGGGGGAGAGGTCGACGCGGGCGAACGCGGCCACCGAGCCGGGCACGAGGTCCTCGGGCAGGGTGCCGGTCGGGCCGTTCCACATCCGGGCGAGGGCGAACGCGCCACCGCCGAGCAGGACCACCAGCACGACGGCGGCGGTGCTCAGGACGACGGCGAGCCGCCGCGATCGGGGCGGCTGCGGTGACTCGATGACGTCAGGCTCCGGCAGGGCGGCGCTTTCGATGCCGTCGGGCTGCGGTGCGGCAGCGCTCTGGATGGCATCGGGCTCCGGCGCGGCGCCGGTGCCGTCGGGTGGATGGGTGCTCTCGGACATGGTGATGCTCCTCCCCGTCGAATTCGCCGAATCCTAAGGGGACGGTGGCGCCCGAGAGCACCCGATGAACGGCTAGAACTGGGCGGCGATGCCCAGCAGCGCGGCGACCAGGACGATCAGGCCGAGCACCATGCTCAGGCACCCGCCCTTGCCCCCGGCCGGCGCGGGCGCCGGAGCCGGAGGACCGGGCACGGTGGGCGGAGCGGGGCGCTGCGGCCCGTCGGGGCTGGGCGAGCCCGGGCCGGTCGTCGGACGGTCCGGGCCGCCCGAGGGGGCCTGACCGACACCGGACGCCTCACCCTCCGGGGTGTCGGGCGCCTCGGAAAGGCCGTCGTCGATCGGCTCAGGAGCAGCAGGGGTGGACTCAGGCATCGGTGACTCCTCCGGTCAAGCTTTGCTCGATGAGCCGGAGGCTACAGGCCGGACAGGCGTTGTCCAGCCCGCACCACCGCCATCGCGTGCCGGTCGCCGGGGCGCCGGCCGAGCCGCTCTATGGGGCCCGACACGCTGATCGCCGCGATGACCCGGCCGGTGCGGTCGCGGATCGGCGCGGAGACGCTGGCCACGCCGGCCTCGCGCTCGGCGACGCTCTGCGCCCAGCCGCGGCGGCGGACCTCGGCGAGGGTGCGGCCGGTGAACTTGCAGCGCGGCAGCAGCGGCATGACGGCCTCCGGCGGCTCCCACGCGAGGAGCACCTGGGCGGCGGAGCCGGCGGTCATCGGCAGCACCGAGCCGATCGGCACCGTGTCGCGCAGGCCGCTGGCCCGCTCGGCGGCGGCCACGCAGAGCCGCTCGTCGGCCCGGCGGAGGTAGAGCTGCGCGCTTTCGCCGGTCGCGTCGCGCAGTGCGGTGAGCATCGGCTCGGCCGCGGTCAGGAGAACGTCGGGTGCCGCGTTGGCGAGCTCGCCGAGACGCGGCCCCGGCCGCCAGCGTCCCTGCGCGTCACGAACGAGCAATCGGTGGATTTCCAGGGCCTGTGCGAGCCGGTGCGCCGTTGCCCGGGGAAGCTTGGTCCGGTCCACCAGTTCGGCCAGGCTGGCGCCGTCGACACAGGCGGCCAGAATGACCACCGCCTTGTCGAGCACGCCAACACCGCTCATACTGTGTCCCACAGACCGAAACATACCTCCCAAACTTTAGGATGTCCAGATGGTGGGAGAAGCACGACCGCGGACGCTCGCAGAGAAGGTGTGGGACGCGCACGTCGTCCGTTCCGCCGCAGGCGAGCCCGATCTGCTGTACATCGACCTGCACCTGGTCCACGAGGTCACCAGCCCGCAGGCGTTCGACGGGCTGCGCCTCGGCGGCCGCCCGGTGCGGCGTCCGGAGCTGACGATCGCGACCGAGGACCACAACACGCCGACCGACAACCTGCTGACGATCAGCGACCCGGTGTCGCGCACCCAGATCGAGACGCTGCGGCGCAACTGCGACGAGTTCGGCGTGCGCAGGCACTCGCTCGGCGACGCGCAGCAGGGCGTCGTCCACGTCATGGGACCGCAGCTGGGCCTGACCCAGCCGGGCATGACGATCGTGTGCGGCGACTCGCACACCTCCACGCACGGCGCGTTCGGCTCGATCGCGTTCGGCATCGGCACCAGCGAGGTCGAGCACGTCCTGGCGACCCAGACGCTGCCGCAGCCGCACCTGAAGACGATGGCGGTCAACGTCGTCGGCGAGCTCGCCCCGGGCGTCACGGCCAAGGACCTGGTGCTGGCGCTCATCACCCAGGTCGGCACCGGCGGCGGCCGCGGCCACGTCGTGGAATACCGCGGACCCGCGATCGAGCGGATGTCGATGGAGGGCCGGATGACGGTCTCCAACATGTCCATCGAGTGGGGCGCCAAGGCCGGCATGATCGCGCCGGACGAGACCACGTTCGCGTATGTCGAGGGCCGGGAGTACGCGCCGAAGGGCGAGACCTGGGACCGCGCGAGGGCCTACTGGGAGACGCTGCGCACCGACGAGGGCGCGAAGTTCGACACCGAGGTCACGCTCGACATCACCCACCTCACCCCGTTCGTCACCTGGGGCACCAACCCGGGCCAGGGCGCGCCGCTGGGCGCGAGCGTGCCGGACCCGGCCGACTTCGCCGAGGACGCCGACCGCGTCGCGGCGCAGAGGGCGCTGGAGTACATGGACCTGACGCCGGGCACGCCGCTGCGCGACGTCGCGGTCGACGTGGTCTTCCTCGGTTCGTGCACGAACGGGCGGCTGGAGGACCTGCGGGCCGCCGCCGACGTGCTGCGCGGGCGCAAGGTCGCCGACAGCGTGCGCATGCTCGTCGTGCCCGGGTCCGCGTCGGTCCGCGCCGCGGCCGAGGAGGAGGGCCTCAACGAGGTCTTCACCGCGGCCGGCGCCGAGTGGCGCTTCGCGGGCTGCTCGATGTGCCTGGGCATGAACCCGGACACGCTGAAGCCGGGCGAGCGCTCCGCCTCGACCTCCAACCGCAACTTCGAGGGCCGGCAGGGCCGTGGTGGGCGCACCCACCTGGTGTCGCCGCAGGTCGCCGCCGCAACCGCCGTCGCCGGCCACCTCGCGGCGCCCGCGGACCTGAACTAGCCGAAACAGCCGAAGCGAAGACAGGCAGAATCTGACATGGAGAAGTTCACCGTCCACACCGGCACGGCCGTCCCGCTGCGCCGGTCCAACGTGGACACCGACCAGATCATCCCCGCCGTCTACCTCAAGCGCGTCACCCGCACCGGGTTCGAGGACGGCTTGTTCAACGCGTGGCGCTCGGATCCCGCATTCGTGCTCAACAATCCCGCGTACACGGGCGCCTCGATCCTTGTCGCCGGGCCGGACTTCGGCACCGGATCGTCGCGTGAGCACGCCGTGTGGGCGTTGCAGAACTACGGCTTCAAGGCCGTCGTCGCGCCCCGTTTCGGGGACATCTTCCGGGGCAACTCGCTCAAGGCCGGGCTCCTGCCCGTCGAGTTGGACCTGAAACTCGTCGAGGAACTGTGGGCCGCGATCGAAGCCGATCCGCGGTTGGCGGTAACGGTCGATCTGCGGGAGCGCCAGTTGCGCGCGGGGGACCGCGAATGGTCCTTCCCGATCGACGATTTCAGCCGTTGGCGCCTGCTGGAGGGCCTGGACGACATCGGTCTGACGCTGCGCCACGAAGACGCCATCACCGCCTTCGAACAAGGCCGTCCCGAGTGGACACCGGTCGTTCACTAGGCACCAGCAGGGCGTCTCGATGAGCCTCCGGCCGGATCCGTTGCTCCACAACGATTTCTTTTCCGTCATATGTTTGTATCCTGTGTGCGTTGGGATACCTTGCCCACAGGGACTTCATTTCTGGTACGGGAGGAAACAACGTGAACAAGGCCGAGCTCATCGAGGCGCTCAGCGCTCGCCTGGGCGACAAGAAGTCGGCAAACGCGGCGCTGGACGCGGTGCTGGCCGAGATCCAGGCTGCCGTGACCAAGGGCGACAAGGTTGCCATCACCGGTTTCGGTGTCTTCGAGAAGCGCGTGCGTGGTGCGAGAACCGCGCGTAACCCGCGCACCGGTGAAGCCGTCAAGGTGAAGAAGACGTCGGTGCCCGCGTTCCGGGCCGGCGCCAGCTTCCGCGAGATGGTCGCCGCCGGCAAGGTGCCGAAGGTCGCTCCGGCCAAGAAGGCCGCCGCCGCCACGAAGACCACCGCCACGAAGACCACCGCCGCGAAGGCGACGACCGCCAAGGCGACCACGGCGAAGGCCACCACCGCCAAGGCCACCACGGCGAAGGCGACCACCGCCAAGGCAACGACCGCCAAGGCGACCACCGCCAAGGCCACCACGGCGAAGGCCGCTCCGGCCAAGGCCGCCACCAAGGCGACGGCGACCAAGGCCGCCGCGAAGGCCGCCCCGGCCAAGACCGCCGCGACCAAGGCCGCCCCCGCCAAGAAGGCCACCACGAAGGCCACGAAGGCCGCCGTGTCGACGACGGCGCGCAAGACCACCACGGCGTCCACCACGACGGCCGCCAAGAAGGCGCCCGCCAAGAAGGCCGCCACCGCCAAGTAGGCAACGCAAGAAGGGGCGGCGCCGCGGATCCCGCGGCGCCGCCCCTTGCCGTCGCGGCCCGTCAGACCCGCAGCGGGCGCACCGGATCCCAGCCGACGAGCCGGTCGCCGCTGAAGGTGAGCATCCACCCGGTGCCCTTGCGGGTGTGGAAGTCCACATTGGTCCGGCCGGTCAATGCGGTCAGCAGCGGCGGCATCAGCTTGCCCTGGCTGCACACCACCGTCGCCCCGCCCCGCGCGGCGATGCCCCGCAGGGCGTCCGCGGCCGCCCCGGGCGAGCGGCCCTCGTCGAACGCGGCGTCCAGGTCGTACGCGATGCCCAGCGGCTCCACCGTCTGCCGGCACCGCAGGGGGGTGGCCGACACCACCCATTGCGGCCGCAGGAGCCGCAGGAGGCCGCTCAGCGCCTCCGCGTGCCCCACGCCGGCGTGGTCCAGCGGGCGCTCCGCGTCCGGGCCGGTCCATTCCTTGCGTCTGCCGGCGTGCGCGTGCCGCACCAGCGCCACCACCGCGGTCACCGGCGGCAGGTCCAGGAACGCCTTCACCACGCCCCGGTCGTGCGCGTAGCTCAGCAGCGCTGGCGCCTGCTCCGCCGGCACCCAGCGCGCCTCCTCGATCTCGTCGTCGGCCGGCCGGTCCCGCCACACCAGGGCCCGCATCGACCAGAACTCGACGAGCTTCTCCACGCCCGGCTCGCTCGTCAGGTAGCGGATCGAGGGCAGCCGCGCCTGCGGTACGCCGTGCACGAGGGTCTCCTCGTGGACCTCCCGCACGGCCGCGGTCAGCTCGTGCTCGCCGGCGTCGAGCTTGCCCTTGGGCAGGGACCAGTCGTCGTAGCGCGGGCGGTGCACCAGCACGATCTCCGCACCCTCGGTGCCGCCGCCCGCCGGGCGCCACACCACGCCACCCGCCGCGCGGACGACCGTGTTCACTTCAACCATGCTGTGGTGTTCTCCTCACAGACCGCCGCCCACACCGCCGGGAACGCGGCGCGTGCCCGGGTGACCGCGGCCCGCTCGCGCTCGAACAGTCTGCCCGCCGTCACGGCGAGGCGGTGGTCGCCACGGTCGAGGAACCGCGCGACGAACAACCACGTGTCGGCGGCGGTCGCGGCGTCCTGATGGTCGCCGAGGACCTTCTGCGCCTTCGCGATCCGCTTCGCCAGCACCGCCGCCTCCGGGCCCACGATCCGGGCGGCGGCGTCGGCGGCGTAGCGGGCCCGCTTGGCCAGCTTCCGCACCTCGTGCCAGTCGTCGTCGGGCAGGTCCGGGGTGAGCGCGGCCGCGCCGGCCTCGAACTGCCGCCACGGCTTGCGCACCAGCCCCGGCAGCACCTTGACGGCGGGGGCCGCGTGCCGGCCCACGAGCCGCGGCGGGCGCACCAGCTCGTGCAGCAGCGGCACGTACCGCGGTGAGCGCAGCGCCTCGTCCAACGCCGACAGCGCCGTCTCCTGACGACCGGCGAGCGTGGCGTCGATCCGGGCGACCGACCCGGTGTCGACGGCCACCAGCGGGTCGGCCGCGGCGGTCACGTGCAGCCGGGCCCGCATCACCTCGATGTCGCGGGCGCCGCCGAGCGCGCCGGCCAGCCGGCCGAGCTCCGCCCGCAGCGGCCGGCTCCAGGCCGGGTCGAGCAGCGCCTGGAAGGTCTGCAGGTCGCTGCGCAGCCGCCGGGTGCCGACCCGCATCTGGTGCACGGGGGTGTCGCCGTCGGGCATGGTCTCGCGCAGCCGGGCGAACGCGTCGTGCCGCAGGATCCGCGTCACCTCGGACCGCAGCGCGCCCGCGACCACCGCGCCGGCGCTGCCGTCGTCACCGGACGGGCCGGCGTCGGCGGGGTCGGGCACCGCACCGGCGGCGGTCAGCCGCTCCGCGATGCGGGCCAGGTCCTCGGCGGCGCCGCCGACCAGGGCCACCTCGACCCGGCTGGGCCGCCGGCCGGTGGCGCGCGCCGACAGGACGCGGACCTCGGCCAGGACGGCACCCGCCGGGGACAGCACGTGGACGGCCGCGCGGACCGTCCTGACCGCGGCGACGCCGGCGTCGAGGCGGAACGCGGTCACCGCGTCCAGCAGGTCCGGCGGGACGACCCCGGCGCCGGCGGCCGGGCGGTGCAGCTCGCCGCCGCGGCCCGGCAGCAGCAGCGACCAGGAGCCGTCGCGGTGCTGGCGCAGCGACACCCCGGCCCGCGCGAGCGCGCTGTCCGGGGTGTCGTGGAAGGTGGCGTCGAGGGTGACGGCGCTGCCCGGCCCGGCGGACCCTGCCAGGTCGGGCAGCGTGAAGCCGTCTCGGACGAGGAATCTCACGTGGTGGGCTCGATCCTGTCGATGATGCGGCGCAGCAGCGCCTCCTGCGGGTTCTTGCCGGGCCGCCGGTGCCAGGTGCCGTCGCCGGCCAGCTCGAAGGCGCCGGTCTCGTCGCTCATCATGAGCTTCAGCACCCGGTCGAGCTCGCCGGCCGCGGCCGGGTCGGTGACCTTGACCAGGGCCTCGACCCGCCGGTCGAGGTTGCGGTGCATGAGGTCCGCGGAGCCGATCCAGTATTCGGCGGCGGCGTCGCGGCCGAAGCGGAACACCCGCGAGTGCTCCAGGAACCGGCCGAGCACCGAGCGGACCCGGATGTTCTCCGAGAGGTCCGGCACGCCGGGGCGGATCGAGCAGATGCCGCGCACGATCAGGTCGACGCTCACCCCGGCCTGGCTGGCCCGGTAGAGCGAGTCGATGATCTCCTCGTCGACCAGGGAGTTGACCTTCAACTGGACCAGGCCCTGCTCGCCGAGCGCGATCTCCCGGTCGATGCGGTCGATGATGCCGCGGCGGACCCCGTGCGGCGCGACCAGCAGCCGCCGGTAGGAGGTCTGGCGGCTGTACCCGGTCAGCACGTTGAACAGGTCGGTGAGGTCCGCGCCGACCTCGGGGTCGGCGGTGAGCAGCCCGTAGTCCTCGTAGAGGCGGGCCGTCTTCGGGTGGTAGTTGCCGGTGCCGACGTGGCAGTACCGCCGGATGTGGTTGCCCTCCTGGCGCACGACCAGCGCGGTCTTCGTGTGGGTCTTGAGCCCGACGAGGCCGTAGACGACGTGGCAGCCGGCCCGCTCCAGCGTCCTGGCCCAGCCGATGTTGGCCTTCTCGTCGAAGCGCGCCTTCACCTCGACCAGCACGACGACCTGCTTGCCGGCCTCGGCCGCGTCGACGAGGGCGTCGACGATCGGTGAGTCGCCGCTGGTCCGGTACAGCGTGAGCTTGATCGCGAGCACGTTGGGGTCGGCGGCGGCCTGCTCGACGAAGCGCTGCACGCTGGTCGAGAACGAGTGGTAGGGGTGGTGCACGAGGATGTCGTGGTCGCGCAGCCGGGCGAAGACGCTGCGCGGGGTCTCGCCCTCGGCGAAGTGCGGGTGGGTCGCCGGCACGAACGGTTTGTCCTTCAGCGACGGCCGGTCCACACCGTTGTAGATCTCCCACAGCGCGGTCAGGTCGAGCAGGCCAGGCACCCGCAGCACGTCGTGGGAGTCCATGTCGAGCTCGCGGACGAGCAGCTCCAGGACATGGTCGGAGATCGAGGCGGCGACCTCCAGGCGGACCGGCGGGCCGAAGCGGCGCCGCGCCAGCTCCCGCTCCAGGGCCTGCAGCAGGTCCTCGTCGCGGTCCTCGTCGAGCTCGACCTCGGCGTTGCGGGTCACCCGGAACAGGTGGTGCTCGACGACCTGCATCCCGGAGAACAGCTGCCCGAGGTGCGCCGCGATCAGCTCCTCGACCGGCAGGAAGCGCACCGTGCGGACACCGTCGCGGGTGATGCGGTCCAGCGCGTAGAAGCGCGGCACATTGTTGGGCACCTTGATCCGGGCGAACAGCTCGGCGCCGCCGTCGTGCTCCCGCACCACGACCGCCAGGTTGAGCGACAGGCCGGAGATGTAGGGGAACGGGTGCGCGGGGTCGACCGCGAGGGGCGTCAGCACCGGGAAGATCTGCTCGCGGAACGAGGTGCGCATCCGCTCCCGCTCGGCCGGGTCGAGCTCGCTCCAGCGCACGATGTGGATGTGCTCCTCGGCCATCGCCGGGGCGATCTCCTCGGCGAACACCCGCGACTGGCGGGCGACCAGGGCGGTGGTGCGCTCCGCGATCTGCTCCAGCTGCTCCGTCGGCGGCAGGAACCCTGGGCGGCGCACCGGGATGCCGGTCTGCAGCCGCCGCTTCAGGCCCGCGACGCGGACCATGTAGAACTCGTCGAGGTTGCTGGCGAAGATGGCGAGGAACTTCGCCCGCTCCAGCAGCGGGGTCGAGGGGTCCTCGGCGAGGGTCAGGACGCGGGCGTTGAAGTCGAGCCAGGACAGCTCCCGGTTGAGGTAGCGGTCCTCCGGCAGCGGCTTCTCGATCGGGACGACCAGCGCGTCGTGCTCCGCTCCCGCCGGCGACCCGTCCGGGGTCTTCTGGGTGGGGACCAGCGCGGACTGCTCCGTCACCGTCTCGCTCATGGTGACCTCCTCGGGCTTGACCTGGACGTCTTCGCCAGTTCCTGGTGCCGCGGCCTTCGTCGCCCGACGGACACGTGGCGTCCCGCCCGCCGCGGGGGCCGCCCGTCGCGGTGCCGCCTTGCGCGGGGCGGCCTTGGGGGGCGCGCTCTGCGGGTCGGGGCGTTGTGCTGCGTTACGGGGGCGGCTGCGACCGGTAGGCGTTTCGTCCACCGGATCATCATGGCCCGTTTGTGCCGGTCTGAACATGAACTTCCCGCTGCTTGGCGGCTACGGCAACGTGGGCAGTGTGACCTTCACGACGACACCCTCGGGGTCACGGTCGATGCGGACCCGCTGTCCGAGACGGAGGTGGCGCAGCCCCGACGCGTCGAACGCGGCGGCCGGGAACTGCAGCTGCGCACCGTCGTCGAGCAGCACCGTCCCGGTGCGGGTGTCCTCGTCGAACGTCGCCACTGTCCCCTGCATCAGTCCACGCTACCGCGCGCGGATTTCGATGCGTGTTTCGCGTGACTGCGGCCGTGCGTCAGGTCTGTTACGCGCGGGCCGCGCCGTGTCGTCCTGGACGAGGCCGCGGGAGCCGCGCCGCGTCGTCCTGGACGAGGTCACGCGCGGGTGCAGAGGATCTCGCCGGTGTGGGTGCCCAGGCCGAGGCCGCCGGCGGCGTCGAGGTCGGCGGCGGTGTCGACGTCGCGGCGCAGGCCGGGCCAGTCGCCGTCGAGCCGGACCGCGCCCGAGCGCAGGTGCGCCGCCGCCGAGCCGGGCCCGAAGTGCGGGTCGAGCGGCAGCCCGGCGGGCGCGGCGAGCAGGACCGTGCCGCTGCCCTCCAGGTCCGGCACGAACACGCGGCGGCCCAGCCGGGACGCCTCGGCCAGGACGACCGTGAGGTCGGCGGGGCGCATCGCGGGCAGGTCGGCGGTCAGCGCGACCACCGGAGCGCCGGCGGCGGCCCGGGCGCCGAAGGTCAGGGCGGCGTTGAGCCCGGCGGCGGGGGTGTCGGGCAGGCAGGTGGCGCCCGCGGCGACCAGACCGGCCCGCACGAGCGGGTCGTCACAGACCGCGACCACCGCGGCGACCGCCGGGCAGGCGAGCACGGCGGCGACCGTGTCGCGGGCCATGGCCAGGACCAGCCCGGGATGCGTAGCCTCCGGGACGGCGCCGCGCAGCCGGGTCTTCGCCGCACTGAGCGGCTTGACCGGCACCACGGCAGTCCAGGTGGCCATCCAGGTGCTGAGCATGACCCATCCTGACACGGCGCCCCGGCGCCCGGCAGTGGCATGATTCGCAGCAGAACCGTGAGGGGAGGGTGAGATGACACGCCGGAGGCTCGGATTCTGGCGGCGTTTCGCCGTCACGACCGTGAAGCCCACGATGCGGGTGCTGACCCGCCGCACCTGGACCGGCATGGAGCACATCCCCGCCGAGGGCGGGGTGATCATCGTGGTCAATCACATCTCCCACGCCGACCCGCTCGCCGTCGCGCACTACATCTACGACGCGGGCCGCTGGCCGTCGTTCCTGGCCAAGGCCAGCCTCTTCAACGTGCCGGTCCTGGGCTACCTGCTGCGGGCCAACCACCAGATCCCGGTCCACCGCGGCACCACCGACGCGGTGAAGGCCCTGGAGGCCGCCCGCAACGGCGTCCGCACCGGCGAGGCGGTGGTCATCTACCCGGAGGGCACCACCACCCGCGAGCCCGACCTGTGGCCGATGCGGGGCAAGACCGGCGCCGCGCGGCTGTGGCTGGACACCCGCGCGCCGATGATCCCGATCGTCATGTGGGGCCCGGAGCGGATCTACGACCCGCGCACCAGCAAGCTGAAGCTGCTGCCCCGCGCCGACGTGCGGATCATCGCCGGCGACCCGATCGATCTGTCGGCCTGGGACGACGCGCAGCCGACCGCCCAGACGCTCAACGAGATCACCGACCACATCATGCTGCACCTGCGCGACATGCTCGTGGAGATCCGCGGCGGGACCCCGCCGCCGCTGTGGACACCCCGCAGGACGATGGCATGAGTGAGACGGAGTGCAGATGAGCGTTCGACGGGCCGCCGTGCTCGGGGCCGGATCGTGGGGGACGGTCTTCGCGAAGCTGCTGGCCGACGCGGGCACCCCCGACGTCACCGTCTGGGCCCGCCGGCCGGCCGTGGCCGAGGCGATCCGCGAGCGGCACGTGAACCCGGACTATCTGCCCGGCACATGGCTGCCCGGCGCGATCACCGCGACGTGTGACGCCGCCGAGGCGATCGACGGCGCCGACCTGGTCGTGCTCGCCGTGCCGTCGCAGACGCTGCGCGACAACCTGGGCGCCTGGGCGGGCACGATCCGCTCCGACGCCACGCTCGTCAGCCTGATGAAGGGCATCGAGCTGGGCACACTCAAGCGGATGAGCGAGGTGATCGTCGACTCCGCCGGGGTCGAGCCCGACCGCATCGCCGTCGTCACCGGCCCCAACCTCGCCCCCGAGATCGCCGCGGAGCAGCCCGCCGCGACGGTCGTGGCCTGCACCGACATCCGCCGGGCCGAGCTCGTGCAGCGCGCGATCAGCACGCGCTACCTGCGGCCGTACACCAACGACGACGTCATCGGGTGTGAGCTCGGCGGCGCCGTGAAGAACGCGATCGCCCTCGCCTACGGCATGGCCTCCGCGCTGGGCCTGGGCGACAACAGCCGGGCGACGCTGATCACCCGCGGCCTGGCGGAGACCACCCGCCTCGGCGGCGCGCTGGGTGCCAACCTGATGACGTTCGCCGGGCTGGCCGGCCTCGGCGACCTGGTGGCGACCTGCTCGTCGCCGCTGTCGCGCAACCGCACGTTCGGCGAGCACCTCGGGCGCGGCGAGACCCTCGAACAGGCGCAGGCCGCGACCCGGCAGACCGCCGAGGGGGTCAAGAGCTGCCTGTCGATCCGCGACCTGGCGCGCAGCGTCGGCGTGGAGATGCCGATCACCGAGCAGGTCGAGCTGGTCTGCCACGAGGGTGTCGACCCGCTGCGGGCGCTCGCCGCGCTGATGGCCCGCGAGACGAAGCCCGAGCGGCCCGGGGTGCCCTCCACGGGGGAGCATCAGTAGATTTTCCGCATGACCGGTCCGCAGCGGAGCGAGGAGCCGGGCATCGGGGGCGCAGTTTCGGGTCGGGGCGGCGCCGGAGCGAAGCGGAGGGGACGTCATGACCGGTCCGCAGCGGAGCGAGGAGCCGGGCATCGGGGGCGCAGATTGGGTCAGGGCGGCGCCGGAGCGAAGCGGAGGGGACGCCATGACTGGTGATGGCACGCGGGTCGTGCACGCGGGGCTGCCGGAGCCCGTGCCCGGCCGGCCGTTCCTGCCCGGTCCGGCCTTCGGCGCGCCGTACCATCTGGATCCCGTCGAAGGACCGCAGCCCGGCGTCGACGGCTACGGCCGCACCGACAACCCGACCTGGCGCGCCCTGGAGGCGGCGATCGGCGCTCTGGAGGGCGGCGAGTGTGTGACGTTCGCCTCCGGGATGGCCGCGGTGAGCGCGGTGCTGCTCAGCGTGCTGCGCCCCGGCGACACCGTCGTCGTGCCCGGCGACGGCTACTACAAGACCAGGGCGTTCGCGTCCTCGCATCTGGCCGGGCGGGGCGTCACGGTCCTCGAGGTGCCCACCGCCGGCCCCTACCCCGCGCTGGAGGACGTCCGGCTGCTGCTGCTGGAGACCCCGGCCAACCCGGGGCTCGACGTGTGCGACATCGCCGCGCTGGCCGCGCGCGTCCACGCCGGCGGCGGGCTCGTCGCGGTCGACAACACCACCGCCACCCCGCTCGGGCAGCGCCCCCTCGACCTGGGCGCCGACTTCTCGGTCGCGTCCGGCACGAAGGCCCTGACCGGCCACTCCGACATCCTGCTCGGCTATGTCTGCACACGCGACGCCGGGCACGCCGCGGCCCTCACGGCGTGGCGGGGCTCCACCGGCGCGGTCGCGGGTCCGTTCGAGGCGTGGCTCGCGCACCGCTCGATCGGCACCCTCGACCTTCGCCTGGCCCGTCAGACCGCCAACGCCGCGGCGGTCGCCGAGCTGCTCGCGGCGCACCCGGCGGTCGGGTCGGTGCGCTGGCCGGGCCGTCCCGGGGATCCCGCGTTCGCGGTCGCGTCCCGGCAGATGCGCCGCGTCCCCGGCGTGGTCACGTTCACCCTCGCCGACAAGGCCGCCGTGGACCGGTTCCTGCAGGCCGCGGGTCTGGTGTTCGCCGCCACGTCCTTCGGCGGGCTGCACACCTCCGCCGACCGCCGCGCGCAGTGGGGCGACGACACCCCCGACGGCCTGATCCGCTTCTCGTGTGGCGTCGAGGACACCGATGACCTGGTCGCCGACGTACGGCAGGCACTGGACGCACTCGGCTCCTGACCCAGGGTGGGGTGCTGACCAGCCGACAGCGCCGGCTTGACCTTGCGGTTAGGGTCGGCGCGTGGAAACGCCAGAGAAGACCCGGGTCGCCGTCGTGTTCGGCGGTGGCAGCACCGAGCACGCCGTGTCCAGCGTCGGCGCCGCCGACCTCCTCGACGCCCTCGACACCGACGAGTTCGAGATCGTGCCGATCGGCGTGACCCGCGAGGGCCGCTGGGTGCTCAGCGAGGCCGCGCGGTCCGGGGGCCCGTCCACCGAGCTGGTGCCGGCGGGTGCGGCGGTCACCGTCGTCGACGCCCGGGAGGGGGTCGCCCGGCTCCGCGGCATCGACGTGGTCTTCCCCGTGCTGCAGGGCGCGTTCGGCGACGAGGGCACGATCCAGGGCCTGCTGGAGATGGCCGACCTGCCGTATGTGGGTTCCGGTGTACTGGCGGCGTCCGTGGCCGTGGATCACGACTTCTCGCGCAAGCTGGCGGTCGCCGCGGGGCTGCCCGTCGCCCCATATGTGGTGCTCAGAGGCTCGGCGGAGGTCACCGCGGCCGACCGGGAGCGGCTCGGGCTGCCCGTCGTCGTGCGCCCGGCCCGCGGTGCCGGTGGCGTGACCGGGGTCACCGACTGGGCCGCGCTGCCCGCGGCGGTCGACCTGGCCCGCACCGTCGACGCCAAGGTCGTCGTCACCGCCGCGCCCGCAGGCCGGCGGATCACGGTCGGCGTCCTGGACACCGGCGCGTCGGACGGTCCCGAGTCGAGCGTGCCCGGTGAGGTCGACGGGGATGTCGTCACCGCCCCCGCCGACCTCGACCGCGCCGTCGAGCGCCGGGTCCGTGACCTGGCCGTGGAGGCGTTCGTCACGCTCGACTGCGCCGGGCTGGCCATGGTCGAGTGCACGGTCACGCCCGCCGGCGACATCCTCTTCGACAGGATCGACACCATGCCCGGCTTCGACCCGGGTGCCGCGTTCCCCGTCGTGTGGCAGGCCGGCGGCGTCTCGTACCGGACGCTGATCTCCAGACTGGTCAAGGCCGCGGTCCGGCGTGGGACCGGCCTGCACTGACGTCAGGAGCGGTGCGGCTGCCCGCGCAGCGCACCGTCCGGGAACGTCGACGAGTGCACGTTGACGTGGTAGCGCTCCGGGTCGTCGCGCAGGCGCCGGACCGGCTTCCCGCCGAGGCCGGTGCACGCCGGCTCCGTCAGCGCGGCGGCCGGCACAGTACGCATCGATCTCCCTCTCGTCCGGTTGGTGCTGACCGAGGGGAGATCGGTGTCTAGCAGTGGGTCGTGCCCGGATCGGCGAACGGCACGGCCGCGACGATCGGCGCCGAGAGGTTGACCAGCCACGCGCCGTCGGCCTTCGCCGGCACCACGACCCGCAGCGGGACCTGGCGGTCCACCGTCGTCCAGACGGTCTCGCCGCTTCGCTCCTCCGGATACCAACATACGTCCGACAGACCCATGAGCTGGGCGTCCTGCGGAACCGCCCGCCTGCCGACGGTGCCGCAGGACAGCACGATCGCCGGGTCGCCGAACGCCGCGTTCTGCTCGGGGCCGGCGCTGACGGGGCGGCGGTGCAGCCCGCCGAGCGACTCGGGCAGGCGCGCCACCAGCGCACGGCAGATCCCCGTCGTGGCGTCGTCCATCGACGCCGCGTCGGTGCGGACCGGTCCGGTGGCCGCCGCCTTGGGAAAGCCCCCGAGCAGCCAGAACGCCAGGACTCCCACCACCAGCGCGACGGGGATCGCGGTGACGGTGGCGAGCCTGGCGGGGCTAGCCGTCATCTATAAGTGCACCACCGAGCAGGTCAGCGTGCGGGTGATGCCGGGCACCAGCTGCACGTTGCTGACGATCAGCTTGCCCAGCTCGTCGACGCTGCGCGCCTCCGTGAGCACCACAACGTCATAAGGCCCGGTCACCGCGTCGACCCGGACGACCCCGCCCAGCTCCTGGATGGCGGTCGCCACATCGCGTGCCTTGCCGACCTCTGTTTGGATCAGGATGTATGCCTGGACCACGACACGACTCCTTCCTGCGCCGCGCGAGCGCTGATCAGCGCTGAACCTACCGCACCATTGACGGTGGCGGAGCAGCAGCCGTGCGTGATCGTGCCACGACACGCTGCGTCAACCGCAACATCGCGCACGCGATGATCGATTTCTTGTTGAATTTTGGAGGACGGGTGACCGTTGCAACCGCCGGGGAGTTCGGGCTCATCTCACGGGTGACGGCCCGGCTCGGGGCGGCGTCGCCCCTGGTCCTGCTGGGGCCCGGCGACGACGCGGCCCTGGTCGCGGCACCTGACGGGCGGGTCGTGGCCAGCACCGACGTGCTCGTGGACGGCCGGCACTTCCGTCGCGACTGGTCCACGGCCCGCGACATCGGCCACCGTGCCGCCGCCGCCAACCTCGCCGACATCGCCGCGATGGGGGCCCGGCCGACGGCGTTGCTCGTCGCGCTCTGTACCCCCGCCGACCTCGAGATCACCTGGGCGGAGGAACTCGCGGACGGGCTGGCCGCCGAGGCGGGCAAGGTCGGCGCGGTCGTCGTCGGCGGTGACATGTCCGCCAGTCCCACGCTGACCATCGCGGTGACCGCCCTGGGCAGCCTGGAGGGCCGGGCGCCGCTGGTCCGCACCGGGGCGCACCCTGGCGACGTCGTCGCGATCTGCGGGCGGATCGGGTACGCGGCGGCCGGGTACACCATCCTCTCCCGTGGCTTCCGCTCCCCGAAACTGCTGGTCGAGGCGCACCGGCGGCCGCAGGTGCCCTACTCGGCCGGTCCGTCGGGCGCCCGGCTCGGCGCCACCTCCATGATCGACGTGTCCGACGGGCTGCTCGCCGACCTGGGCCACATCGCGACCGCCAGCGGCGTCGGGATCGACCTGCACCGCTCCGCGTTCGTGGTGCCCGAGCAGATGCGCGACGCGGCGACCGCCCTCGGCGTCGACCCCTACGGCTGGATCCTCGCCGGCGGCGACGACCACGCCCTCGCGGCCACCTTCCCGGCGTCCGTGGAGCTGCCCGACGACTGGCGCGTGATCGGCGAGGTCCTGCCGGCCAGCCTCTTCACCGCGGGTGACGGGGTGACCGTGGACGGTAGGCGGTACACCGGCGGAGCGCCGGGCTGGGACCACTTCCGGTAACGAGTGAACGCTTCTATACCCTTTACGCGTGACTGAGCTCGACATCCGTCTGACCCGCTACGGCTCGCGGGTCGCCACCGAACTGATCAGTGCCACGCTCGCCGACCTGAGCCTGCGCTACGGCGGGGACGGGGACACCACCCCCATCCAGCCCGGTGAGTTCGACCCGCCGATGGGCGGCTTCTTCGTCGTGTACGCCGACCACGTGCCCGCCGGGTGCTGCGGCTGGCGGACCTTCGCCGAGGACGAGAGCACCGCGGAGCTGAAACGGCTCTACGTGGCGCCGGCGTTCCGGGGGCTGGGCCTGGCCCGCCGGCTGGTCGCGGCCGTCGAGGACTCCGCTCGCAGCGCCGGGCGCAAGCGCATCTGGCTGGAGACGGGGACGGCGCAGCCGGAGGCGATCGCCCTGTACACGGCGGTCGGGTATTCGCTGATTCCCGACTTCGGGCACTACAAGGGCTACCCGAGCGTCCGTTCCTTCGGGCGCGAGCTGTAGCCGCACACGAAAGAGCCCCGCGACGATCGGTCGCGGGGCTTCTCCGTGCGTTGCCGCAGGTGCTTGGTGCAGGCGATCAGCCGCGAACGACCTTGCCGGCCTTGAGGCAGGAGGTGCATGCCTGCACCTTCCGCGTGGTGCCGCCACCGGCAGGGGTGCGCACCGTCTGAATGTTGGGGTTCCAACGGCGGTTGGTCCGCCGGTGCGAGTGGGACACGTTGTGGCCGAAGCCCGGTCCCTTGCCGCAGACGTCGCACACGCTAGCCACGGGGATCTCCTGGGATTGATTGCGTCTCGGGCTGGAGCCCTCCACCGGGCAGGCCGGCGGCGGATTCCAGGTGTCACCGACCGGCGAACCGGCGGGCAACCCCGCAAGGTTACCTGATGGGACCCGTGGACACCCAATCGGCCCTTGCCGGGCGCCCGCTGCGCGGGGCGCGGGTGGCGGGCGGGGAAAATGTCGGTGGTCGCCGATAGGCTCTGGCGCGTGCCAGAGAGTGTGGACGCGGCTGCGGTTCGCCGGTGGTGTGCCGTCGGTCTCGACGCGCTGCGCCGGCACCGGTCCGAGATCGACGCGCTCAACGTCTATCCCGTGCCTGACGGCGACACCGGGACCAACCTGGCGCTGACCATGTCCGCCGCCACCGCCGCCGTGTCCGCCGCGCCGGCCTCCGCGGGGGCGGCGGAGCTGCTCGCGGTCGCGGCGCGCGGCGCGCTGCTGGGCGCCCGGGGCAATTCGGGCATCATCCTGGCCCAGCTGCTGAAGGGCCTCGCGTCTTCCCTGGCCACGGCGCGTGCCGTCGGACCGTCCGAGCTCGCGGCGGCGCTGGGGCGGGCCGCGGACTCGGCATATGCCGCGGTGGCCGCTCCGGTGGAGGGCACGGTGCTGTCGGTCGCGTCCGCCGCCGCGTCCGCCGCCCTGTCGATCGCGGGCGGTTCACCGGCGGGCAGGGGCGGTGTCGTCGAGGTGGCCCGGGCGGCGGCCGAGGCGTCGCGGGTCGCGCTCGCGCGGACTCCGGAGCAGCTGCCCGCGCTGGCCAGGGCCGGTGTCGTGGACGCCGGTGGGCAGGGCCTGGTCGTGCTGCTGGAGGCGTTCGTGACGTCGCTGACCGGGGAGGCGGCGCCCGGGTTCGACACCCTGCGACCCGGTGCCGCCGCCGTCCCGGCCGGGTTCATGGAGCGCGAGGCCGGGTCCGTCGAGTTCGGCTATGAGGTGCAGTTCCTGCTCGACGCCCCCGAGCCGGCGATCGGGCCGCTGCGGGCAGCGCTCGGCGCGCTCGGCGACTCGCTCGTGATCGTCGGCGACGATCCCACCTGGCACGTCCATGTCCACGTCAATGATGTCGGGGCCGCGATCGAGGCAGGGATCACGGCCGGGCGGCCGAGCAGGATCACCGTGACGAGGTTCGCCGAGCAGATCGCCGAGCAGCGGTCGGCCCATGTGGCAGGGCCGACCGGATCGGCTTCCGCGTTGCCCGGGTCGCCTGCCTCGTCCGCGCCGGCCGGTTCTCCCGCGCCGGCCGGTTCTCCCGCGTCGGCCGGTTCTCCCGCGCCTGCCGTTGCCTCCGGCGCGTCCGGGTTCGAGTCGACCGGGTCGTTCTGGGTGGCGGAGCCACTGCGGGAGCCGTCCGGCGACGCGCCGCGGTCCGCCGCGTCCGGGGTGGTGGTCGTGTGCAGCGGACGGGGCCTCGCCGAGCTGCTCGCCGCCGAGGGGGCCACGGTGGTGACCGGGACGCCGTCGACGGGGGAGGTCCTCGCCGCGATCCGGGCGACGGGCGCGTCCAGGGTCGTGGTCCTGCCCAACGACGCCAACGTCCTCGCCATCGCCAACGCGGCGGCCGCGGAAGCCAGGGCGGCCGGGATCAGGGCCGGGGTCGTGCCCACCCGGTCGCCGGTGCAGGCGCTCGCCGCGATGGCGGTGCGCGACACGGGCCGCAGGTTCGAGGACGACGTGATCGCGATGGCGGAGGCCGCCGCGCGGTGCCGGTCGGCGGAGCTGACCGTCGCGGCCCGGGAGGCGCTCACCGTCGCCGGGCGATGCCAGCTCGGGGACGTGCTCGCGATCGTCGACGGGGAGGTCAACCTCATCGGGCAGGACCTGGAGCGCACCGCGTGCCTGCTGCTCGACCGGATGCTGCTGGCCGGCGGGGAGCTGGTCACCCTCATCGAGGGGCAGGGGGCGCCCTCCGGGCTGGGGGAGACGCTGCGGCGGCACGTCGCGGGGGTGTGGCCGTTCGTCGAGGTGCAGTGCTATGAGGGAGACCAGCCGCACTATCCGCTGCTGGTCGGGGTGGAGTGAGCCGGTGACCGAGATCGACCTGACCACACCGCTGCAGAAGGTGATCGGCAACGGCGCGAAGCTGCTCGCCGACAGCCTCAACCTGCACACCGTCGGTGACCTGGTCTATCACTTCCCCCGGCGATATGAGGAACGCGGCGAGCACACCGACATCCGCTCCCTGGAGATGGACACCGAGGTCACGGTGTTCGGGCAGGTGAAGCGGGTGTCGTCGCGGACGTTCACCTCGCAGAGGGGCAAGACCGCCGGCAAGCGCGGGTCGCTGCTGGAGGTGGTCGTCGGCGACGACAGCGGCGGCGAGCTGAGCGTCACGTTCTTCAACCAGCCGTGGCGCGAGTCGCAGCTGCGGCCCGGCAGATGGGGGCTGTTCTCCGGCAAGGTCGGCCGCTTCCAGAACAAACTGCAGCTCAACCAGCCCGACTACATCCTGCTTGACGGCGCCGAGGGCGAGGAGAGCGTCGAGGAGTTCGCCGGCGCGATCATCCCCGTCTATCCGGCGGCCGCGAAGGTGCCGACCTGGCGGATCGCGGCGGCCGTGCGCACGGTGCTGGACGTGCTGCCACCGACCCCTGATCCCGTGCCGGCGACCGTGCGGGCCAAGAGGAAGCTCTCCTCGCTCGACAAGGCCCTCCGGGAGATCCACCGCCCCGAGTCCCGCGAGTCGCTGTTCTTCGCGCGGCGCAGGCTGAAGTGGGACGAGGCGTTCGCGCTCCAGCTGACCCTGGTCCAGCGCAAGCACCGCGCCGCCGACTGGCCCGCCCGGGCGCGCCCGGCGCGCGACGACGGGCTGCTGTCGACGTTCGACGCCGGCCTGCCGTATGAGCTGACCCGCGGCCAGCGCGACGTCGGTGCCGAGATCGCCACGGACCTGGCCCGGCCGCACCCGATGCACCGGCTCCTGCAGGGCGAGGTCGGCTCCGGCAAGACCGTGTGCGCGCTGCGGGCCATGCTGCAGGTCGTCGACGCGGGCGGGCAGGCCGCGATGCTCGCCCCGACTGAGGTCCTCGCCGCCCAGCACCACCGCAACGTCCTCGACCTGCTCGGCGGCATGGCCCGCGCCGGCGAGCTCGACGCCGCCCCCGACGCGACCCGGGTGGCGCTGCTGACCGGCTCGCTGGGCGCCGCGGCCAAGCGCAAGGTGCTGGACGAGATCGGCTCCGGCGCCGCGGGGATCATCGTCGGCACGCACGCGCTGCTGTATGAGGGCGTCACCTTCAAGGACCTCGGCCTCATCGTCGTCGACGAGCAGCACCGCTTCGGCGTGGAGCAGCGCGACGCCCTGCGCGCCAAGGCCGACCAGCCGCCGCACGTGCTGGTCATGACGGCGACGCCGATCCCGCGCACGGTCGCGATGACCGTCTTCGGCGACCTGGAGACTTCGGTGCTCAGCCAGCTGCCCAACGGGCGCTCGCCGATCGCGTCGCACGTGGTGCCGGCCACGGACAAGCCCGCCTTCCTCGACCGGGCGTGGCGCCGCATCCGGGAGGAGGTCGCCGCCGGCCACCAGGCGTATATCGTGTGCCCCCGCATCGGCGACGCGAAGTCCGACGGCGAGGACCTGGCCCCCGGCGACGACGACCGCCGCGCGCCCCTCGCCGTCCTCGACGTCGCGCCGCAGCTGGAGGAGGGCCCGCTGCACGGCCTGCGCGTCGGCGTCCTGCACGGCCGGCTGCCCGCCGACGAGAAGGACGGCGTCATGCGGTCGTTCGCCGCCGGCAACATCGACGTCCTCGTCGCCACCACGGTGATCGAGGTCGGCGTCGACGTGCCCAACTCGACGATGATGGTGATCCTCGACGCGGACCGCTTCGGCGTCTCCCAGCTGCACCAGCTCCGCGGCCGGGTCGGCCGGGGCAGCGCGCCGGGCCTGTGCCTGCTCGTCACCGAGTCCGGTGAGGGCACCGCCGCGAGGACCCGCCTGGACGCGGTCGCCTCGACCACCGACGGCTTCAAGCTCGCCGAGCTCGACCTGGAGCAACGCCGCGAGGGCGATGTCCTCGGCGCCACCCAGTCCGGCCACCGCTCCCACCTGAGGCTCCTGTCCCTGCTCCGCGACGCCGACCTGATCGGCGAGGCCAGGGCCGAGGCGTTCGAGCTGCTGGAGGACGACCGCGAGCTGACCCGCCACCCCGGCCTCGCCGCCACCGTCGCCCGCCTCGTCGACGAGGAACGCGCCGAATACCTGGAGAAGGGCTGACGACCGCCCGGCCGTGACCGCGGGCCGGCCGCCCCGGACACGGGAAAGGTCCGGACCGACCTGGTGGTCGATCCGGCCCTCCCGCTGAAGCGCCTTCGGGGCGACGCGGATTGCGTCAGGCGCCCCGCTGAGGCCCGCTGCGGTCCTGCCCGTCGGTGCTCTGCGGTGCTGTGCGCGGTGCGGTGCCAGGCAGCGCTGCCGTGCGGTGCTGCGGTGCCGGGCCGTGCTGCCGGTTGTGCTGTGCGCGGTGCGGTGCTGGGCCGTGCTGCCGGTTGTGCTGTGCGCGGTGCGGTGCCGGGCGATGCTGTGCTGCGGTGCCGGGCGATGCTGCCGTGCGGTGCGGTGCGGTGCGGTGCGGTGCGGTGCGGTGCGGTGCCGGGCGGTGCGGTGACGTGCGTCGCAGTCGCTGGTGAAGGTCGCCGCGGGCTTCGGCGCGCAGGTCGCGTTGCCGCCGTTGTACCAGGCCCGCACGCCCGCCGACCGGCTGCCGGGAGCGGCGGTGTCGCCGACCTTGGTGGTGCCGTAGCGCGGGCCGCCGTCGACGATCGGGTTGATCACGTCGGTGCCGAAGACCGTGTCGACCTGGGTGTAGCAGGCGGGCACGTCGACGCGCAGGGTCACCGACGGCGTCGAGGCGGTGACGGAGGCGGTGTGCGTGGCGTACACGAACTGCGGGTTCCCGAAGGACTTCGACGGGGCGGTGTAGGAGACCAGCGTGAAGGCCTGCCGCTCGCCGTCGCACAGCGGTGCGGTCGCGGTGATGGTCGAGGTGCCGGCCGGGCCGTCGAACGTGTGCCGGTACGTCGCCGAAGCGGCCGGCACGCAGGACGCCGAGGAGATGGCCGACGAGGCGAAGGCCGTGCCGGCGAAGGCGCCCCCGAAGAGCAGGGTGCTACCGAGAACGAGCAGGGTCTTGCGCAAGACGTGCCCCCGAGGTCGCAGTCTGGGGGCGGTCTCACCACTGACTCCCCGGGCCGCAAAGCGGTGACCGATTGTTCTCGGCCCGGATCAACGTCTCCCCAATTCATGGGTAGTCGTAACGATTTGTCGCGACGCCATGAAGCGTAAGACCAGCTACGCAGCGTTGAAAAGACCTGCTCAAACGCCCACTACTTTCCGTAGTCACGCACGCAGAGCAGTCATGCCCAATTGAATCGCAGTACACCATGAAAAATCGGAAATGTCTGATTGGAGAGTGGTGTGGGTCACTCCACGGTCGAGCCTAGGCTTGACGGCGTGACACGCATCGTGGCCGGCTCCCTCGGCGGCCGGCGACTGACAGTACCGGCGGGACAGGGCACCAGACCGACCTCGGACCGGGTCCGCGAGGCCCTGTTCAGCAGCCTGGAGGCCCTGGTCGACCTCGACGGCGCCAGGTTCGCCGACCTGTACGCCGGCTCCGGCGCCGTCGGCTTCGAGGCCTGCTCGCGCGGCGCCGCCCACGTCCTGCTCGCCGAGGCCGACGCGAAGGCCGCCAGGATCGTCCGCGCCAACATCGCCACCCTGAACGTCGGCGCCACCGTCAAGCTGGTCGCGGACAAGGTCGAACGCCTGCTCCAGCAGGAGCCGGACGAGAAGTTCGACGTGGTGTTCGCCGACCCGCCCTACGCGGTGACCGACGAGCGGGTCGCCGCGGTCCTCGCCGCGCTCGTCGCCCGCTGGCTCGCCGACGGTGCCGTCGTCGTGGTCGAGCGCGGCAGCCGCGGCGCCCCGATGCGCTGGCCCGACGGCCTCCGCCAGCTCGCGGAGCGGCGCTACGGCGAGACGACGCTGTGGTACGCCGAACGCGACGCGGGCGTGTGACGCGGTTGGCAGGAGCGGCTTTGGTACGGTCCCCGCTCATGAGGCTTGGGCTGGTGCAATGAGGCGCGCGGTGTGTCCGGGTTCGTTCGATCCGGTGACCAACGGACACCTGGACATCATCGGGCGCGCGTCGAAAATGTTCGATGAGGTCGTCGTCGCGGTGCTGATCAACACGAGCAAGGCCGGGCTGTTCACGGTCGAGGAGCGCAAGGAGATGCTCGCGGAGGTGACGGCGCCGTACGCCAACGTGCGGGTCGACGCGTTCCAGGGCCTGCTCGTCGACTTCTGCCACTCCAACGACGTCGGCGCGATCGTCAAGGGCGTGCGGGTCGCCGGCGACTTCGACTACGAGCTGCAGATGGCGCAGATGAACTACGGGCTCGGCGGGATCGAGACGCTGTTCATGCCGACCAACCCGAAGTACTCCTTCGTCTCGTCGAGCCTCATCAAAGAGGTCGCGAAATGGGGCGGCGACGTTTCGCCGCATGTGCCCGACCTTGTGGCAAACCTGCTGCGAGAACGGCTCGTGAATCCCTGAAACTCAGGGCTTTCCGTGTGGCGATGGAGCGGCATCATGGTTTGGGCCGCATGATGGTGGACGTTGTTTGCCGTGGGGACAGGGAGTGACCGCAAGTGGATCCGCTCGAGAGCATCGACCAGATCATCGCGCTGGTCGAGGGTGCACGGTCGGCACCGATGTCGCGGAGCAACTTCGTGGCCGACCGCGCCGAGATGATCAACCTGCTCGACCAGTTGCGCGCCGACCTGCCGGGTGAGCTTCGGCGAGCCTCCGCGCTGCTCGACGAGCGGGACAAGATCGTCGACGCGGGGCGCCGCGAGGCCGAGCGGATCATCACGGAGGCGGAGTCGGAGCACAACCGGCTCGTCTCGATCAACGAGATCGTCGTCTCCGCCGAGCACGAGGCCTCCCGCATGATCAACGAGGCGCGGGCCGAGACCCAGCGCCTCCGCGACGAGGTCGACGACTACGTCGACACGGCCCTCGCCAACTTCGAGCAGTTCCTCACCCGCTCCCTCGCCTCGATCGAGCGTGGCCGCGACAAGATGCACGCGCTGCGCGAGATAGGCTCATTCACACCGTCCGGCGATGACGACCGGCCGCTGCCGTTCTAAGGTAGGGGCGATTCGACGGGAGATCTGCCGCTCGGGTAGCCTTGTCCGTCGGCCCTGCCTGGCCGGAGTCTGAAGATGCCACATCAACCGCACCCGCACCTGGATCCCCGCAAGCCCCTGGTCCTCGAAACGAGAGACCTGCCGAGGCGACCGGGTGCCCTGCATGCGATCTCGCGACAGGTGCCGGCACCCAAGGACCTCGGCCTGGAGCTGATCGGCGTGCCTGTCGGCGCCGAGCTCGACCTCCAGCTGCGGATGGAGTCGGTGTCAGAAGGCGTTCTCGTCTCCGGCACCGTCACCGGCCCGCTGGTGGGCGAGTGCGGACGCTGCCTGCGCCCGATCAGTGCCACGTTGGAAGTCCCGGTCCAAGAGTTCTATGCCTATGAGCACAGCACCACGGACGAGACGACCGACGAGGACGAGGTCGGACGGCTGCAGGGCGACCTGATCGACCTGGAGCCGGCATTGCGGGACGCGGTGGTGCTCTCCCTGGCCGCCAATCCCGTGTGCCGTGAAGACTGCCCAGGGCTGTGCCCCGACTGCGGGGTGCCGCTGGATGAGCTGCCCGCCGGTCACAACCACGAGCTGCTCGACCCGCGCTGGGCCGCCCTGACCCAGATCAAGAACTCAGAGGAGTAAGACCCGTGGCCGTTCCGAAGCGGAAGATGTCGCGCAGCAACACCCGGTCGCGCCGGAGCCAGTGGAAAGCCGTCGCGGTGCAGACGCAGCCGTGCCCGCAGTGCCGCTCTCCGAAGCTGCCCCACGCTGCCTGCTCGGTCTGCGGCACGTACAACGGCCGTCAGGTCATCGAGGTCTGATTTCCGGATCCGGGTGACGCGATCCGACAGGTCGCCGCACGGCGGGCAGCCCCCGTCCGGCACCGCGCGGATCGCCGTCGACCTCCTCGGCGGGGACAGCGCTCCCGCCGTCGTGGTTGACGGCGCTCTGCGCGCGTGCAGCGCCGACCCAGACCTGCATCTCCTCCTCGTAGGGCCGCGCGAGTCGGCCGACGAGGTCATCGGCGCGCTCGCGGTCCACGACCGCGGGCGCGTCACCGTGAGCGTGGTCGACCGCACGGTCGGCATGGCCGACTCCCCGCTGCGCCACGTCCGGCGGGAGACCACCGTGCGCGCCGCGGCCGAGTCGGTCTACGCCGGCCGCGCCGACGCGATGGTCTCCGCCGGCTCCAGCGGCGCCGTCGTCGCCGCGTCCGCCCACGTCCTCGGTCGCCTTCCCGGCGTACGCCGCCCCGGCCTCGCCGCGCACGTGCCCACCCCGCACGGCCCGGTGCTGCTCCTGGACGTCGGCGTGACGGTCGACGGCACGATGCTGGAGCTGGTGCAGCACGCGGTCCTCGGCGCCGCGTACGCCGCCGCGGCCCTGGGCGTCACCGACCCCCGCGTGGGCCTGCTGTCCGTCGGCAGCGAGCCCGGCAAAGGAGACCGGCTCCGCCGGGCCGTCGCGGTCGCTCTGCACGACACGGCCCTGCCCGCAGGGGGCCGCTACATCGGTCTGGTCGAAGGCCACGACGTGCCGCTCGGCGGCCCGGCCGACGTGGTCGTCACCGACGGCTTCACCGGCAACATCCTGCTCAAAGGCCTTGAGGGTGCCACCGCCGGTCAACGGAAAGCCGAACAGGGAGCGGCCCTGCTCGGCATCACCGGCACCGTCGTGGTCTGCCACGGCTCCGCCGACGGCCCCGACATAGCCTCCGGCATCGCCCTCGCCGCCCGCCTGCACCGCCAGCGGGTCATCCCCGCTGTCGCCGGGCTCGCCGACGATCTGCTGACCGAACTCTCCTCGGCCGGCGGCCTCACCATCCGTGACGCATTGGGAGAGCGCTCGTGACGAACCCGACCCCGCTCGAAGCCGCCTTCGAGGTGCACTTCGAGCCCGACATGCTCCGGCGGGCGCTGACCCACCGGTCCTTCGCCTACGAGAACGGTGGCCTGCCCACCAACGAGCGGCTCGAGTTCCTCGGCGACGCCGTGCTCGGCGTGGTGATCACCACCGCGCTGTTCAACAACCATCCCGACCTCGCCGAGGGACAGCTGGCCAAACTCCGCGCGAGCGTGGTCAACATGCGCGCCCTCGCCGACGTCGCCCGGCGGCTCGGCCCCGACGGCATCGGTCCCTACCTGCTGCTCGGCAAGGGCGAGGAAGCGACCGGCGGCCGCAACAAGGCCAGCATCCTCGCCGACACCCTCGAGGCGCTCATCGGCGCGATCTACCTCCAGTACGGCCTGGACACCACTGCCACGGTGATCCACAAGCTGTTCGACGAGCTGATGGCGGAGGCCGCCCTGCGCGGCGCCGGGCTCGACTGGAAGACCAGCCTCCAGGAGCTCACCGCCGGTCGCGGCCTCGGCGTCCCCGAGTACCGCATCGACGAGGAGGGCCCCGATCACGCCAAGCGGTTCACCGCCTGGGTGATCGTCGCCAAGCGCCGCTACGGCGGAGCGCAGGGCGGCAGCAAGAAGGAAGCCGAGCAGCGGGCCGCCGAGGCAGCCTGGCGGGAGCTGTCCGCGCGACCGCCGGAGTCGGCGGAGCCGCTGAGGGGTGACGATGACCGCGGTGACTGAGGTGGTGCGGCGGCGGGACACACGGATCCTGTGGGCCCTGCCCCTCGCCGTGTACGCCCTGAGCCGCCTGTTCCAGCTGGCGCTCGTGTGGTGGATGGCCGACAACGGGGAGGTCCGCGGCCGGCTGCTCGCCTGGGACGGCGGGCACTTCGTCCGGCTCGCCGAAGAGGGCTACCCGACCGGCTACAGCTACACCACCGAGGGCGCGCTCACCGGCAACGGCCTGGCCTTCTTCCCCGGCTACCCGATGCTGGTCCGCGTCGTACACCTGGCGACCGGTCTCGAGGTCGGCACCGCCGCGATCACCGTCGCGTGGATCGCCGGCGCCTTCGCCGCGGTCCTCATCTGCGCGCTCGGCACCCGGCTCTACGACGAGCGCGTCGGGCTGGCGCTGACCGCCCTGTTCTGCACGCAGCCGATGTCGATGGCGCTGTCCATGGCGTACTCGGAAGCGCTGTTCGTCGCGATGGTCGCCGGCATGTTCCTCTTCGCGCACCGCGGCGACTGGCTCGTCGCGGGCGTGTTCGGCCTGGGCGCGGCACTGTCCCGGCCCACCGGCGCCGCGGCCGCGATCGGGCTCGCCGTCGCCGCCGCGATCGCCGTGTACCGGAGCCGTCGCGCTCCTGCCCGTGCGGACTCGGACGGCGTCGGGGCTGCTCGTGCGGATTCGGGCGGCGTCGAGGCTGCTCGTGCGGATTCGGGCGGCGTCGAGGCTGCTCGTGCGGATTCGGGCGGCGTCGAGGCTGCTCGTGCGGATTCGGGCGGCGTCGAGGCGCGGACCCCGGTCTGGCAGCCGATCCTGGCGGCGGCCGTCGCGCTCGCCGGTGTGCCCGGGTACCTGCTGTGGGTCGGCCTCCGGGTCGGCGACCTCGGCGCGTGGTTCGACATCCAGACCGCCGGCTGGGGCACCACGTTCGACTACGGCACGTCCACGTTCGCCTTCGTGCGCGACGCGTTGCGGACCGGCGAAGGCTGGATCCAGGTGAGCATCGCCTGGATGGTCATCGGCGTCGTCGTGCTGGCCGTGACGGCCGTGGCGCAACGCGTCTGGCCGCCGCTGCTGGTGTACGGCCTGATCGCGCTCGTCCTGGTCCTGGGCCAGGGCGGCTACTACCACTCCAAGCCGCGGCTCCTGGTCCCGGTCCTGGTGATCCTGATCCCGCCGGCGGTCGCGCTCGGCCGGGCGAGGCCCCGCACGGCGGCGCTAGTGTTGTCGGGCTGCGCGGCGTTCGGGTTGTGGTACGGGGCCTACCTGATCACCGTCTGGCACTACGCGATCTGACCTGTTTCGTCGCCGTGTGGCATTACGCGATCTGACCCTGTTTGGAGACTGATGCCTGAGCTGCCCGAGGTCGAGACCGTTCGCCGCGGCCTCGACAAGTGGGTCTCCGGCCGGCGCATCGCCACCGTCGAGGTGCTGCACCCGCGGGCGATTCGCCGCCACCTGCCCGGCGCCGTACATTTCGCCGACGTCCTCGCCGGCCGCCGCGTCGGCGCGGTCCAGCGCCGCGGCAAATACCTGTGGCTCCCGCTCGACGACGAGGACGCCCTGGTCGGCCACCTCGGCATGTCCGGCCAGCTGCTCATGCAGCCCGTCGAGGCACCCGCCGAGATCCACCTGCGGGTCAGGTTCAGCTTCGACGACGACGGCCCTGAGCTGCGGTTCGTCGACCAGCGCACGTTCGGCGGCCTGGCGGTCTCCGCGGGCGGCGCGATCCTGCCCCTGGAGCTGACCCACATCGCGCTCGACCCGGTCGACCCCTCGTTCTCCGACGAAGCGTTCGTCGACAACCTGCGCCGCCGCCGCACCGAGGTCAAGCGGGCCCTGCTCGACCAGACGCTGATCTCCGGCGTCGGCAACATCTACGCCGACGAGGCCCTGTGGCGCGCCGGGCTGCACGGCGCCCGCCCGACCGACCAGCTGACCCGCCCGGCGGTCCGCCGCCTCCTCGCCCACGTCCGCGACGTGCTCAACGAGGCGATCGGCCAGGGCGGCACCAGCTTCGACGCCCTCTACGTCAACGTCAACGGCGAGAGCGGCTACTTCGACCGATCGCTCAACGCCTACGGCCGCGAGGGCGAGCCGTGCAACCGCTGCGGCACCCTGATCCGGCGCGAGTCGTTCATGAACCGGTCGTCCTTCTCCTGCCCCCGCTGCCAGCCCCGCCCGCGAATCCCGGCAGCCCGGTCACCGCGCTGAGCCATTCCCCCGCAGCGCGCCGGACGACGCGCTCTGCAGTTGCGGGGGACAGCCGAGAGGAGTTGCGGGGGACAGCCGAGAGGCCGTGAAGGGCGACAGCTGTGGGGGACGTGAAGGGCGACAGCTGTGGGAGGTCCGTGCCGCGCCGACCACCTAAGGGCACCTTACAGGCAGCCAGCAAATTGATCTCCGGCCTCATTGCTCTGCGTAGTCCGCCCTGCATGGGGTTGCGGTGCGCGGCGGGGTCGTCGTTGCTGTCCGTAGTCTACGCCGGGCACGGGGCGGGGTCGGTCAACCTGTGCGGCCGGGCCGGCCGGCCGCGGCGGCGGAGCTCGGTGGGGCGGAGCCGGCGTTGATCAGGCGGTGCGGGCGGGGGCGGCGCGGCAGTGGGGTCGGCGGGTTGAGCTCGGCCAGGCCCGGCACCTGACCGCACCAGGCGGGCAGGTCCGAGTACGGATCGGGAGCGCCCAGGTCGGTGACCATGCCGAAGCCCGCGCCCCGTGAGACCTGGAGCCGGGCCGCCTCGTCGAGCTCCCACGGCGGCACCGCGTGCACGAGGTGGCCGTCGCCGGGCAGGGCGCCCGTGCCGTTCCAGCGGCGGTAGTCGCGCCAGCTGCCGTCGAAGACGCAGATGGGCAGGCCCAGGTCGCGGTACGTCTGGTCCGGCGGGGCGCCCGGGTTGAGCACCACGTCGGGCAGGTCGGCGCGCTGCGCGAGCCGGGCCGCGATGGCGACCGGGCCGATCGAGTGCGGGCTGACCGGCACCTTGTCGAGGAAGACGCCGCGCACCGGGTAGCCGGCCCAGCGGTACACGTCGGCGCGGATCCGCTCGATCGGCCTGGTGGACAGGTCGACGTCGACGTAGCCGAGGAGCCGGACGCCGGCCGTGGCGAGCTTGCTCAGGGCGGCCGTGTACGCCGGGTCGCGCCCGCTGCCGGGCCCGCCCGCGATGTCGATGACGACGGTGAACGCGGCACCGTGTCCCGCGACGATCTCCCATGCGTGCGGCCGGGCGAGGGGATGCGCCCGCAGTGGCAGGAGCGTCGGAACCCGGTCCACGACCGGATTAACGATGCTGGGCCCCCTCAAGCACGGCCGGTGTCCACTGTCCAGTAAGGCGTCCTGCCGCGCATGGCGGCACCGACGCCGATCGACTTGGTGGCGCAGTCCAGCAGGGTCTTGCGGTCGTTGCCGTCGCGCAGCCAGCTCTTGACGACGTCGCCGGCGTCGCCGCCCTTGGCGACCAGCTCCTCGGCGAAGCCGCTGTAGCCGGCCTTGGCGACCCGGTCCTCGGGGGAGCTGCCGTCGCTGCCCTGCGACCGGCTGAAGTCGTGGACGGCCATGTCGGCGCTGTGCGCCCGGGCCGCGGTCCGCAGCTGCGGGTGCATCCGGACGGCCTCGCATTTGGCCTTACGGCGCTCGCTGTTGACCAGCTGCACCACCCGGTCCTCGTAGCCGCTGTTGTAGCCGACGTTGACCGTGGGGGTGGCCTTGCCGGTGGTGGGGGCGGTGCTCGGCGGGGGAGCGCTGGTGGCGGCCTCGGAGGTCTCGGCGGCGGGTGCGACCGATGCCGGTGCGGGACCGGCGGCCGCCGCGGCGGCCGAGGGCTCGCCGCCGCCGTCGGTCAGCGCGGGCACGATCATCGCGCCGAGACCGAAGACGATCAGGACGGCCGTGACGATCGCGGCGATGCCGGTGGGTCCGAGCCGGGCCATCAAGCCAGGCTGGGGCGCCGTCATCGCGGGTCTCCTCACGGGTGTCATAGATCAGAATTTCTCCGACACGACGCTACTTTGCAGTGGCGCTTGCGGGCAACCGGTGGCACACTGCCACGATCGGCTACAGGGGTGTGATCACGCACCCGGGTGAGTGAGAACACCCTGGCCAGGACGTTTGGCGTGCCGGTTGGCTTGACTAAGTCGCCGCCGGGGGGCGAACATAGAGGGGTCGCCAGTCGCGCCCAATCATGCCCTAGTGCTTCGGTCGCGGGTGCTGGGCGCGCGTTTGCCGGAATCCGACCGGCTGCGCTTATCAAGGAGACGATATGGCTAAGGCCCTCTTCGGCCACGTAGGCGGCGCGCCCGATCGGCGCCTCGTAGACGAGGTCACCCAACTGCGTGCCAAGGTCCGGGCGCTCGAGTTCGAGGTCGTCCGGCTGCGCGCCGAGAATGACCGGCTCGCTGCGGCGGCCGCTGAGACGGATCACCTGGTCCGGCTCGTCGAGCCGGCGATGGCCTGACCCAGGCCGTCGCATGCACGAAGAACGCCGGTGGATCCGGCGCTCTGCACTGGCACCTACGCAGAACTGAACAGTAAACCCGCGCGCCGATCATCCTCTGGGTATCGGCGCGCAGTCATGTCAAGCAGGCCCTGCGCCGCAGACCCAACCGAATGCCGCGCCGGCAACCGGACGCCACGAGGGCAGCAGAACCCGATGGCAACCGAATGCCACGCAAGGTCGAATGCGGCGAGGGCGACCAAGACACGGTCATGGAAAGCAAACGCGGCCATGGCACGCGAGCGCAACCATGGCGACCGAAGCGAAGCCAAACGCAGCGACGGCGACCAGACGTGATCACGGCGTACGAATACAGTCATGTCCATGTCAACGAACGAATGAGCGGCGTGCAGTCGTGTAACGACGCAGCGTCGACAATGGTTGCGAATGGCGCTCGAGCGTATTTCCGCCGGCCTGGAAACGCGCATTATGGTGTGCGGCGCTGCCTGATTCGGTATCCTGCCGGGCGGTAGTCTGCCTGGAACAGCACCCACCTCGACCCGTGGAGATCCGTGCATCTCAAGAGCCTGACGGTCAAGGGCTTCAAGTCCTTCGCGTCCGCGACCACGCTGCGTCTCGAGCCGGGCATCACCTGCGTCGTCGGGCCCAACGGGTCGGGCAAGTCCAACGTGGTCGACGCGATCTCCTGGGTGCTGGGCGAGCAGGGCGCGAAGGCGCTGCGCGGCGGCAAGATGGAGGACGTCATCTTCGCCGGGACCTCCGGCCGCGCGCCGCTGGGCCGCGCCGAGGTGACCCTGACCATCGACAACACCGACGCTGCGCTGCCGATCGACTACACCGAGGTCTCGATCACCCGCCGGATGTTCCGCTCCGGCGAGAGTGAATACGAGATCAACGGCAACCAGTGCCGGCTGCTCGACATCCAGGAGCTGCTGAGCGACTCCGGCATCGGCCGGGAGATGCACGTGATCGTCGGCCAGGGCCGGCTCGACGGGGTGCTGCACGCCCGGCCGGAGGACCGCCGCTCGTTCATCGAGGAGGCCGCCGGTGTTCTGAAGCACCGCAAGCGCAAAGAGAAGGCGATCCGCAAGCTCGACGCGATGGCTGTCAACCTCAACCGCCTCGGTGACCTCACCACCGAGCTGCGCCGCCAGCTCAAGCCGCTCGGCCGGCAGGCCGAGGTCGCCCGGCGCGCCGCGGGCATCCAGGCCGACCTGCGCGACGCGCGGCTGCGCCTGCTCGCCGACGACCTCGCCACGCTGCGCACCACCCTCGACAAGGAGATCGCCGACGAGACCGCGCTGCGGGGCCGCCGCGAGGAGGTCGAGGCCGAGGTCGAGTCGATCAACGAGCGCCTCGCCATGCTGGAGGCCGAGCACGCGGCTGACGCCCCGGTGCTGGCCGAGGCGCAGGACACCTGGTTCCAGCTGTCCACGCTGCAGGAGCGCTACCGCTCGCTGCACCAGCTCGCCGCGGAGCGGCACCGTAACCTGTCGGCCGCCCCGGTCGACGAGCGCCCCGGCCGCGACCCCGACCAGCTGACCGCCGAGGCGGAGAAGGTCAAGGAGCAGGAGGACGAGCTCCGCGCCGCCCTCGAAGCCAGCCAGGAGCGGCTCGCCGACGCCGTCGACCGGCGCCAGGACCTGGAGCGGCGGCTCGCGTTCGCGGAGAAGGCGATCGTCGCCGCGCACAAGGCCATCGCCGACCGCAGGGAGGGCCTGGCGAAGCTCACCGGTCAGGTCGAGTCCGCCCGCAGCCGTGCGACCGCCGCCGCCGACGAGATCGAGCGGCTGTCCGTGCAGCTCGCCGAGGCGGAGGTGCGCGCCGAGCACGCCGAAGGGCTGTACGAGGAGGCGAGCGCCGGCGCGACGGTCGCCGACCACGCCAACGCCGACCTGGAGATGCGGCACCAGGAGGCGACCCGCGAGCTCGACGCGATCAACAACGAGGTCAAGCAGCACAGCGACGCCGAGCGGGCGGCCGAGAAGGACGCCGCGCAGTGGAAGGCCCGCGAGGAGGCCCTGGCGACCGGCCTGCGCCGCAAGGACGGCGCCGGGACGCTGCTCGCCCGCGCCGACCGGATCCCGGGCATGCTCGGCAGCGTCGCCGCGCTGCTGTCGGTGCAGGCGGGGCACGAGGCGGCGCTCGCCGCCGCGCTCGGCGCGCTCGCCGACGCCGTCGCGGTCGCCAACATCGACGGTGCCACCGCGTCGGTGGAGATGCTCAAGCAGGACGACGCCGGCCGGGCCGCGTTGCTGATCGCGTCCGCGCCGACGCACACGGCGCCGCCGGTCGAGCGGGTCCCGCTGCCGCCCGGCGCCGCCTGGGCGCTCGACCTGGTCCGCGCCCCCGACGAGCTGCGCCCCGCCCTGGAACGGGCGATCGGCGACGTCGTCTTCGCGCCCGACCTCACGGTGGCGAAGCGGATCGTGTCGTACGCGCCGAACCTGCGCGCCGTCACGCCCGAGGGCGACGTCCTCGGCGCCTACGCCGCCGCCGGCGGGTCCGGTAAGCAGCACAGCTACATCGAGGTCCAGGCCGCCGTCGAGGAGGCCCGCCAGCAGAAGGTCGACGCCGAGCACCGCGTCGCCGAGGCCCGCGAGCTGCTCGCGCTCGCCCGGCACGCGGCGACCGGCGCCAAGGAGCAGGTGCAGGAGGCCGCCGCGGCGAAGAAGGAGGCCGACAGCGCCCGCAACGCCGCCGCCCGCCGCCTCGCCGAGTTCGGTGCCGCCGCGAAGTCCGCGAAGGCCGAGGTCGAGCGGCACGCCGCGGCCCGGGCCAAGGCGGAGGCCGCCCGCGAGTCCGGCGTGACCAGCCTCGCCGAGCTGGAGGAGCGGCTCGCCCTCGCCGAGGAGACCCCGATCGACGAGGACCCCTCGACGATGGAGCGCGACGACCTCTCCGCCGAGGTGCCCGTCGCCCGCCAGCAGGAGATGGAGGTCCGGCTCGCGGTCCGCACCGCCGAGGAGCGGGTCGGCGCCCTCGCCGGCCGGGCCGACGCCCTGCTGCGTCAGGCCGCTCAGGAGCGGGCCGCCCGCGAGCGGGCCGCCGCGCGCAAGGCCACCCGGGCCCGCGGCGCGAAGGTCGCCGAGACCGTCGCGGCCGCCGCGCAGCTCGCGCTGGACAACCTCGCCGAGTCGATCGCCGAGGCGCAGGAGACCCGCGACGCGCTCGCCGAGACCCGCGCCGAGCGGGAGTCGACGCTGATCGAGGTCCGGGGCCGCGCGAAGCAGTTCACCGGCGAGCTGGACCGGCTGACCAACGCCGTGCACCGCGACGAGGTCGCGCGGGCCGAGCAGCGGATGCGGATCGAGCAGCTCGAGGCGCGTTCCGCCGAGGAGTTCGGCCTCGACGCCGACACCCTCGTCGCCGAGTACGGCCCGCATCTGGACGTCCCGCCGACCGCGCCCGAGGTGGCCGCCGCCGAGGCCGACGGCCGCCCGGCGCCCGACCCGGTGCCGTTCGACCGGGCCACGCAGGAGAAGCGCGCCGCGAAGGCCGAGCGCGAGCTCAACCTCCTCGGCAAGGTCAACCCGCTCGCCCTGGAGGAGTTCGCGGCGATGGAGGAACGCTTCAAGTTCCTCTCCGACCAGCTCGAGGACCTCAAGGCGACCCGCCGCGACCTGCTCACCGTGGTCAAGGACGTCGACGACCGGATCCTCGAGGTCTTCACCAGCGCCTACCACGACACGGCCCGGGAGTTCGAGCAGGTCTTCGCGGTGCTGTTCCCCGGCGGCGAGGGCCGCCTGGTGCTCACCGATCCCGACGACATGCTCACCACCGGCATCGAGGTCGAGGCGCGCCCGCCGGGCAAGAAGATCAAGCGGCTGTCGCTGCTGTCCGGCGGCGAGCGGTCGCTGACCGCGGTCGCGCTGCTGTGCGCGATCTTCCGGGCCCGCCCTTCGCCCTTCTACATCATGGACGAGGTCGAGGCGGCGCTCGACGACGTCAACCTCGGCCGCCTGATCACCCTCTTCGAGCAGCTGCGCGAGAAGAGCCAGCTGATCATCATCACGCACCAGAAGCGCACGATGGAGGTCGCCGACGCCCTCTACGGCGTCACCATGCGCCAGGGTGTCACCGAGGTCATCTCCCAGCGCCTGCGCACGGAAGAAGCGGCATGACGATTCGCCCCACCGCCCTGTTGATCGATTTCGACGGTGTACTGCGCCGCCACGACCCGGCGATCGCCGCCGCGATCGAGACCCGGCACGGCCTGGCGCCGGGCGCGATCCTCGCCGCCGGGCTCGAATGGGACCGGCAGCTGCCGGCGATCACCGGGGAGATCGGGCGCGAGGAGTGGCTGGAGTCCATCGCCGAGGCGCTGCGCGTCGACCTGGCCGTCGTCCAGGAATGGGACCAGGACAAGGGCGAGATCGTGCCCGAGGTGCTGCGGTTCGTCAAAGACGTCCGGAAGGCCGGGATGAAGGTCGGCCTGGCCACCAATGCCATGGACGACCTCGGTGAGGTCCTGGACAGGCACGGCATCGCCAAGCAGTTCGACGCGATCGCCAACTCCTCGGAGATCAGCGTGCACAAGCCGGCGCCCGGCTACTTCCGCGCCGCCTGCGCCCTCGTCGGCGCGCACCCGAAGCAGTGCCTGTTCATCGACGACGCCGACCGCAACATCCGCGCGGCGCGAGCGGCAGGCCTCTCGGCCTACCGCTACACGCCCGGCGACGATCTCACCTACGCGCGGAAAGCGCTGGGAATCTAGAGCGCGGCCTCGATCGCCTTGACGACCTCGTCGGACTGCGGCGTCGCGCGGGGCGAGAACCGGGCCGCGACCGTGCCGTCGGGGGCGATCAGGAACTTCTCGAAGTTCCACCGGATGTCGCCGGTGTGGCCCTCGGCGTCCGGGACGTCGACGAGCTGCTGGTAGAGCGGGTGCCGGCCGTCGCCGTTGACCTCGACCTTCTCCGTCATCGGGAAGGTCACGCCGTAGGTCGTGCTGCAGAACTCGGCGATCTCCTCGGTCGTGCCGGGCTCCTGCCCGCCGAACTGGTTGCACGGCACCCCGAGCACGGAGAAGCCGCGGTCGCCGTACTCCTTCTGCAGCGCCTCCAGCTCCGTGTACTGCGGGGTCAGCCCGCACTTCGAGGCCACGTTGACGACCAGCACGGGGTGCCCGCGGAACTGGCCGAGGTCCAGAGGGTCGCCCTGCAGGCCGGCGATCTTCACGTCGTAGAAGCTCATGCCCTGATCGTATGCCGACCTTGACTTCAGAGGTTCGTTCGGTACATTAACAAAGACCGATTCCGGTGAGCCCACCCTCACTCACCGCGGTTTCGCCACGTTCCTCGCCGGACGGCGCCGGCGGACCTGCCCTGCGCGACACGCGCCATGGGCACGCCCGCGACCGCCGTTCCCGAGGAGGGCCCAGCCATCATGGCCGTTGTCACCGTGCGTAATCCCGGCACCGGGGAAGTGCTGGGGGAGGTGCCCGCGACCGATGCGGCACAGGTCGCCGCGACCGTCGAGCGCGCCCGGCAAGGTCAGCGGGCGATGGCCGCCACACCGGCCCACGAGCGCGCCGGCCTGCTGCTCCGCGTCGCCGACGGGATCGAGGCCGAGCGGGAGGACCTCGCCCGGCTGCTCGCCGCCGAGAACGGCAAACCGATTCAGCAGACGCGCGGTGAGGTCGAGGCCGCCGTGCGGATCTTCCGCGGCACCGCGGGCGAGGCGACCAGGCTCTTCGGCCGGCAGATCCCGCTCGACGCGGTGCCGGGCCTGGAGCACCACCTGGCCGTCACCGTGCGCGAGCCGCTCGGTGTCGTCGCCGCGCTCGTGCCGTTCAACTACCCCGTCGAGCTGTACGCGCACAAGGCCGCCGCCGCGCTCGCCGCCGGCAACGCGGTCGTCGTGCAACCCCCGGCCCGCTGCCCGCTGAGCCTGCTGCGGATCGCCGAGATGGTCCACCGGGCCGCACCGGACAACGCCCACCAGGTCGTCGTGGGCGGTGCCGAGGTGAGTCAGCAGCTCGCCGAGCTGCCCGGGATCGCCGCGGTGACCCTGACGGGCAGCACCGCCGCCGGACGGGAGATCGCCCGCCGCGCCGCCGGCACCCTGAAGAAGGTCCTCCTGGAGCTCGGCGGCAACGACGCGCTGATCGTCTGCGCCGACGCGGACATCGAGGAGGCCGCCCGCGCCGTCGTCCTCGGCCGGCTCGCCCGCGGCAACGGGCAGATCTGCTGCGCGGTGAAGCGGGTGTACGTCCAGGCCGGCGTCCACGACGACTTCGTCGACGCCCTTGTCGCGCAGACCGCGAAGCTGACCGTCGGCGACCAGCTCCTGGAGTCCACCGACGTCGGCCCGCTCATCGCCGAGGAGGCCGCCGGACGGGTCCTGGATGCTGTGCGCACCCTCGTCGCCGACGGCGCGAGGCTCGTCGCCGGCGGGATCCGCAAGCGGGCGTTCATGGACCCGACGGTCCTCGTCGACGTGCCCACGACCAGCCCCGCGTTCGCCGAGGAGATCTTCGGGCCGGTGGCGCCCGTCGCCCGCTTCGACGACCCGGACGAGGCGGTCCGGCTCGCCAACGACTCGCCGTACGGGCTGCACGCCGCAGTCTTCACCCGCGACATCTCCCGGGCCCTGAGCATCGCCCGGCGGCTCGACGTCGGCGGCGTCGTCGTCAACGGCTCCACCGCGCTGCGCGCCGAGAACCTGCCGTTCGGCGGCACCAAGGACACCGGCGGACACCGGGAGGGCATCCACGACACCGTCCTGGACCTCACCAGGCAGAAGACGGTCGTCGTCATGGACGCCTTCCGATGACGCTGCGGCTGCGCGACGTCCACAAGTCCTACGCCGGCGTCGAGGTCCTGCACGGCGTGACGCTGCACGGCGAGCCCGGCGAGGTCCTCGCCATCGTGGGCGCCAACGGCGCGGGCAAGTCGACCCTCATCAAGATTCTCTCCGGTGTGGCACCGATGAGCTCCGGCACCCTCTCCTGGGACGGCGACGAGCTCGGACTCCGCACGCCGCACGACGCCCACGCGCACGGCATCCGGACGGTGCACCAGGAGCTGTCGCTGGTGCCGGAGCTGTCGGTCACGGAAAACCTCCTGATGGGCAACTTCCCGCGGCGGCTCGGCCTGATCGACTGGCCGGCCGCGCACCGGCGGGCCGCGCAGCTGCTGCACGAGGCCGGCTTCGGCATGATCGACCCGCGGGTGAAGGCGGCCAGGCTGTCGGTCGCCCGGCAGCAGATGGTCGAGATCGCCAAGGCGCTCGTCAGCGAGCCGCGCGTGCTCGTGCTCGACGAACCGTCCGCCGTCCTCGCCGGTGCCGACCTCGACGCGCTGTTCGCGCTGATCCGGCGGCTGCGGAGCCGTGGGGTGCTGGTGGTGTACGTGTCGCACCGCCTCGCCGAGGTCCTGGAGCTCGCCGACCGGATCGCCGTGATCAAGGACGGCCGGGTCGTCGCGACCACCACGCCCGGCGAGACCGGCGAGGGCGCCCTGATCCGGCTCATGGCGGGCCGGGCCCTCGACCGGATCTACCCGGACCGCAGGCCCGGGCCGGGGGAGCCGCTGCTGCGCGTCGACGGGCTCGGCCGGACGGGGGAGTTCGACGGCGTGACCCTCACCCTGCGGGCCGGCGAGATCGTCGGACTGTTCGGCCTGGTCGGATCGGGCCGCACCGAGTTCGCCGCGTGCGTGTTCGGGGCGACCAGGGCCACGACCGGCACGGCGTTCCGCAGCCCGCGGCACGCGATCCGGGCCGGGGTGGCGATGGTGACCGAGGACCGGGCGGGCAGCGGACTGGTGCTCGGCATGACGGTGCGGGACAACATCGGCCTCACCACCTGGCGGTCCACCGCCCGGGGGCCGTTCCTCGACCGCACCCGGCAGCGGGCCTCCGTGAGCGCCATGATCGAGCGGCTCGGCATCCGCCCCGACCACTGCGCGGGCATGCCGGTCGCCCACCTGAGCGGCGGCAACCAGCAGAAGGTCGTCCTCGCCAAATGGCTGCTCACCGGACCGCGGGTGCTGATCCTCGACGAGCCGACCCGCGGCGTCGACATGGCCACCCGCGTCGACATCTACCGCATGATCGACCGTCTCGCCCGCGACGGGCTCGCCGTGCTGCTGATCTCCTCCGACCTGACCGAGGTCCTCGGCGCCACCGACCGGGTCCTCGTCATGCGGCAGGGCCGGCTCGCCGGCGAGCTCCCGTCCGCCGGCGCCACCGAGGAACAGGTCCTGGAAAGGGCGATCGCATGACCACCCTCGCCGTCCGGATCAAAGGCCGGGACGTGACCGTGGAGATCGCGTTCACGCTGCTGATCGCGGCACTGATCGTCGTGGCCGCCACCACGTCGGAGAGCTTCCTGACCGCCACCAACATCACCAACCTGCTCAAGCAGATGGTCACCACGGGGCTGCTCGCCTTCGGCATGCTCGTGGTGATCCTCACCGGCGGGATCGACCTGTCCGTCGGGTCGGTCGTCGCGTTCGCCGGGATCGTCACCGCAGGCCTCGTCCATGGCAGTGGCTCCGGCCTGCCGATCCCCGTCGCGATGCTCGTCGGCGTCGCGGGCGGCGTCGCGTTCGGCGCGGTCAACGGCGTCCTCGTCGCCCGGTTCGGGCTCGCGCCGTTCGTCGTCACCCTCGCGTCGCTCACGACGGTCCGCGGGCTCGCGTTCGTCTACTCGGAGGTGCCGATCGCACCGGCCGACCCCGGCTTCCTCACGCTGGGCTCGGCCATGATCGGCCCCTTCCCCCTGATCACGCTGATCATGCTGGCCGTCTTCGGGATCGGCGGCGTGTTCCTGGCCCGGACGCCACCCGGGCGCTCGATCATCGCCATCGGCGGCAACGCCGAGACGGTCCGCCTCGCGGGCATCGACGTGCGTCGGCACCTCGTGCTCGCCTACTGCATCAGCGGCTTCTGTGCCGGACTCGCCGGAATCATCCTCACCAGCAGAGTCGGCATCGCACAACCCAGCGTCGGGGTCGCTTTCGAGCTCGACGCGATCGCGGCCTGCGTCATCGGCGGCGCGAGCTTGTCCGGCGGCCGGGGTTCGGCGAAGGGTGCCTTCGGCGGGGTGCTCGTCCTGGTCCTGATCAACAACCTGCTCAACCTGTACGGCGTGCAGTCGTTCTGGCAGCAGGTGCTCAAGGGACTGATCATCATCGCGGTCATCCTCGTCCAACGGTCGAGGCTGCCGCGCTCCGTTGCGAAGGGACGCGCATGAGAAGAGCTTTATCCCTGCTGCTGGTGGTGGCGCTCGGGCTGGCCGGCTGCGGCGAGGACAAACCCGGCGACAAGGACGGCTACACCGTCGGTGTGGCGAACTTCCTGCTCAGCGGGCCGTACTTCAGCGGCATGGACGCCGCCGTCGCCGCGCAGGCCAAGGCCAAGGGCAACGTGAAGATCATCAGTACCGACGCCGGGGGCGACGCCGCCAAGCTCGCCGCCAACGTCGAGGACCTGCTGAGCAGGAACGTCGACGCGATCATCATCTCCGGCGGCCCCCTCGAATCCGCGCCGGCCGCCCTGAACGCGATCAAGGCCGCGAACAAGCCCGTGATCCTGGTCGACCGGAAGTTCGCCACCGGCGAGTACACCAGCTGGATCGGACCGGACAACGAGGCCATCGGCAAGCAGGACGGCGAGTTCCTGGCCGCCCGGGTCAAGGGCAAGGTCGCGATCATCAAGGGCGGCCCCGCCGACAACTCGATCGGTCTCGCCCGCACCAACGGGGTGAAGTCGGTCCTCGGTACCAAGGCGGACATCACCCTGATCGAGGCCCCCGACTTCGGCAACTGGGGCTCCGACGGCGGGCTGACCGTGATGGAGGGGCTGCTCGCCAAGCATCCCGACCTCGTCGCCGTCTTCTGCGAGAACGACGCCATGTGCCTCGGCGCGCAGCGGGCGATCGCGGCGGCCGGCAAGACCGGCCAGATCGTGCTCGCCGGCGTCGACGGGCAGGCCGAGGCGCTCAAGGCAATCCTCGACGGCACCAACTACGTCGTCACCGGCCTGAACAGCCCGAACGTGATCGGCAAGCTCGCCCTGGACCGCACCGTCGAGGTCCTCGGCGGGGCCAAGGTCGAGAAGGACACCGTCGTCCCGTCGCCGCAGATCACCAAGGACAACGCGTCCCAATACCTCTAGGAGCTCGCTGTGAGACGACTACTCGTAGCGGTGTTGCTGACCGGATCGGCCGTCGCGATCCCCGCCTCGGCCGCCGCCGCGGCACCCACCTGGCGCCTGCTCTACTCCGAGAATTTCGCCCAGCCGATCAACACCGGCAACGCGCCGTGGGTCCGCGAGACCTACGCCAACCCGTTCGACACCATCACCGACGACGCCGGACAGTGGTACCGCAACGACTACGGCCCGGCGTGGACGACGCAGTTCAACTCGTTCGACACCTACCGCAAGGAGTTCCCCGTCGGGCAGAACGGCTGGCTCACCGCCTCCCTGTCCGCCCGCGACTTCAACAAGGACGGCGTCCTGGAGGCGCCGCCGTCGATCACCACGGCGACGGTCGGCGGGTCGGGCGCGGCCGTCATCAACGTGCCCGAGAGCACCGGCGGCGCCATCTTCCGCCCGACCCAGGCGCTGCCGGACCAGTACCGCGTCGAGTACAAGCTCAAGACGATCGACTTCGGCGGTAAGCGCAACGGCACCATCAACTACGGCGGCCGGGTCAACGGCTACTCCACCGCGGGCTGCAAGACCCAGCACCCGTGGGGCGAGGGCTCCAACAGCCCCGGCTGGAGCGGCGACGCGTCCGTGCCCTACTGCCAGTGGCAGGACGTGCGGGCCGGCAACTACGGGTACAACGGCTTCCATTTCATGTCCATCGTGGACTTCGCGAACCCGGCACCCCGCAACAACCACTTCTGGCACTACCACCGCAAGGTGCTGATGGACTCCTTCAGCCAGCACCCCGACCGGGTCGGCTCCGGCACCGGCGGCCGGGTCTGCAACGCCGCCACGAACAGCTACTACAACTACCGCGACGGCAACTTCAACACCGTCAACATGTGGCTGTCCGGCATGCCGAACTGGAACCCCGGCCCCGGCGGCCTGCCCGGCAACTCCCAGTGGTTCATGACCAGCTGCTCCGGCGGCGCCGCCGAGAACCAGCTGTCCAGCGCCGCCGAGCTGCAGCCGGAGCTGATGCCGGGCGAGTACTACACGTTCGCGATCGAGCGCGACGCGACCGGCTACACCCTGGAGGCGAGCGGCAACTTCGCCCGCTCCGGGCAGCGGACGCTGCGCTTCCACCGCGACTTCGTGGTCAACAACGTGCCGATCTGGCACTACAACACCACCGCCGCCGGCTACAACGGCCAGTTCAACGGCAACCTGGTGCAGAACGACGACTTCGGCAGCACCACCTGGCCGAACCAGTGGCCGTCCGGCTCCGCCTACCCGGACTCGTTCGTCATCGGCGACCTGTACACCAACGTCTACGAGGGCTCGGCCAGCCTCACCGACATCAAGCTCTTCGTGCCGGACACGGGCGCACCGAATCTGGCGTTGAACAAGGCCGCGACCGCTTCCTCGCAGTGCGCGGCGTCCGAGGCGCCCGCCAAGGCGGTCAACGGCAGCTGGACGGGCGGCCTCGCCGACAAGTGGTGCGCCCTCGGCGCGAACCAGTGGCTGCGGGTCGACCTCGGCGCCAACCAGCAGGTCGGCAAGGTCGTCCTGCGGCACGCGGGGGCGGGCGGCGAGAAGACCAGCTGGAACACGAAGGACTTCGACGTGCAGACCAGCCTCGACGGCACCACCTGGACGACGGTCGCCCAGGTCAGAGGTAACACGGCGAGCACGACGACGCACACCTTCACGCCGCGCTCCGCCCGGCATGTCCGACTGAACGTCATCGCACCGACCAGCGACACGGACACGGCCGCCCGGATCTTCGAGCTGGAGGCCTACGCGAGCTGAGTTCGACCTTGGAGACTTTGTCCGGTCAGAGTGAGTCTTCAGAGTGAGACAAAGTCTCCAAGGTCAACTGGCCGGCGTCAGCTCAGCTTGAGCGACGCCACCTCGCCGAGGGTCTTGTCGGGCTTGGTGCCCTCGACGGTCACGTGCGCGGAGCGGCCGTCGAGCAGGAGCACGCCGACCGCGTTGCCGAAGTAGGGATCGGCGGTCTTGGCCCAGCGGACCGGCGGCTTCGGCAGGCCCACGGCGCGCGCGAGGGAGCGCATGAGGCGAGCGGCGGGCGGGTTCCAGCCGAACTTCATCGCCGGGCGGATGTACCTCGGCATGTCGTTGTGGACCGGCGAGCAGGTCAGCTGGTGCACGGGGCTGACCACGTCCGGCCCGAGGACGGCGCGGGCGGCGTAGGAGTGGTGCACGTCACCGGAGAGCACACTGATCGACGCCGGCGGCGGTGAGACGCCGCCCCGGCCCGCGCCGATCTCGCTGAGCAGCGCGGTGAGCGAGTCGAACGAGCGCCTGAACGCCGCCCAGTGCTCCAGGTCGACCGCCTGGCGGAGCTTCTCGCCGAACTTCGACACCCAGTCGCGGGGCGACTCGGCGATCCGCTCGGTCGCGGCCTCCAGGTGGTGGATCGCCGGCGGCAGCAGCCACGGCAGCGAGGAGCCGATCAGCAGGTGGTCGTAGTCGCCGGGGATCTGCTCGGTGAGCCACTGCCACTCCGACTCCGCGAGCATCGCCCGGTGGCCGCGGGCCAGCACGCGGGCGGCGCGGTTGTCGACGACGACGAGGCGGGTGCGGTCGATGTCGATCGCGTAGCTCCACCGGTAGCCGGTGGGTTCGTGGTCGGCGCGCGTACCGAACGCGTCGAGGACCTCGGTCGCGTCGCCGTCCGCCCCGACGACGGCGGCGTAGACCGGGTCGTCGGCCAGCGCGCTCGGCGCGATGTTGCCCAGGTGCTGGTAGACCCAGTAGGAGGAGAGGCCGGCCTGGATGCGCTGCTCCCACCAGGACAGCCCGGCCATCTGCGTGCGCCAGCGGTCGGAGGTGTTCCAGTCGTCGATGATCTCGTGGTCGTCGAAGATCATCACGCTGGGCACGGTGGACAGCAGCCAGCGGATCTCCGGGTCGCCCCACGAGTCGAGATACAGCTTCGTGTACTCGTGGAAGTCCACCACCTGCTTCTTCGGCGCGTCGGCGCGGCGCTTGCGGCGGCGGAGCCACTTCTGGATCTTCTCGGGGGTCTCGTCGGCATACACCTGGTCGCCGAGCAGCACCAGCATGTCGGGCCACTCGGTCGGCGCGGCGGCGTTGATCGACTCGATGAGCCGGCCCGCGTAGGCGTCCAGCGCGTCCGGTGGGAAGCGGGTCACGCTCAGCGGGCTCGACTCGCGGCACGATCCGAAGATCAGCCGGACGGGCGCGCCGCCGGGCCTGGTGCGGATCGCCGACGGCGGGGAGGTGGAGTCCGGCGGCGGCCAGACCTCGCTCCCGTCGATCCTCACCGTGTACGACGTGACCGCGTCCAGCGGCAGTCCATCCACGACGACCAGGGCGTAGTGGTGCCCGTGGACGGTGAACGTGCGGGCGGAGCCGCCGGCTGGGGCGGCGTCGACCTCGACGGTCCCCGGGTGCGACGTCTCCACCCAGATGGTCGCGCGGTCGCCTTCGACCCGGCGGAGGACAGGGCCGAGCAGCAGAGGGCCACGGTCCTCGTCGAGCGTGTAGGACCGGTCGTCGTCCGGCATGTCATGGACCTCCAGGACGGGTAGGGGGCACTGAAGATGATCCTGCGTGGGCGGACCTGGCGCCACTGCGGGCCCCGCCGCGCGTCGTCTGGGAGGATTCCTGCCATGGAGTCGTACATCGTCTTCGGCCTGGTGCTGCTCGTCGTGGTGATCGGGGCGACCCTCGCGCTGGTAGCGCCCCGTTTCCGCAAGCCACCGACCCTTCCGCCGGCACAGAAGCCGACCGTCGCCCCTCCCGCCGAGAAGGTCCCGCCGCCACCGGCGAAGAAGACCGTCCCGCCGCCGGTGAAGCCGGCGCCCCCGCCCGTGGTGGAGGCGCCGCCGCCGGTCGTGCCGACGCCGACCGTGGAAGCGCCGCCGGTGGTCGAGGCTCCACCGGTCGAGACGCCGGAGCCGACCGCCGGGCGCCTGGTGCGGCTTCGGGCCCGGCTGTCGCGCTCGCAGAACGTGTTCGGCAAGGGACTGCTCGCCCTGCTGTCGCGCGACAAGCTCGACGACGACACCTGGGACGAGATCGAGGAGACCCTCATCGGCGCCGACGTCGGCGTCGCCGCGACCACCGAGATCGTCGGCAAGCTGCGCGAGCGGGCCCGCGTGCACGGCACCGCGACCGCCTCCGAGCTGCGTGGCATGCTCACCGACGAGCTCGTCGCCGCGCTGCAGCCGGAGATGGACCGCACCCTGGCCGCGACCCGGCGCGCCGGCCGCCCGTCGGTGCTGCTGATCGTCGGCGTCAACGGCGCCGGCAAGACCACCACCTGCGGCAAGATCGCGCGGGTACTGATCGCCGACGGCCACACGGTCCTGATGGGAGCGGCCGACACCTTCCGCGCCGCCGCCGCCGAGCAGCTCACGACCTGGGGCAGCCGGGTGGGCGCGGAGGTGGTCCGCGGCCCCGAGGGGGCGGATCCGGCGTCGGTGGCGTTCGACGCGGTCAAACGGGGTATCGATGCCGGTGTGGACACCGTGCTCATCGACACCGCCGGCCGGTTGCAGAACAAGGTCGGCCTGATGGACGAGCTGGGCAAGGTCAAGCGGGTCGTCGAGAAGCACGGGCCGGTCGACGAGACCCTGCTGATCCTCGACGCCACCACCGGGCAGAACGGCCTGGAACAGGCGCGGGTCTTCACCGAGGTGGTCGACGTCACGGGCGTGGTGCTCACCAAGCTCGACGGCACGGCCAAGGGCGGGATCGTCATCGCCGTCCAGCGGAAACTGGGCATCCCGGTGAAGCTGGTCGGCCTCGGCGAGGGCCCGGACGACCTGGCGCCCTTCGATGCCCGGCAGTTCGTCGACGCACTCGTTGGCACGGACGCGTAACCTCGGACGGAAAGCTTGGCAGGGCGAGACTCGACCGGGACATGAGGGACTACACGTGACGCAGCAGGAGATCCCCCTCCACGGCGGAAACACGTCCGTCGTGGTGCGCTCGGGAGACACCGTGCGCCGCAACGCCGGCCCCTGGACGCCGGCGGTGCATGCACTGCTGCGGCACCTGGAGTATGTCGGGTTCACGGGCGCGCCGCGGGCGTTCGGCATCGACGAGCGGGGCCGCGAGGTCCTGTCATACCTGGAGGGCGAGTCGGGCGGCTATCCGCTCGCCCCGCACTGGGTGACGGACGAGGCGATGGTCACCGTGGCGACGATGCTGCGGATGTTCCACGACGCGCAGGCCGGGTTCCGCCCGCCGCCCAACGCGGTGTGGCGCTCCTTCGGCCCGCCGCCGCCGGACACCGAGGTGATCTGCCACCACGACGCGGCGCCGCACAACGTGATCTGGCGGCCCGACGGGACGCTGTCGCTGATCGACTTCGACCTCGCCTCGCCGGGCGCCAGGATCTACGACGTGGCGTATGCCGCCTGGACCTGGGTGCCGCTCTTCTCCGACCGTGACTCCTACACGCTCGGCTGGAAGCGGCCGAACCGGCCGCGGCGGCTGCGCATGTTCGCCGACGCGTATGGGCTGACCCCGCGCGACCGGCACCGTCTCGTGCGGGTCATCCGGAAACGGATCGTCGATCACATCGAGGGAATTCGACGGATGGCGGCCGCCGGCGACCCCGCTTTCGTGCGGATCGTGCACAAAGGTCATCTCCGTCGTCCGGTCCGTGACCTGCGGCTCATCGACTATGAACGGCACACGCTCGAATACGCCCTTCGATAGGGCCCCACCAGTAAGTGAGCAGTTCTTCACACGCTGGAAACATGACGTGACGACTGAGAAACCGCTCAGCGCCGGTGCGCGAAACGTGAGCCCTGAAAGCTCTCGCGCAACCGGCTGACGGGCGACGCTGCCTCGGAGGCCGGAGGGAGGATCCGACTAATAGGAGGCCGGCGTGCCGGAACCGACGCCTTTTAACGGCAGTAATACCGCATGGTTGCTGATCTCCACGGCACTCGTGCTGCTCATGACGCCGGGTCTGGCACTGTTCTACGGTGGCCTGAACCGCTCCAAGGGCGTCCTCAACATGATGATGATGAGCTTCTCGTCCATCGGGCTCATCAGCGTCATGTGGCTGTTCTACGGCTTCAGCATGTCCTTCGGTGAGGACACCGCCGGTGGTCTCATGGGCAAGCTGAGCAGCTTCCCCGGGACCAAGACGTTCCTCGCCGAGACCGACCTCTGGGGCACCACGGGTATCCCGGTCTACGTCTTCATGACCTTCCAGATGACCTTCGCCGTCATCACCGTCGCGCTGATCAGCGGTGCCATCTCCGACCGGGCCAAGTTCGCCGGCTGGCTGCTGTTCGCCTTCGGCTGGGCCACCCTGGTCTACTTCCCGGTCGCCCACAACGTGTGGGGCGGCGGCTGGATCTTCCAGCAGTTCCACCCGCTCGACTTCGCCGGTGGCACCGCGGTGCACATCAACGCCGGTGCGGCAGCCCTCGGTGTGGCGCTGGTCCTCGGCAAGCGCATCGGCTGGCCGCGCGAGAGCATGAAGCCGCACAACGTGCCGTTCGTCGCGCTCGGCGCCGGTCTGCTCTGGTTCGGCTGGTTCGGCTTCAACGCCGGCTCCGAGCTGACCGTCGACGGCGTCACGGGCCTGGCGTTCATCAACACCCAGGTCGCGACCGCCGCCGCGGTGCTCGGCTGGGTGCTCGTCGAGTGGATCCGTGACCGGAAGCCGACCCTGGTCGGTGCCTCGTCCGGGGCCATCGCCGGCCTGGTCGCCATCACCCCCGCCTGTGGCTTCATCGACCCGTGGGCCGCGGTCCTGCTCGGCCTCGTCGCCGGTGTCGTCTGCGCCCTCGCGGTGAGCCTCAAGTACCGCTTCGGCTTCGACGACTCGCTCGACGTCGTCGGCGTGCACTTCGTCGGTGGCTGGATCGGCACCCTGTGGCTCGGCTTCTTCGCCAACACCAAGGCCAACAGCGCGATCGAGTCGGCCGTCGGGGCCCAGGACGGCCTGTTCTTCGGTGGCGGAGCCACCCAGCTCGGCCGCCAGGCCGCCGCTGCGGCTATCGTCACGGTCTGGTCGTTCGTGATCGCCTTCGGCCTCGCGTGGATCATCAACAAGACGGTCGGGTTCCGGGTCAGCACCGACGCTGAGGTCGAGGGCATCGACATCACGGAGCACGCCGAAAGTGGTTACGACCTGCACAACCCCGGCGGTGGCGGTGGCGGCTCGACCGGCGCCTTCGCCCTGGCCGGGATCGGTGGAAGTGCATCAGCACCGGCGGCGCAAGCCCCGGCGTCGGAATCAGTTGCCGGTTAGCGTCGAGGGATGACGGAGGGAATGGGCATGAAGCTGGTGACCGCGGTCATCAAGCCGTATCAGCTCGACGCGGTGAAAGAGGCCCTGCACGCGCTTGGCGTGGCCGGCCTGACCGTGAGCGAGGTCCAGGGATACGGACGTCAGAAGGGCCACACCGAGGTCTACCGCGGTGCGGAGTACACGGTGGAGTTCGTCCCGAAGATCCGCGTCGAGATCGTCACCGACGAGCTGGACTTCGAGAAGGTCGTGGACGCCATCGTCACCGCCGCCCGCACCGGCAAGATCGGTGACGGCAAGGTCTGGGTCACCTCGGTCGACGAGGTCATCCGGGTCCGCACCGGCGAGCGCGGCCTCGACGCGCTGTAGCCGATACATGACACAACCGCCGGCGCCCGCCCCGATCCTTTCCACCGGGGCGGGCGCCGCCGCGCGCGCCGCACGCTCGGCCGCGCTCGACTCCTGGCTCGCCTCGGTGTTCGCCGCGGCCGGCGGTTCCTCCGAGGGGCTCGCCCTGGTCGCCGTCGGCGGGCTCGGCCGCGGCGAGTGCGCCCCGCGCAGCGACCTCGACCTGGTCCTGCTGCATGCCCCTGCCGTCGACGCCGATGAGCTCGGCAGCCGGATCTGGTATCAGATCTGGGACGCCAAGTTCGCGCTCGACCACTCCACCCGCACCCCGTCGCAGGCGCTCGCCCTGGCCCAGGAGGACCTGAAGGTCGCGCTCGGCCTGCTCGACGCCCGGCTCGTCGCCGGCGACGCCGGCCTGCTCGCCCGCCTGCACACCGACGCGGTCGCGCAGTGGCGGCGCGAGGCCCGGCACCTGCTGCCCGCGCTGCGGAAGCTCACCGAGGCCCGCTGGGACGCCCATGGCGAGCTCGCCTTCCTGCTCGAAGGCGACGTCAAGGAGTCCCGCGGCGGCCTGCGCGACTTCGGCGTGCTGCGCGGCATCGGCTTCGCCGGTGTCGCCGACGGCCCCCGGCCGCCGGTCCGCGGCGCCCACCGCACCCTGCTCGACGTCCGCGACGCGCTGCACGCCGTGCGCGGGCGCCGGGTCGACCGGCTCCTCGCGCAGGACCGCGACGAGGTCGCCGAGCTGCTCGACCTCGGCGACCGCGACGAGGTGCTGCGGCGCATCGCCGAGGCCGCCCGCACCATCGCCTACGCCAGCGACGACGCCTGGCGCGCGGTCGAGCGCTGGTCCGCGCCCGCCACCCGCGGCCACACCGAGCGCAGGCCCCTCGCCCGGGACGTCGTCGAGCAGCACGGTGAGGTCGTCCTCGCGCGGGCCGCCGTGACCCCGCGCCCCGACCCGGCGCTGGGGCTGCGGGTCGCCGCCGCCGCGGCCCGCGCCGAGCTGCCGATCGCGCACGCCACCCTGGAGTGGCTCGGCGGGTTCGCCGCGCCGATGCCGCAGCCGTGGCCGGCGCCGGCCCGCGACGCCCTGCTCACGCTGCTCGGCAGCGGCCCGTCGATGATCTCGATCTGGGAGGCGTGCGACCGCTACGGGCTCGTCGTGAACTGGCTGCCCGAATGGGCCAGGGTCCGCAGCCTGCCGCAGCACAGCCCGGTGCACCTGTTCACCGTCGACCGGCACCTGGTCGAGACGGCCCGCCACGCGGCGAAGCTGTCCCGCGACGTCGACCGCCCGGACCTGCTGGTGCTCTGCGGGCTGCTGCACGACGTCGGCAAGGGCCTGCCCGGCGACCACAGCATCGTCGGCGCGCCGATCGCCGCCGACATCGCCTCCCGGCTCGGCCTGCCGGACGCCGACGTCGACCGGGTCGAGAAGGTCGTCCGGCTGCACCTGCTGCTGCCGGACACCGCGACCCGCCGCGACCTGAGCGACCCGCGGACCATCGCCACCGTCGCCGGTGCCGTCGGGGACGCCTCCACCCTCGCCGTGCTGCACGCGCTCACCCGCGCCGACGCCGCCGCGACCGGACCCGGCGCCTGGTCGGACTGGAAGGGCCGGCTCATCGGCGAGCTCGTCCGCCACGTCGAGCGGGCCCTGGACACCGGCGTGGTCGCGCCGCCGCCGTCGCCCGCCGCGGCGCTGCCGGAGCCGGACCGGCTGCCCGCGGTCCTCATCGGGACCGACGCCGTGTCGGTGACCGCGCAGGACCGGCGCGGGCTGCTGGCCGCGGTCGCCGGGTGCCTGTCGCTGCACCGCCTCGACGTGGTCACCGCCGACACGGTCAGCTCCGGCGGGCTGGCCAGGATGGTCTGCGCGGTGCAGCCGAGGTACGGCGGCGACCTCGACCGCGAGGCGATCGCCAGCGACCTGCGGCGCGCCGTGCTGGGCGAGCTGCCGGTCGCCGAGCGGCTCGCCGCCCGGGAGCGGTCCGCCAGGCAGCGCAACACCGTGCCGCCGCGGGTCGTGTGGCAACCGTCGAGCGCCGCGACCGCGGCCACCGTCCTGGAACTGCGCGCCTCCGACACCCCTGGCCTGCTCTTCCGGGTGGCGCGGGCGCTGGAGGACGTGGGCGCCGACGTGCGTTCCGCCCGGATCTCCACCCTCGGCGGCCAGGTCGTCGACGCCTTCTACCTGGCCGGGGAGCTGTCCGACGACGACCGTGCCCGGGTCGAGGACGCCGTGCTGCGGGCGGCGACGCCCGCCTAGACGATCGGGCGTCGGTTACCCTTTGCAGCAGCGCCTACCTCGAGGACGGATTCGTCGTGTTTGACACCCTGAGTGACCGGCTCTCCGGCATCTTCTCGAAGCTGAAGAGCAAGGGCAGGCTCACCGACGCCGACGTCGACGCCACCGCCCGGGAGATCCGCCTCGCCCTGCTCGAGGCCGACGTCGCGCTGCCGGTGGTGAAGGACTTCATCGCCCGGCTCAAGGAGCGCGCCCGCGGCGCCGAGGTGTCCAAGGCCCTCAACCCGGCCCAGCAGGTCATCAAGATCGTGCACGAGGAGCTGGTCGCGACGCTCGGCGGCGAGGCCCGCCGGCTGCAGTTCGCCAAGACCGCGCCGACCGTGATCATGCTCGCCGGCCTCCAGGGCTCCGGCAAGACCACCCTGGCCGGCAAGCTCGCCCGCTGGCTCAAGGCGCAGGGCCACCAGCCGCTGCTCGTCGCCTGTGACCTCCAGCGCCCCAACGCCGTCAACCAGCTGCAGGTCCTCGGCGGCCGGGCCGGCGTCGAGGTCTACGCGCCGCAGCCCGGCAACGGCGTCGGTGACCCCGTCAGCGTCGCCCGCGAGTCGATCGAGCACGCCCGCCGCCAGATGCGCGACATCGTCATCGTCGACACCGCCGGCCGCCTCGGCATCGACGCCGAGATGATGCAGCAGGCCGCCGACATCCGCGACGCCGTCGACCCCGACGAGGTCATCTTCGTCATCGACGCCATGGTCGGCCAGGACGCAGTCACCACCGCGCAGGCCTTCCGCGACGGCGTCGGCATCACCGGCGTGGTCCTGTCCAAGCTCGACGGCGACGCCCGCGGTGGCGCCGCGCTCTCCGTCCGCCACGTCACCGGTCAGCCGATCATGTTCGCCTCCACCGGTGAGAAGCTCGAGGACTTCGACGTCTTCCACCCCGACCGGATGGCCTCGCGCATCCTCGGCATGGGTGACGTGCTCACCCTCATCGAGCAGGCCGAGCTGGCGTTCGAGGACGACCAGAAGGAGCGGATGGCCGCCAAGCTCATGGGCGGCGAGACGTTCACCCTCGAGGACTTCCTCGAGCAGCTGCAGGCCGTGCGGCGGATGGGCCCGATCGCCAACGTGCTGGCGATGATGCCCGGCATGGGGCAGATGAAGGACCAGATCGCCGAGATCGACGACAAGCACTTCGACAAGGTCACCGCGATCATCCGCTCGATGACCCCGGGCGAGCGCACCAACCCCAAGGTCCTCAACGCGTCCCGCCGGGTCCGCATCGCCAACGGCTCCGGCGTCACCGTCACCGACGTCAACCAGCTGCTCAACCGCTTCGCCGACGCGCAGAAGATGATGAAGCAGATGGGCGGCATGATGGGCCTGCCCGGCGGCCGCCGCAAGGCCACCAAGTCGCCGAAGAACAAGCGCAAGGGCGGCAAGAGCGGCGGCGGCTCCCGTCAGCCCAGGCTCGGCGGCGGCATGCCGCAGCTGCCTGCGGGCTTCGACCCGGCGTCGATGGACCCCAACGCGGCGGGCCTGCCGACCGGCTTCAAGCTGCCGAAGCTCGACTTCTCGAAGCTGCAGAAGCGTGACGGACAGTCCTGAGGCGTTGCACGTCTCATCCGGAGGCAACGGCGGCTTGACCGGTGATCCCGAGGTCCTGCACGTCCGGGGCGTCCTGCTCCCGGACGACACGCAGACCGACATCTGGCTGGTCGGCGACCGGGTGACGCTGTCGCCCGTGGCGGGCGCCGTGACCGTCGCCGACGGTGGGTTCGTCCTGCCGGGGCTGGTCGACGCGCACTGCCACCTGGGCATCGCGTCCGGCGGAGTGCCGGCGGACGGTGTCGGGGCGGCCCGCGCCCTCGCCGTCGTAGACCGCGACGCGGGCGTGCTGGCGATCCGTGACGCCGGTTCGCCCATTCCGTACGCGAGCCTCGACGACGATCCGGAGGTGCCGCGGCTGGCCAGGGCGGGCCGGCACGTCGCGCCGCCCAGGCGCTACCTGCGCGACATCGGGGTCGAGGTCGGCGCCGAGTCCCTGGCCGAGGAGGTCACCCGGCAGGCCGGGCTCGGCAACGGCTGGGTGAAGCTCGTCGGCGACTGGATCGACCGGGGCGTCGGCGACCTCGCGCCCGCCTGGGACCTCGACGCGATGGCCGGCGCGATCGCCGCCGCACACGCCGCCGGCGCCCGTGTGGCGGTCCACACGTTCGCCGAGGAGTCCGTGGCGGCGCTGGTCCGCGCCGGGGTCGACTCCGTCGAGCACGGCACCGGCCTGTCGCTCGACGACGTCGACGAGATGGCCCGCCGCCGCACCGCCATGGTCCCCACGATGATCAACATCGCGACGTTCGGCGGGATCGCCGCCTCCGCGGAGGCCAGGTTCCCGGGCTACGCGCGACACATGCTCGCGCTGCGGGACCGCTTCCCGTCGGTGGTGCGGGCCGCGCACGAGGCCGGTGTGCCGATCTACGTCGGCAGCGACGCCGGCGGCGGCATCGCGCACGGGCTCGCGGCCCAGGAGATGCTGCTGCTGCACCGCGAGGCCGGCATGCCGGCGCTGGACGTGCTGCGGGCCGGCTCCTGGGGCGCCCGCGAGTGGCTCGGCTTCCCCGGGCTCGTCGAGGGCGGCCTCGCCGACCTGGTGGTCTACGACGGCGACCCCCGCGCGGACCTGACCGAGCTGCTCCGGCCGCGGCGGATCGTCCTCAAGGGCCGGGTCCGCCTGTGAGCGCGGGGTGACGCTGAGCCCCGGACGGGCGGTCCTGCACCGGCACTTCGCCCGTGACACGCTCGTCTGGGCGCCGCTGACCAGGGTCGTCGCCGACGACGAGCTCGGCCTCCGCCTGTGGATGGCGACCGGCAGCCCGCTCATCCGCGAGGTCACCACCGACGGCCGGGGGCCCCGCGACATGCCGTTCGCGGAGTGGATCCGCGAGCCGAAGAAGATCATCCAGGATGTGTACCGGGGACCCAGCACCCTGAAGTTCAACCCGCGCGGCGCCGCGTACTCGGTGTGGTGGCTGTTCGACCCGGCCGGCCGCTTCCGGGCCTGGTACGTCAACCTGGAGGAGCCGTCGGTCACCTGGGACGACGGAGCCGTCGCCGGCGTCGACCTGACCGACCAGGACCTGGACATCTGGGTCTGGCCGGACCGGCGCTGGGACTGGAAGGACGAGGACGAGCTCAACGAGCGCCTGGCCTTCCCCGAGCACTACTGGGTCGGCGACCCCGAAGCGGTGTGGGAGCAGGGACGGCGGGTCGTGCCGGCGATCGAGGCCGGCGCGTGGCCGTTCGACGGCACCTGGACCGGCTTCCGGCCGCCGGCGGACTGGAGCGTCCCGCCGCCCGTCACCGAGGGCTGGGACCGACCGAGGGAGCGTCGTTGAGCGTCAGGTTCACGCCCGGGCAGGTCATCATGCACCGCAACGTGCGGCTGGGCCGGTTCGGCTGGATCCGCCCGGCCAGGGTCGTCTCCGACGACGACCGCGGGCTGCTGCTGTGGATCGCGCGGGGCACGCCGGTGGTCAACGAGGTGTCCGGCGACGGCTTCGGCATGCGCACGATGCCGTTCGCCGAGTTCGTGACGCGGGGCACGGCGCTCAAGCACGGCACCTGGAACGGTCCCGGCGTGCTCAAGCTGCACCGGCCCGGCGACCCGTCGCACTCGGTCTGGTGGTTCCACGACGACGAGGGGCGTTTCGCCAGCTGGTACGTCAATCTGGAGCGCCCGGCGGTGCGCTGGAGCGACGAGGGCGGCACGGCGGGCCTCGACGTCACCGACTGGGACCTCGACATCGTGGTGACCCCGGACCGGACCTGGCGCTGGAAGGATGAGGAGGAGTTCCTGGAGCGCCTCGCCCTGCCGGAGCACTACTGGGTCCCGGACGAGGCGTTCGTACGAGCCGAGGGTGAGCGCGTCGTGAAGGAGATCGAAGCGGGGCAGTTCCCGTTCGACGGCACCTGGACCGATTTCACCCCACCGGCGCACTGGACGATTCCGGCGCTTGCGCAAGGCTGGGACCGGCCACCCGTCCGATGACCCGGTCCGTTTTTGCGGTCGGTAGTGGGTCTGGCACAATGGATGGCTGGTATCAGGTTTCGCGTCGAGCCCTCTAACCCGGCGTCGGGTCCTTTCCATCAGAGCAGCCGAAGGCGCCAATCCCCACGGTGTCCGGACGTTCGCTCGGCTTCCACACAGATCCAGGAGCGAGCAAACAAAGTGGCCGTCAAGATCCGGCTCCTGCGGATGGGCAAGATCCGCAACCCGCAGTACCGCATCGTCATCGCCGACTCGCGCACCAAGCGTGACGGTCGGGCGATCGAGTTCGTCGGGCTCTACCACCCGAAGGAGGACCCCTCGCGCATCGAGGTCAACTCCGAGCGCGTCCAGCACTGGCTGTCGGTCGGCGCGCAGCCGAGCGAGGCCGTGCAGGCGATCCTCTCCAAGACCGGTGACTGGCAGAAGTTCAAGGGTCTGCCCGCGCCGACCGAGCCGCTGAAGGTCAAGGCCGCCGCGCCGGACCGCCGCGCCACCTATGAGGCCGAGGCGCAGGTCGCCGCCGGCCTCGCCGAGGCGCCGAAGGCGAAGAAGGCCGAGCCGAAGAAGAAGTCCGAGGCTCCGGCGGCCGAGGCCCCGGCCGAGGCCCCGGCCGCGCAGGCTGAGGAGCAGACCGGTGCCGGCGCCGGCACGGAGGCCTGACGTGTTGCGCCCCGCACTGGAGCACCTGGTCAAGGGCATCGTCGACAATCCCGACGATGTCCGCGTCCGCATGGTCGACTCCCGTCGCGGCCAGCGCCTCGAGGTCCGGGTCAACCCGGAGGACCTCGGCACGGTGATCGGTCGCGGTGGTCGCACCGCGAAGGCGCTGCGCCAGGTGATCACGTCGATCGGTGGTCGCGGCGTCCGCGTCGAGATCGTCGACGCGTACTGATCCATGCTCCTCGTCGTCGGTCAGATATTTCGTGCGCACGGCGTCCACGGCGAGGTCGTGGTCGACATCCGCACCGATGATCCGGCAGATCGTTTCGCCGTCGGGTCGGTCCTCGTGACCGACTCGACGGCGGTCCGGCATCTGCAGCAGGTCCCGGCCGGTGCCTGGCGCCCGCCGGCGACCGTCACCGTCGAGTCGGTCCGCCCCCACCAGGGCAAGCTGCTCATCGTGTTCGGCGGCGTCTACGACCGCAATCTCGCCGAGGACATGCGCGGCGTGCTGCTCTGCGTCGACAGTGCCGACGTCCCGGCCCCGACCGACCCCGACGAGTGGAACGATCACGACCTCGTCGGTCTGGCGATCGTCGACGCGGCGGGGGAGAAGCTCGGCGAGCTGCAGCGCGTCGAGCACGCGCCCGCACACGACCTGCTCGTCGTGCGGCTGCTCGACGGGCGCACCGGTCTCGTGCCGTTCGTGCGGGAGATCGTCCCCGAGGTCGACGTGCCGGGCGGGCGGATCGTCATCACCCCGCCGGAAGGCCTCTTCGACCTATGAAGGTCGACGTCGTCACGATCTTCCCCGACTATCTCGCCCCGGTGGACCTGTCGCTCATCGGCAAGGCGCGCGGCACGGGGATCCTCGAGCTCGCCGTGCACGACCTGCGCCGCTGGACGCACGACGCGCACCGCACCGTCGACGACACGCCGTACGGCGGCGGTCCCGGCATGGTCATGCGCCCCGAGCCGTGGGGACAGGCCCTCGACGAGCTGGCTGTGTCCGGCACCCACCTGATCGTGCCGTCACCCGCGGGCACGCCCTTCACCCAGGGTGCCGCGCGTGCTCTGGCCGCCGACCCGCACCTGCTGTTCGCCTGCGGACGGTACGAAGGCATCGACCAGCGGGTGATCGAGCACGCGGCGACCCGGATGCGGGTGAGCGAGGTCTCCCTCGGCGACTACGTCCTCTTCGGCGGTGAGGTCGCCGTGCTGGTCATCCTGGAGGCGGTCACCCGGCTGCTGCCCGGCGTGCTCGGCAACGCCGACTCCCTCGTCGAGGAGTCGCACACGGACGGTGTCCTGGAAGCGCCGATGTACACGAAGCCGCCCACGTGGCGCGGGCTGGACGTGCCCGACGTCCTGCGCTCCGGCGACCACGGCAGGATCGCCCGATGGCGGCGCGAGGAAGGGCTCCGGCGCACGCTTGAGCGCCGCCCCGACCTGCTGCGGGGGACCGGATTTCAGGTTCCGGGTGTCGATGTGGCAAAGTAGTGGGGTTGCTGCGGGCCGACGCCTGCGCACTTCACGATCATCTTTACGTTCGCGCGCCACTGATTCGGGCGTGCCTTGAGTGACGAGGAACAGCCGCGATGAACACGCTGGACGCGCTCGACGCAATGTCGCAGCGGACCGATATCCCGAGCTTCCGCGCCGGTGACACCATCAAGGTGCACGCGCGGGTCGTCGAGGGAAACCGGTCCCGGGTCCAGGTCTTCCAGGGCGTCGTGATCCGTCGCCAGGGTGATGGCCTGCGCGAGACCTTCTCGGTCCGGAAGGTGAGCTTCGGCGTCGGCGTCGAGCGCACCTACCCGGTCAACAGCCCCGCCGTCGACCGCATCGAGGTCGTGACCCGCGGCGACGTGCGCCGGGCCAAGCTCTACTACCTGCGCGACCTCCGGGGCAAGAAGGCCAAGATCAAGGAGAAGCGCGACACCAAGGTCAGCTGAGCTGCACCTTTGATCGACTTCCTTCGAGGAGGACCCGTGCCACGGGTCCTCCTCGAAGTCGTTCGTCTGAAAACCCGCTTTCCGGTCAACCGGTGCTGGGCTCCCCAAAGTGGTCTTGTGCCTCTAGGCTGACGCCGATGGCAAGCGACTACGGCCGCGATGGTTACGACGATCGCGGCGATGACATACACCCACGCCGCCGCCCCCTCGACCAGGAGGGCGGGGAGCGTGGGCAGCCTGGTTTCGGCGGGAGCGCCTACCCGGGCCACGACTACTGGGGTCAGCCCCGGGCGGACGGCCGGGCCGAGCCTCGTGGCGGCGCCCGCGCGGCGCACCGCGGCGACGACGACGACCAGCGCGGCGACTGGAACCAGGGCAGCAGGTCCTGGGAGGACCCGTACGCTGAGCGCGGTCGTGGCCGGTGGGACCGCGACGAGCCGCCGGTCGTGCGGGACCGCGCGTTCGACGATCGTGGCTACGACGATCGCGGGTATGACGCACGGGGCTATGACGATCGTGGCTATGACGCGCGCGGCTACAACAACCGTGGCTACGACGATCGTGGGTACAACGACCAGGGGTACAACGACCAGGGGTACGACGACCGTGGCTATGACGCCCGTGGAGCCCGCTCCGGTGAGCGCGGTCAGGCCTCCGGTCAGGCTTCCGGCCGGGGGTACGACCGCGGCCGTGGCGCATCGGCGAGGTATGACGACGACAGCTCCGCCTCGTGGCGCAGCAAGGTCCGCCGGAAGCGCAAGAACATGCCGCTGTGGCAGGAGCTGCCGCTGCTGCTGATCGTCGCGTTCTGCCTCGCGGTGCTCATCCGCACCTTCCTGGTGCAGGCGTTCTTCATCCCGTCCGGCTCGATGGAGAACACCCTCCTCGTCGGCGACCGGGTGCTGGTCAACAAGGTGCTGTATGACATCCGCGAGCCCCAGCGCGGCGAGGTCGTCGTCTTCCAGGGCCCGGCCAACTGGGCGCCGGAGAACCAGGTCGACAAGGACGCCGGCTTCTTCGCCGAGCTCGGCCGCACCGTCGGCGACCTCGTCGGCTTCAGCCAGCCCGGCGAGAAGGACTTCATCAAGCGGGTCATCGGCCTGCCCGGCGACACCGTCTCCTGCTGCGACGTGCAGGGCCGCGTCTTCGTCAACGGCTACCCGCTGGACGAGTCGGCGTATGTCTACGAGGACTCGCCCCTGGACGCCACGCCCAACCCGAAGCAGTGCACCGCCCGCCGGTTCGGCCCGATCAAGGTCGAGCCGGGGCAGATGTTCGTGATGGGCGACCATCGCGGTGTCTCGCAGGACTCCCGCTGCCAGGGACAGGTGCCGATCGAGAACGTCATCGGGCGGGCCTTCGTCATCCTGTGGCCCAGCGACCGCTGGGGATGGCTGCCGGTGCCCGACACATTCAAGAACGTCCCCAGGAGTGCGTCCGGACCAATGGGTCCTCCGGGGGCTCCTCGCGTGACAAAAGCGCCGGAATTACCATTGGTGCCCGATATGGTGCTTGCCCCACTCGCGGTTTCTCTCACGGTTTCGACCCGTTCGGCGCGTCAGGAGCGGTTGAGGCGCCGCCAATCGTGACGAGCACGTACCCTTCAGGGCGTGATTGACGAGCAGACCAAGCGCCCCAACACGTTTTGGCGCGAGTTGCCAGTGCTTCTGGGCGTGGCGATCATCGTCGCCGTCGTGGTGCGGGCCTTCGTCCTGCAGACGTTCTACATCCCGTCCGAGTCGATGGAGAACACTCTCCTCATCCGCGACCGCGTGCTCGTCAACAAGCTCGTCTACGACTTCCGCTCCCCGCACCGCGGCGAGGTCATCGTCTTCGAGGCGCCCGCCTCCTGGCGCAACGACCCGTCGGAGGAGGACTTCATCAAGCGGGTCATCGCGACCGGCGGGGACCACATCGTCTGCTGCGACGACAAGCAGCGCATCACGGTCAACGGCAAGGCCCTGGAGGAGACCTACATCTACGCCGACGAGAACGGGCTGCAGGACCTCCCCAGCGAGGAGCAGTTCGACGTCACCGTCCCGGTGGGGCGGCTGTGGGTGATGGGCGACCACCGGTCGAGGTCGGGTGACTCGCGCTACAACTTCGTCCGGTACAAGGACCCCGTCCAGGCGACGATCCCCGAGGACAACGTGGTGGGCCGGGCCTTCGTGGTGTTCTGGCCGTTCTCGAGAGCGAAGTGGCTCAGTGTGCCGGAGACCTTCGACAAGGTGCCGGCGCCGACCGCGAAGTGAAACGTCGTAGTCTCGTCGTATGACGCACGACGGGGGCCACATCGACCGCCGGGCCGCGCGGGTGCTCCTGCTCGACCCCGACGGCCGGGTGCTCATGCTGCACGGGTGGGACCCCGCGCGCCCGTCGCACACCTACTGGTTCACCGTCGGCGGCGGCGTGGAGCCGGGGGAGACGCTGCTCGACGCCGCCGTGCGGGAGGCGTTCGAGGAGACCGGGCTGCGGTTCTCGGCGGCCGACCTGGTCGGCCCGGTGCGCACCGACACGGTGTCGTTCCCGTTCGACGGGCGCTGGTTCTCCCAGGAGCAGTCGTTCTTCGTGGCGCGGGCCGCTGCCACTTCCGTTGATCTTTCCCGGCTCAACGAGGTGGAGCAGGACTGCATCGACGAGGCCCGGTGGTGGTCCTTGCACGCGCTCGACTCGACCGAGGAGCTCTTCTACCCACCGGATCTGCCCGCGCTGCTGCGGGAGGTGGCGTGATGCTGGCGCCCCCTCGCACCGTCGTGCATCGTGCCGCCGGGCTGTGGGCCCTCGAGCGGGCGCTGCAGCGGCGCGGCTTCGAGCGGGTCGGCGGCGCCGACGAGGCCGGCCGGGGCGCCTGCGCGGGGCCGCTCGTGGTCGCCGCGGTCATCCTCCCGCAGGGCCGCCGCGGCGAGATCGACGAGCTCAACGACTCGAAGCTGCTCACCGCCGCCGCGCGCGAGCGTATCTACAACGAGGTCGTCGCCCGGGCCCTCGCCTGGTCGGCGGTGATCATCCCGCCGGGTGACATCGACCGCCGCGGCCTGCACGTCATGAACCTCGCCGGCATGCGCCGCGCCTTCGCCGGCCTGGCCGAGCGCCCCGACTACGCCCTCACCGACGGCTTCCGGGTCGACGGCCTCGGCACACCCGGCCTCGCCGTGTGGAAGGGCGACCAGGTCGCCGCCTGTGTGGCCGCGGCGAGCGTCGTGGCGAAGGTCACCCGCGACCGGATCATGCGCGGGCTGCACGAGACGCACCCCGTATACGGCTTCGACGAGCACAAAGGGTATTGCACGCCGGTGCACCAGGCGGCGCTCGTGACGCACGGGCCGTGCGCCGAGCACCGATTCTCCTACGCGAACGTGGCGGCGGTGGGGCAGCGGAGGCAAAGGCGCGGTAACGTCGGCGTGGCGTCCGGCGTGGCCGCGAAGGTGCCGGCGCAAGTGGGCGATAATGTGGCTATGGAAGGCGGACCGCGATGAGCGCCGAAGATCTCGAGAAGTACGAAACCGAGATGGAGCTCCAGCTCTACCGGGAGTATCGCGACATCGTCCGCCAGTTCTCCTACGTGGTGGAGACCGAGCGCCGGTTCTACCTGGCCAACCAGGTCGACCTGCACGTGCGCAACTCCGACGGCGAGGTCTACTTCGAGGTCGAGATGCACGACGCCTGGGTGTGGGACATGTATCGTCCTGCCCGCTTCGTGAAGAACGTCCGGGTGATGACCTTCAAGGACGTCAACGTCGAGGAGCTCGAGAAGCCCGACATCTCGCTGCCCGACAACGGCTTCGGCAGCTGACCTCCGGCCCGAGTCGCCCCGAGCTGCCCCGGCGCTGTCCTACCGGCGCCGGGTCGGCCGTGTCGCCCTCGTGTAGAGGTAATACCCGCCGGCGACCACGATCAGGCCCAGGATCAGGTAGGACGCCAGGCTGAAGACGAGCTTCACCAGCCACCAGGCCAGCATCCCGACCAGGATGATCCCGATGGTGGTCAGCACGACCCGCACGCCGTTCATCTGCCGATCTTCGCACACTCGTCCACAGCGCCGTCGTTGTCCACAGGTGCGGCTGCGGCCGGTTGCCGCTGGTGGCGGGACTGACGAGACTTCGCCGCATGCCGATCCGGTTGCTCGCGCTCGTCCTGGTGGCGCTCTCGTTCTCCATTCCCGCTGTCGCCCGTGGGGTGCCCGCTCGGGCGGCGCCGGTGCTGCCCGGGTCCTTCCGATGGCCCCTGGGGCCGCCGGTGTCGGTGGTGCGCCCGTTCGAGCCGCCACCTGATCCGTTCAAGGCCGGCCATCGTGGCGCGGATCTGCTCGGCCCGGCGGGTGCCGAGGTGCGCAGCGCAGGCGCCGGGGTGGTCGCGTTCGCCGGGATGGTCGCCGGGCGGCCGGTGGTGAGCGTGACGCATCCGGGTGGGCTCCGCACGACCTACGAGCCCGTGGACCCCTCCGTGCGGGCCGGCACCGTGGTCGCGGCGGGCACGCCGCTCGGTGCCCTGCGGCCGGGCCACGCGGGCTGCCCCGGCGCCGCCTGCCTGCACTGGGGACTGCGCGCCGGCGACGTGTATCTCGACCCGCTGAGCCTGCTGCGGCGCGGTCAGGTCCGGCTCCTGCCGCTATGACCGCCGCAGGAGCTTGGGCAGGCCCTCCACGAGGCGCTGGAAATCCTCCTCGCGGTTGTACACCTGCGCCGACAGCCGCAGGTAGCCCCGGCCGCGCCACGAGGCCAGCCCGACCTCGGTGGCGAGGTCGTCGGAGATCCTGCGCCGCAGCGCGGTCGCCGCCGTCTGGTCGGCTCCCGCGCCCTGCGGCAGCGGCACGACGGTCATCGGCAGGCCCGTCCTGGGCGGGACGGTCACGTCCAGGACCTCGGCGAGCAGGGCCTGCCCGTGCTCGGCGAGCGCCGCGTTGTGCCGGTGGACCGCGTCGATGCCGAGCGACCGCAGGACGAACAGGCCCGTGGGCGCGGCGAGCCAGGGCGTGTAGTCGTGCGCGCCGAGCCACTCCAGGCTGTCGGGGAAGCCCGCCTCCTCGCTCCAGGACACCACCAACGACCGCATCCGCTCCCGCCAGCGCGGCGCCACGGACAGCAGGGCGGTGCCGCGGGGCGCGTAGGCCCACTTGTGGAGGTTGCCGACCCAGAAGTCCGCGCCGATCCCGGCCACCGGGTCCGGCAGCAGCCCGGGCGCGTGCGCCGCGTCGACGAGGACCGCGACCCGCTCACCGGCGCGGGCGCGGACCGCCTCGACGATCCTGCGGACCGGCAGGACCCGCGCCGTCGTCGCCGTGATGTGGTCGACGATCACGAGCCGGGTCCTGCCCGTCACCGCGTCCAGCACCGCCTCGACCACGGCGTCGTCATCGTCGCCGAGCGGCACGCGGGCGACCCGCCGGCTCGCGCCGGTCCTGCGGCAGAGCACGTCGACGGCGAGGTCGACGGCGCCGTAGCCGTGATCGGTCGTGACCACCTCGTCGCCCCCGCCGAGGTCGAGCCCGGCGAGGACGGTGGACGTGCCGGTCGTCGCGTTGTCGACGAGCGCCGTCAGGTCGGGGTCGGCGCCGACGAACGCGGCGAGGTGCCGGCGCACATGCGCGACGCGCGCTTCGAGCCCCACGCTGAAGAACCGCGGCGGGTTGGCCTCCACCTCGTCCCGCAGCCGCTGCTGCGCCCGCTGCACCGCGATCGGCACCAGGCCGAACGACCCGTGGTTGAGCTGCGCGACCGCTGCGTCGTTGGAGAACAGCAGCCGCGCGCCGGGAATCGGCTCCGGAGCGGACACATCCACGATCTTAATGTCCTGTCCCACCCCGCCGTGCCGTCTTGCCCGGGTCAGGCGCGCGGGTGGGCCTGTTCGTATGCGGACCGCAGCCGCTCGATCGAGACGTGCGTGTAGATCTGGGTGCTGGACAGCGAGGCGTGCCCCAGCAGCTCCTGCACCGAGCGCAGGTCGGCGCCGCCTTCGAGGAGGTGGGTCGCGGCGGAGTGGCGCAGGTCGTGCGGTGACGTGTGCGGCAGGCCGGTCGCCCTGGCGTGCCCGTCGACGAGGCGCCTGGCGGCGCCGGGCTGCAGCCGTCCGCCCCGCGCGCCGAGGATCAGCGCCGCGCCGCTCGCGGGACCGGCGAGGGCCGGTCGGCCGTGCCGCAGCCAGCCGGTGAGCGCCCGCTCGGCGGGCAGCCCGTAGGGCACGGCGCGTTCCTTGTCGCCCTTGCCGATGACCCGCACGACCCGGCGCATCCGGTCCACGTCGGCGACGTCGAGGCCGCACAGCTCGCTGACGCGGATGCCGGTGGCGTACAACAGCTCCAGCACCAGGCGGTCACGCAGCCCGACGGCGTCGTCGCGGCCCGCGGGCGCCGTCACGAGGATCTCCGCCTGGTCGGCGCGCAGGACCGTCGGCAGGTCCCGGTGCGCCTTCGGGCTGGCGAGGCGCTGCCCCGGGTCGGTGGCGAGCAGACCCTCGCGGTGCGCCCAGGAGGCGAACGTCCTCGCCGCCGCCGCGTGCCTGGCCAGGCTGGTGCGGGCCGCTCCGGCCGACCGGCGGCGGGCGAGCCAGCCGCGCAGCACGGCGAGCGTCAGATCACCCGGCGCGGTCACGCCGGCGCGCGCCGCGTGGCCGAGCAGGGAGACGACGTCGCCGACATACGCGCGGACGGTGTGCTCGGAGCGGTTGCGCTCCGCGGCGAGGTGGCGGGCGAAGGCGTCGACCGCCTCACGCATCGCGTCCGGCAGCCCCTCGTGCGTGCCCGCGGTGCCGCTCGCCTTCGGTGTCGTCATGTGCGGCGCAGCTGGTCTTCGAGGAAGCGCTCGATCAGGCCGCGGACCACCGCCGCCATCGTGAAGCCGTGCTCGGCGCACCAGGCGCGCAGCTCGGCGTGGCGCTCCGTGGGCAGCCGGAACGTCACCAGCTGGCTCTCCTCCCCGGCCGGCAGCGCCCCGCCGAGCGCGGTGGTCAGCGCGCCGGCGCGCAGGTCCACCGAGGCCGCGAGCAGGTTGCCGCCGGCCGGGGCGGGCGTGCCGCGGTCGAGGAGCCAGGCGGTGATCTCCTGGCGGGTGGTCGGCGGGAGCGTCTCGAGCAGCTCCACGAGCTTGTCGGCAGGAGCGGTCATGTCCTACACGATAGCGCCCGCTATCTCCCGCATCTCGACGACCTGGACGCCCTGGATCTCCTCCAGCAGCCCGGGCAGGGAGCGGTCGATCACGGGGCCGGGGACGCTGACGGTGAACTCGTCGGTCGCGACCGCGCCGTCGCGGCTGAGCACCCGCATGTGCTGGATGTCCACGCCGAGGCGGCCGAGCAGCGTGGTCACCTGGCCGAGGGAGCCGGGACGGTCGGGCAGCTGCACGATGACGTGACGGAGCGACATGGCCCCAGCCTGCCGGGGCGGCGTTTCCGCACAGTTACGACGCCACGTCGCTGCGCTTTCGACGATCGTTGACGCCGTCCGTGGAATTGTTGACGATGTAAAGTATGACTATCGCGGCGGTACGGGAGTTCAACCGCTACTACACGAACCTCATCGGGGTGCTGCGGGCCGGACTGCACGACTCGGCCTATTCGCTGGCCGAGGTGCGGGTGCTCTACGAGCTCGCCGTCGGCAGCGCGCACGACACGGCCGAGCTGCGGCGGCTGCTCGACATCGACGCCGGGTACCTGAGCAGGATCCTGGGACGGCTGGAGACCGACGGGCTCGTCGCGCGGTCCCGCTCCGACGCGGACGCCCGGCGCCGGCGGATCGAGCTGACGGCGGCCGGCCGGGAGGCGTTCGCGGCGCTGGACGCCCGCTCCGACGAGCAGATCGCGGGCCTGCTCGCCGCCGTCGGCGAGGTCGACCGGCGACGCCTCGTCGGTGCGATGGACACGATCCGGTCGGTGTTCGAGGACGTCCTGCCGCCGCGCGCCGTCGTGCTGCGGTCGCTGCTGCCCGGCGACCTCGGCTGGGTCGTGCAGCGCCACGGTGCGCTCTATGCCGCGGAGTACGGGCTGGACGCCACCTTCGAGGCGATGGTCGCCCGGATCGCCGCCGACTATGCGACCTCCCACGACCCGCGGACCGAGACGGGGTGGATCGCCGAGGTCGACGGCACTCCCGTCGGCTCGGTCTTCTGTGTACGGGCCGCGGAAGGCGTGGCGAAGCTCAGGCTGCTGTTCGTCGAGCCGTCGGCGCGGGGGATGGGCGTCGGCAACGCGCTGGTGGAGGAGTGCGTGCGGTTCGCGCGCCGGGCCGGATACCGGGAGATGGTGCTGTACACCCAGGGCGTGCTGGTCGCCGCCCGGCGCATCTACCAGCGGGCCGGGTTCGTGCTCGAGAACGCCGCCCCGGCGTCGGTGTACGGCGTCGACGTCGTCGAGGAGCAGTGGCGGCTGTCCCTCTGATCGGTTCGTCCGGGTCGCGTTTTCCACATGCGGCCCGTTGTCCACAGATTCGCCGCTCGCGCCGGGCCTCGTCCCGCGAACCGCGGCAGGCTTCCCGGCATGACGAACACCAACCAGATCGTGGGCCGCTATGGCGAGCGCCTGGCCGGTCGGCACCTCATCGCGCGCGGCCTGGTCCTGCTCGACCGCAACTGGCGCTGCCCGTCCGGCGAGCTCGACGTCGTCGCCCGCGACGGGCCGGTGGTCGTGTTCGTGGAGGTGAAGACCCGCCGCGGCGGGAGATACGGGACCCCGGCGGAGGCGGTCGGCGCCGACAAGGCCCGGCGGCTGCGCCGGCTCGCCGCCCGGTGGCTGGCCGAGCACGGCACCGGCGAGCGGCGGGAGATCCGCTTCGACGTGGTGAGCGTCCTGCTCGGCGGCGGCACCGTGGGCGTGGAGCACCTGCGCGGGGTGCTCTGATGGGCTACGCGAAGATCCGCTCGGTCGCCCTGCAGGGCGTCGTCGGTCAGGTGATCGTCGTGGAGGCCGACGTCGCACCCGGCCTGCCGAGCCTCGTCGTGTCGGGGCTGCCCGACGCCGCGCTCACCGAGGCCCGCGACCGCATCCGGGCCGCCGTGCACAACTCCGGGGCGAGCTGGCCGCAGCAGCGCATCACCGTCAACCTGCTGCCCGCCCACGTGCGCAAGCACGGCTCCGGGTTCGACACCGCCATGGCCCTCGCGGTCCTCGCCGCCGGCGCCAACCTGCCGACCGGCCGGCTCGTCGACGCGGTCGTCCTCGGCGAGCTCGGCCTGGACGGCACCCTCCGGCCGGTCCGCGGCGTGCTGCCCGCCGTGCTCGCGGCCAGCCGGGCGGGCGCCGGTCTCGTCGTCGTCCCGCCCGGCAACGTCGAGGAGGCACGGCTGGTCCCCGACGTGCGCGTCCGCGCCGCCGACTGCCTCGGCCGCATCATCGGCTTCGTCCACGGCACCGAGTCGCTGCTCGACCCGCCGCCGCAGCCGCCACCGGCGCAGCGACCGCCGGCCGACCTCGCCGACGTCCTCGGCCAGGAGCGCGGCCGACGGGCCGTGGAGCTGGCCGCCGCGGGCAGGCACCACCTGGCGATGTTCGGCCCGCCCGGCGCCGGCAAGACGCTGCTCGCGACCCGGCTGCCCGGCATCCTGCCCGAGCTCACCCAGGAGGAGTCCCTGGAGGTGACGGCGCTGCACTCGGTCGCCGGCGAGCTGCCGGCGGACGGCGGCCTGATCCGCCGGGCGCCGCTGCAGGCGCCGCACCACACCGCCTCGATCGCGGCGCTTGTCGGCGGCGGCTCCGGCATCGCCAGGCCCGGCGCGATCAGCCTCGCCCATCACGGGGTGCTGTTCCTCGACGAGTGCGCCGAGTTCCGGGCCAACGCCCTCAACGCGCTGCGCGAGCCCCTGGAGCACGGCGAGGTGCGGCTGCGGCGGGTCCACGGCGAGACGGTCTATCCGGCGAGGACCCAGCTCGTCCTCGCCGCCAATCCCTGCCCCTGCGCGAAGCCGGGCGGCGACGCCATGTGCCAGTGCCCGCCGGGGGTGCGCGTCCGGTATCGGTCCCGGCTCTCCGGGCCGCTGCTGGACCGGGTCGACCTGCAGGTCGACGTCGTCGCCGTCCGGGCGGCGGCGCTCTTCGGCACCGAGCCGGCGGAGTCGTCGGCGACCGTCGCGGCGCGGGTCGCGCGGGCGCGGCAGGCCGCGGCGGCCAGGTGGGCGCCGCACGCCCGGTCCAACGGGGAGGTCCCGTCCGCCGTCCTGCGCACCCGGCGCTTCCGGCTGCCGCACACGGTGCTGCAGCCGCTCGCCACCGCCATGGACCGCGGCCAGCTGTCCGCCCGGGGACTGGACCGCACGACCCGGGTCGCCTGGACCGTCGCGGACCTCGACGGCCGCGACCGCCCCGATATCGGCGACGTCCACGAAGCGCTCGAGATGCGATCAAGGAGAGGCCGATGAGCGGCATCGACCAGGCAGCCGGCGGCATCGACCGGGCGGCGCGGCTGGCGCTGGCCCATCTGGTCGAGCCCGGCAGCCGGGAGCTCGGCCTGCTGGTGCGGGGCGTCGGTGCGCCGGAGGCGCTGATCCTGGCGCTGCACGGGGTCGGCGTCACCGAGGCGTTCGCGGGCGCTGTCCGGGCCCGGCTGAACGCCGCCGGGATCGGGCCGGGCACCGGCTCCGCCGACGCGTGGGGCGAGTTGGTCGCGCGCACCCTCGCGGACACGATGACGGAGCGGGCCGGTCAGCTGGGCGCGCGGATCGTCACGGCCACCGACGACGAGTGGCCCCGGGCCGTCGACGACCTCACCCGCGTCAGCCGCGAGGGTGCCGACGCCCTGCGCCGCGACACCGACCCGCCGCTGTGCCTGTGGGTGCGCGGCCCGGTCCGGCTGGGGGAGGCCCTGGAGCGGTCCGTGTCCATCGTCGGCGCACGGGCGATGACGGGCTATGGGCAGTTCGTCGCGTCGGAGCTCGCGTTCGGGCTGGCGGAGCGCGGCTGGGCGGTGGTGTCCGGCGGCGCGCTCGGCGTCGACGTCACCGCGCACCGGGGCGCGCTCGGTGCCGGCGGGGTGACCTGCGCGGTGCTCGCCTGCGGCATCGACCAGGTGTATCCGGTGTCCAACTCGGCCGTGTTCGAGCGGATCGCGGAGGAGGGGATCCTGCTGACCGAGTGGCCGCCGGGCACCCGGCCGCACAAGACCAGGTTCCTGACCCGCAACCGCGTCATCGCCGCCGCGACCCGCGGCACCGTCATGGTCGAGGCGGGCTCCCGCAGCGGCGCCCGCAACACACTCGGCTACGCACGGCGGCTGGAGCGCTCGGCGATGGTGGTGCCGGGCCCGATCACCTCGGCGATGTCGGTCGGCTGCCACGTCGAGCTGCGCACCCCCGGCACCGTCCTGGTCACCCGCGTCGACGAGATCGTGGAGGAGGTCGGCCGTCTGGGCGAGCTCGCCGACCCGATCCACGGCGAGGAGCGCCCCGAGGACGCGCTCGACGCCGTCCAGGCCCGCGTCCTCGACGCCGTCGCCCCGCGGACGGTCCGCTCGGCCGAGGAGATCGCGGCCCTCGCGGGCGTGGCCGGCCGCGACGCCCGGCGCAGCCTGCCCGTCCTGGAGCAGCACGGCTTCATCGTGCGCGCCGACGGCGGCTACCGCCTCGCCCCCAGGCCCCGCTCATGACGGCCGCCCGTCTCACCGTCACGGAAGGCGCGGCGGCCGCGTTCGCCGTCCTCGTGCCCGGTCCGCCGCCCGCCGCCCGCCGCCCGCCGCCCGCCGTGCCTGTCGTGTTGGAGCAGCGCGGCTCCGTCGTGCGCGACGACGGCGGGTTGCTGGGCCGTCCCCAGGAGCCGCTCGTGACGGTGGCCTCTCTTGCCTTCGCGGAAGGGCGGGCCGTTGCGTTCGTGCGCTTCGTGTCCGGTCGGTCCCGCCCAGGGGTGGCCTTGGCCGGGATCGGTGCGGACCGGGTCGCCTCGTCCAAGGGCGGTCGGCCCGGGCCGCGTCAGCCGGGATCGGTCAGGCCCGAGTCGCCTCGTCCAAGGGCGGTCGGCCCGGGGCCGCGTCAGCCGGGATCGGTCAGGCCCGAGTTGCCTCATCCAGGGACGGTCCGGACCGGCTCAGGCCGTCCGAGGGTGGCCTGGACCGGGGCAGTCCGTCCGAGGGCGGTCTGGACCGGGTCGGTTCGTCCGAGGGTGGTCCGGCCCGGGGCCGGACCGGGCCGGGTTGCTCTCGTCGGGGGCGGTTCGTGTGGGGCTGCCGGGTCAGAGGCGGCGGAGGCGGGTGATCGCTTCCTCGATGACCTCGTCGCGCTTGCAGAAGGCGAAGCGCACGATGTGCCGGCCCGCGGACGCGTCGTCGTAGAAGACCTGGGTGGGGACGGCGACCACGCCGCAGCGTTCCGGCAGGGCGAGGCAGAAGTCGACGCCGTCGGTGCCGCCGAGGGGTCTGATGTCGGCGGTGACGAAGTAGGTGCCCTCCGAGCGCAGGACGGCGAAGCCGGCGGCGGTCAGGCCCTCGCAGAGCCGGTCGCGCTTGGCCTGCAGCCCGTCGCGGAACTGTTCGTAGTAGGACGGCGGGGAGTTCAAGGCGACCGCCACCGCAGGCTGGAGCGGGCCCGCGTTGACGAAGGTGAGGAACTGCTTGACGCGCAGCGCGGCGGAGACCAGGTCGCGCGGGCCGCAGATCCAGCCGATCTTCCAGCCGGTGCACGAGAAGGTCTTGCCGGCCGAGGAGATCTGCAGCGTCCGGGCGCGCATGCCGGGCAGCGACGCGATCGGCACGTGCGGCGCGTCGGCGTCGGTGAAGACCAGGTGCTCGTAGACCTCGTCGGTGACGGCGACCGCGTCGAACTCCTCGCAGAGCGCGGCGATCTGCGCCAGCTCGTCCGGGGTGAAGACCTTGCCGGTCGGGTTGTGGGGGGAGTTGAGCAGGACGAGCCGGGTCCGGGGGCCGAAGGCCGCGCGCAGCTCGGCCGGGTCGAAGGCGTAGCCGCCGTCGTGCGCGCGCAGGGTCACCGGGCGGCGGACCGCGCCGGCGAGGGCGATCGACGCGGCGTAGGAGTCGTAGTAGGGCTCGAAGCAGACGACCTCGTCCCCGGCCTCGCACAGGGCGAGGATGGCGGCGGCGATCGCCTCGGTCGCGCCGGCCGTGACGATGATCTCGCCGTCGGGGTCGTAGTCCAGGCCCCAGAAGGCCTTCTGGTGCGCGGAGACGGCGGCGCGCAGTTCGGGGACGCCGGGGCCCGGCGGGTACTGGTTGCGGCCCGAGTGGATCGCCGCCGCTGCCGCGTCGAGCATGGCGGCGGGGCCGTCGGTGTCCGGGAAGCCCTGGCCGAGGTTGACCGCGCCGGTGCGCACGGCCAGTGCCGACATCTCCGCGAAGATGGTCGTGCCGAAGGGGCGCATCCGGGCGACGAGTTGATCACGCGTGGCGTCAGTCACCCGTCGAGTATGCGACGCCGGTCACCGCCGCGTTCCCGGAGGACCTTCTCCCAGGCCGTTCATCCGGATCCCGCCGCGGTCCGCTCCTGGTGCCCTCCTGGAGATCTCCGGGTTCGCGGAGTGGCGGGGATCATCCGGAGGGCCTACCGTGACGGACCGTGGATGGACGCCGGAACTTCTCCCCGGACCCGGATGCGGAACCCCGCTGGTATCCGGACGACCGTGGATACGACGAGCGTGGCCGTGACGACCGCCGTGACGACCGCCTCGATGACCGCCGGGACGACCGGTCGCGCGACGAGCGTGGGTACGGGGACGACCGCGGCTACACGCCGACGCGGTATGCCGACGACCGTGAGTACGACGACGGCTACCGGGTCCCCGAGCCGCGCGGCGCGTCCCGTGGTTACGGCGACCCGTCGGCGTACGGCGACAGCCCGAGCGGGCAGTTCAGCGCTCCGCTCCCGCCCGCACCCGAGGTCCCCGACCCCGCCGCCGAGTCGGTCTCAAGGTCGCGGCGGTCCGAGGCGATCGACCGCAGCGCCCTGCAGCGGCCGGTGTCCGGTGGTGCCCCGGGCGCTCCCGCGGGTGCGCTCCCGCCGCCGGTGACGGTGCCGACGGTGTCTTCCGGGCCGCCGGGGGGTTTCGGTCAGCCGAGCTCGCCCGCGGGGGCGCCGGGGAGTTTCGGTCAGCAGAACTCGTTCGCCGCGCCGACCACGCTGACCGCCGCGGTGCCGCCACCGTCGCAGGCCGCGGGCGTCGAGCCGGGCGGCGCCGTGTACCGGTCGAAGCGTCCCGGGCTGGCCGTCGCGCTGGTGGTGCTCACGGTCATCTTCGAGGTGCCGGTGCTGCGGCTGTTCCTGACCGCGATGACCGCCGACAAGATCGAGGCGTCGGGCACCCTCGCGAGCATCTTCATGATCCTGGGGCTGCCGATGTTCGCCCTGGGTCTGTACGGCCTGATCGGCGGCGCCGCCGCCTCCGCCCCAGGGGTGCGGGCCTGGTCGCGGACCCCGCTGGCGTACCTGCCGGTGGCGGTGCTGCTGTTCATCGCGGCCGCCCTGTCCACCTGAGCGACCGCCCTGTCCACCTGAGCGGACACCGGTCCGCCTGAGCCAGGGCGCCTGCCCCACGCGAACCATCGGGACCCGTCGGCCACAGGCCGGCGGGTCGCCACCGTCCGCGCCGGATGACCGGATGACCGGATGACCGGATGACCGGCACGCACCTCCGCAGGGGGCTGAGCGGGCGCCGGCTCAGCCTTGTCCCGGGCGGCGCGGGTCCGGCCGTCAGCGGCCGCGTGGCCGGCGCCGGCGAGCGTGCGGCAGGAGGGCTTGCCGCGGCAGGTGGGGGCGGATTCGTGGGTCGGCAGCGACTGCGCGTACACTTCCGGACGGCGACCGTGCACGCACGGTCGACCTCGCGCGCCCTCCCGCAGCCCGCCGCTTTCTCGCCGGGCGAGAGATCCAGGGCGGCGGCCGCCCTGGTCCCGATCCGCAGCCTCGTGCTGACCTCGGGTGAGACGGCCGACGACCGGGCGCCAGGACGGCGGACCGACCGGACCGCCGTGGAAACCAGGATCGAAAGGATCCCGCGAACATGGCTGTAACCATGCGCCAGCTGCTGGAAAGCGGCGTGCACTTCGGGCACCAGACCCGCCGTTGGAACCCGAAGATGAAGCGTTTCATCTTCACGGAGCGCAACGGTATCTACATCATCGACCTGCGCCAGACCCTCGACTACATCGAGAAGGCCGCCGACTACATCCGCAACACCGTCGCCGAGGGTGGCGCGGTGCTGTTCGTCGGCACGAAGAAGCAGGCGCAGGAGGCGATCGCCGAGCAGGCGACGCGCGTCGGTCAGCCGTATGTCAACCACCGGTGGCTGGGCGGCATGCTGACCAACTTCCAGACCGTCTACAAGCGGCTGCAGCGGATGAAGGAACTCGAGTCCCTCGACCTCACCGGCACCGCGCAGGGTTACACCAAGAAGGAGACCCTGCAGCTGTCGCGTGAGCAGATCAAGCTGAGCAAGACGCTCGGTGGTCTGCGCGACATGCAGAAGCTCCCGTCGGCGATCTGGGTCATCGACACCAAGAAGGAGCACATCGCGGTTGACGAGGCCCGCAAGCTGGGCATCCCGGTCATCGCGGTGCTCGACACCAACTGCGACCCCGACGAGGTCGACTTCCCGATCCCGGGCAACGACGACGCCATCCGCTCCGCCGCACTGCTGACCCGCGTGGTCGCGGACGCGGTCGCGGAAGGGCTCATCGCCCGGTCGGGCCGTTCCACCCGCGCCGACCAGAAGCCCGAGCCGGGCGTCGTGGCCGGCGACGAGCCGCTCGCTGAGTGGGAGCGTGAGCTGCTCGAGGGTGCCAAGCCCGCGGATGCGGCCCCCGCTGACGCAGCTCCCGCCGCTGCCGAATCCACCCAGGCCTGACAGAGCGAACTCAAGCGAGAGAGAGTCATGTCCAACTTCACCGCCGCGGACGTCAAGCGACTCCGCGATCTGACCGGCTCCGGCATGATGGACTGCAAGAAGTCGCTCGAGGAGGCCGAGGGCGACTTCGACAAGGCCGTCGAGTTGCTGCGTATCAAGGGTGCCAAGGACGTCGGCAAGCGTGCCGGGCGGACCACGGCGAACGGCCTTGTCGCGCACGTCGGCTCGGGTCTCGTCGAGATCAACTGTGAGACCGACTTCGTCGCCAAGAACGAGGCGTTCGTCGAGCTGGGCACCAAGCTGGCCAAGCACATCGACGAGACCAAGCCGGCCGACGTCGAGGCCCTGCTGGGCTCGAAGCTCGGCGACAGCACGGTGGCCGAGCTGATCCAGATCGAGTCGGCCCGTATCGGCGAGAAGCTCGTCATCAACCGCCTCGCGGTGCTGGGCTCGCCGGTGGCGATCTACATGCACCGCAAGAGCCCGGACCTGCCTCCGCAGGTCGGCGTGGCCGTCGAGTTCACCGGCAAGGACGACGAGGCCGCCGTGGCCGACGCCCGCGGTGTCGCGATGCAGATCGCGGCCATGCGGCCGAAGTACCTGACCCGCGACGCCGTCCCGGCGGACGTCGTGGAGTCGGAGCGCCGCATCGCCGAGCAGACCGCTCGCGAGGAGGGCAAGCCGGAAGGCGCCCTGCCGAAGATCATCGAGGGCCGGGTCAACGGCTTCTTCAAGGACTTCGTCCTCGTCGAGCAGCCGTCGGTCAGCGACAACAAGAAAACGGTCAAGCAGGTGCTGGCGGAAGCCGGCATCGAGGTGACACGGTTCGTCCACTTCGAGGTCGGCCAGGCCTGATAGCAGGGCGCGGAGGGGGTCACGGAATCCACACTGGATGCCGGGACCCCCTCGTCATATCCCGAGACCAGCAGACCCGACGCGGCAGAACGGACACGGAGAGGTTGCCCAGATGACGCAGACCGCTGTGGAAGTGGCAAGGCAGGCATTGACGCCGGCCCCGATCGGGGTGCGGCGCGTCGTGCTGAAGCTCTCCGGCGAGGTGTTCGGCGGTGGCGCGGTCGGCGTCGACCCGAACGTGGTGCGGCACATGGCCCGCCAGATCGCGACCGTGGTCCGCCGCGGCGTCCAGGTGGCCGTCGTCGTCGGTGGTGGCAACTTCTTCCGCGGCGCGGAGCTGTCCCGGGCCGGCATGGACCGGTCCCGCGCGGACTACATGGGGATGCTCGGCACCGTCATGAACTGCCTCGCCCTGCAGGACTTCCTGGAGAAGGAAGGCATCGACACGCGGGTGCAGAGCGCGATCAGCATGGCCCAGGTCGCCGAGCCGTACATCCCGCGCCGCGCCATCCGGCACCTGGAGAAGGGCCGGGTCGTCATCTTCGGCGCCGGCGCCGGCATGCCGTACTTCTCGACCGACACCGTCGCCGTGCAGCGGGCGCTGGAGATCCACGCCCACACGGTCCTGATGAGCAAGAACGGGGTCGACGGTGTGTACACGGCCGACCCGCGCACCGACCCGACGGCGCGCAAGCTCGACAGCCTGACGTTCGCCGAGGCCCTGCTCCAGGGGCTTCGGGTGGTCGACCAGACCGCATTCAGCCTCTGCCAGGAAAACGCGCTGCCGATGCTCGTGTTCGGCGCCGAGGGGGAGGACAGCGTGGCTCGCGCGTTGAGTGGTGAGAGGATCGGCACGCTCATCACCGCCGAGCCCGTCCCGGATCGAGGAGGAAAGTCCACGTGATCGAAGAAGCTCTCTTCGAGGCCGAAGAGAAGATGGAGCGCGCGGTCGAGCACGCCAAGGAGGAGTTCGCGGTCATCCGGACCGGCCGAGCGACCCCGGCGATGTTCGGCAAGGTGATGGTCGACTACTACGGCACGCCCACCCCGCTGCCGCAGATGTCGTCGATCGCCGTCCCGGAGCCGCGTATGGCGATCATCAAGCCGTACGACGCCAGCGTGATCGGCGCGATGGAGAGGGCGATCCGCGACTCGGACCTGGGGGTCAACCCCAACAATGAGGGTACCCAGATCCGGATCAACCTGCCCCAGATGACCGAGGAGCGCCGCCGCGAGATGATCAAGGTCGCCCGGCACAAGGCCGAGGAAGCCAAGATCGCCGTGCGCAACGTTCGCCGCAAGGCGAAAGAGGAGATCGACCGCATCGTCAAGGACGGCGAGGCGGGTGAGGACGACGGGCGCCGCGGTGAGAAGGAGCTCGACGACCTGACCGCCCGGTTCGTCACCCAGATCGACGAGCTGCTCAAACACAAGGAATCAGAGCTCCTCGAGGTCTGATGACGCCCCCCGGTAACCCTTCGACCAGGGCGCGGCACGCTGATGCCGCGCCCGAGGCGTCTATGCCCGAGCAAGAAGCACCCGCGCAACCCGAGCAGAAGCCTAAGCGCCGCGCCGGGCGCAACCTGCCGGCCGCCATCGGCGTCGGCGCCGCGCTCGGCGGTGCGGTCATCGCCTCGCTCTTCGTGTGGATCCCGGCGTTCCTCGCCCTGGTCGTGGCCGCCGTCGCGGTCGGCATCTGGGAGATGGTCCGGGCCGTCAGCGTGAACAAGGCCCGCCCGCCGCTGGTACCGCTGCTGATCGGCGGGCCGGCCATGGTGGTCCTGGCGTGGTTCGGCGGCGCCGACATGCTGCCCGTCGGCCTGCTCGGGACGCTGCTGGTCGTGTTCGTGTGGCGGTTCGCCGACGGCGCCCGCGACTACCAGCGCGACGTCACCGCCGGCGCCCTGATCGCGGTCTACGTGCCGTTCCTGGGCGCGTTCGCCGCCCTGCTCGCGCACCCCGGCCAGGAGGTGTCCGACGGCGCGGCGCGGGTCCTGGTGACGGTCGTCGCGGTTGTACTGTCCGACACCGGCGGATACGCGACGGGCGTCTTCCTCGGCAGGCACCCGATGGCGCCGTCGGTGAGCCCGGCGAAGTCGTGGGAGGGCTTCGCGGGGTCGGTCGTCTGGACCGGTGCCGGCAGTGCGGTGGCGCTGCCGCTGATGGTGTCCGGCGCCACGTGGTGGCACGGGGTCGTCTTCGGCGTCGCGGTCTCGGCCGCGTCGGTGCTCGGCGATCTGGGCGAGTCGTTGATCAAGCGCGACCTGGGCGTCAAGGACATGAGCAACCTGCTGCCCGGGCACGGCGGGCTGATGGACCGGCTCGACTCGATCCTGCTCGCCCTGCCGACCGCATATGCCGTCCTGGCGTTCCTGGTGCCCCCGTCCTAGTGCCCTTGGCCAGCGGTACTGAAGATCACGCGACTCGGCATGGGACACTTGAAGACGTCATGACACAGCTCCCCGTTTTGAACCTCGCATCCACCGCGACCGGCACGACCAGTGACGGCCGCCGTGCGACCATGCCACCACGGCACCTGGCCGACCTCGATCTTGCCGGGCGCCGTGCCGCCGTCGCCGAGCTGGGGGAGCAGGCGTTCCGCGCGGGGCAGGTCTCGGCGCACTACTTCGGCCGTCTGATCCGCGACCCGGCCGACATGACGGATCTTCCGGCACGCAGCAGGGACACCATCGCCGGGGCGCTGCTGCCCCGCCTGCTGCAGCCCGTACACGAGAAAGCCACCGACGACGGAGCCACCCGCAAGACCTTGTGGCGGCTTCACGACGGCTCTCTCGTCGAGAGCGTCCTCATGGGATATCCAGACCGCGTGACGGTGTGCGTGTCGAGCCAGGCGGGCTGCGGGATGGCGTGCCCCTTCTGCGCCACCGGCCAGGCCGGCCTGACGCGCAACCTGTCCACCGCGGAGATCGTCGACCAGGTCGTCTGGTTCGCCGGGATGGCCGCGCGCGGGGTGCTGCCCGGCAGCCCCGACCGGCTGTCGCGGGTCGTGTTCATGGGCATGGGTGAGCCCCTGGCCAACTACAACCGGGTGATCGCCGCGGTCCGCAGGCTCACCGACCCCGCCCCCGAAGGGCTCGGGCTCTCCCAGCGCCACATCACCGTGTCCACCGTCGGGCTGGTCCCAGCGATGCGGCGGTTGACGCAGGAGGGGCTGTCGGTGACGCTTGCGCTGTCGCTGCACGCACCCGATGATGATCTGCGCGACACGCTCGTGCCGGTCAACCAACGCTGGAAGGTCGCCGAAGTGCTTGATGCCGCGTGGGAGTATGCGGCTCGCACTGGTCGGCGTGTGTCCATTGAATACGCAATGATCCGGGATGTGAACGACCACCCGTGGCGGGCGGATCTGCTCGGTCGGCTCTTGTCCGGCCGTCTCGCGCATGTCAATCTCATCCCGCTCAATCCGACACCCGGGAGTAAGTGGGACGCTAGTCCCAAGCCGGTGGAGCGGGAGTTCGTCCGACGCCTCCGGGCCGCCGGTGTCGCGACCACGGTGCGTGACACCCGTGGCCGCGAGATCGACGGAGCCTGCGGGCAGCTTGCCGCCTCAAACGGTGGCAAGCTGGGAGAGCGTGAAACAGGCTTGCTAGCACGGCGAGCGAACGAGGAGACACAGTGAGTCAGGGTCAGCGTTTCCGGCGCCGTGCGCTGCGGCGGGGATACAAGGTCGACGAGGTCGACTCGTTCCTCGACCGGGTCGAGGCCACCCTCTCCGGTGACCCGATGGGTGCGCCGGTGAGCGCACAGGAGGTCCACGACGTGGTCTTCCGGGTGCGCTTCGGCGGCTATGACGAGTGGCAGGTCGACCTGCACCTCGACCGGGTCGAGCGGCAGCTGGCCGAGCTGGAGGAGCGCGGCGGCGGTGGCTTCGGCCGGGCCCTCGACTCCCGCAGCGGCGAGCTGCGCATGGCACCTGAGCGCATGCAGCCCGAGCGCATGCCCCCGCCGCCGATGGAGCGCATGCAGCCGGAGCGGATGGGCCCCCCGCCGATCGAGCGGATGCCCGAGCGCATGCAGCAGCCCGACCGGATGGGCCCGCCGCCGATGGAGCGCATGCAGCCCGAGCGCATGGCGCCCCCGCCGATGGCTCCGCCGCCGCCGCTGCCGCCGCGTCCCACCCCCGCGCCGGCCGGTCCGCCGCCGCGCGACCAGAACTACGGCCGCTACGACGAGCCCACCTACGGTGGCGCGTTCGACGACGACCGGGGCTACGAGGCGCCGCGCCAGCCGCGCGCCGACATGACCGCCGAGATCCGCATGGACCGCGAGCGTCCCGAGCCGACCACGTACGGTGGCGGCCCCGACCGCGACCCGTACGGTGGCGGTGCCGACCGTGACCCCTACGGCGACCCGTACGGCAGCCCGCCCCCGGCGGCGCCCGTGCAGCACCAGTCGACCGAGGTGGCCCGCATCGACCAGCTGCGCCGCACGTTCCAGCTGCGCCGTTTCGGCAGCGGCTACGACCGCGCGCAGGTCGACCGGCTGTTCGAGGGCGTCATGGCGTCGTTGTCCGGCCGTGGTGGCCCGCTCACCGACGGCGACCTCGACCCGTCGCACTTCAACCTGGTGCCCGGAGGCTACTTCGAGGCCGAGGTCGACGCCGCGCTCAAAGAGGTCCGCGACCTGGTGATGCGCCGCCGCTGACGGCGAGACGTGAAAAGGCGCACCGGCTCTCCGGTGCGCCTTTTCCACATGTACGGCCCGGGGCCGCCGCCTCGCACACGGCCCGGGGCGCCCCCGCCGCTACCGAAGGCCGTTGCGGCGCAGCACCCAGTCTCCGACCAGCGCCAGCACCAGTACACCAGCGGAGACGATCAACCAGATGTCCTCGACCCGGCCCTGGTGGTTGCCCACCAGCATGCCCAGGATGAGCAGGACGGTGACGGCAGCACCGAAACGGGCCGCCCGCGGGTGTCCCGGCTTGAGCTGATCGGGGGAGGTCACGGGCTCGTGCTCGGCCACGACGCGTCCTTTCGCTGCAGGTGTGCTTCGCCGCAAAGTCTGGCATGCGGCACCCGGACCGACGGTTGCGGGTCGGTCGGGTAGCGTCGGGACCGCAGTTCCGTTCGTGGTTTGAGGAGGAAAACGGTGCGGATCACCGGGACCGGGCACGCCAGCCTGCGCATCGACACCGAGGCCGGCAGCATCCTGTGCGACCCGTGGGTCAACCCGGCGTATTTCGCGTCGTGGTTCCCGTTTCCCGACAACTCCCTGCTCGACTGGGAGGCCCTCGGCGACTGTGACTACCTCTACGTCTCCCACCTGCACCGGGACCATTTCGACGCGGAGCACCTGAGGCGCTTCGTGTCGAAGAAGGCGACCGTGCTGCTGCCGGAGTTCCCCACCTCGGAGATGCGCGACGAGCTCGAGGCGCTGGGCTTCACCCGCTTCTTGGAGACGAAGAGCAACCACGTCCACGAGCTCGACGGCGGCCTGAAGATCATGATCCAGGCGCTCACCTCGCCGACCGACGGGCCGATCGGTGACTCCTCGCTGTGGGTCGAACACGACGGCGTGCGCATCCTCAACCAGAACGACGCCCGCCCGACGGACCTCACCACCTACACCGAGCTCGGGCACGTGCACGCGCACCTGCTGCAGTTCTCCGGCGCCATCTGGTATCCGATGGTCTACGACCTCCCGCAGGCGGCCAAGACGGCGTTCGGCAAGCAGAAGCGCGACCGGCAGTTCGACCGCACCTTCCGGTACATCGATGACCTCAAGGCATCGCACGTGGTGCCGATCGCGGGGCCGCCGTGCTTCCTCGACGACGACCTGTGGCAGTTCAACGACATCTTCGGCGATGAGGGCAACATCTTCCCCGACCAGTGGGTGTTCCAGCAGGAGTACGCCAAGCACGGCGGCACCAACTCCACGGTCCTGCTGCCCGGGTCGGTGATGACGGTCACTCCTTCATCGGTTTCGACCGAGCATCCCGTCCCGGTCGAGGAGTTCTTCGCGCACAAGCGCGAGCACCTGGAGGAGATGCGCTCGCGGAAGCGGCCGATCATCGAGGCGGCGAAGGCCTCCTGGCGGCATCCCGAGGTGGATGTACTGAAGGAGATGAAGCGGCGGATCGAGCCCCTGCTCGACGAGTCGGTGTATCTGGCGAAGGGCGTCGGCGGCCCGGTCCGCTTCGACCTCGTGGGGTATGACGGCGTCTCCGTCGAGTCGATCGTCGTGGACTTCCCGGGCAAGCAGGTCCGCGAGTACGCCGACGAGAAGGTGCGCTACCGGTTCCGCACCGAGCGTGCCCTCATCGAGCACCTCCTCTTCATCGAGGAGGTCGACTGGGTCAACTCGCTGTTCCTGTCCTGCCGCTTCACCGCCACCCGCATCGGCCAGTACAACGAGTTCGTCTACTCGTTCTTCAAGTGCCTGTCGGAGGAGCGGCTGCAGTACGCGGAGGGCTGGTTCGCCGAGCAGAAGCCCGACGCCGAGGACATCAAGCTGGGCGACTGGGTCGTCCAGCGCCGCTGCCCGCACCTCAAGGCCGACCTGACCCGCTTCGGCATCGTCGACGGCAAGACCCTCACCTGCCAGCTGCACGGCTGGAAGTTCGATCTGCCCAGCGGCCGCTGCCTGACGAGCGTGGGGCACGAGCTGCGCTCCCGGCCGGCCGGTCCGCAGGAAGTGTCGTAGGTCGGCGGTAGCCTCTGCTCGTGTTGGAGAAGGTTCGGAAGCTGCTGGCCAAGGCCGAGGATCCCGCGTGCACCCGCGAGGAGGCCGAGGCGCTCACCGCCAAGGCGGCGGAGCTGATCGGTAAGTACGGCATCGACCAGGCCCTGCTCGACGCCGCCGCCGGTCAGCGCCCGCAGGCCGTCGGCAACCGGCTGGTCGAGCTGCACCCGCCGTATCTGCGCGAGAAGGCCCACCTCCTGCACGTCGTCGCCTCGTCGCTGCGGTGCCGCTCGGTCCGCCTGCAGCACCGCACCCGCGACGGCCTGCGCATCTCCATGCACCTGTTCGGCTTCGAGTCCGACGTCGCCGGCGTCGAGCTGCTCTTCGCCTCGCTGCTGGTCCAGGCCGCCCGCGGCGTCCTCGTCGAGCCCGTGCCACCGGGCGAGCAGGTCGCGGCCTGGCGCCGGTCCTGGCTGATCGGCTTCGGCTCGGCGGTCGCCCACCGGTTCGCCGAGGCCGACGAGCGCAACCGGGCCGCCACCACCGACCAGCCGGGGGTGGCGCTCGTCCTGGCGGACAGGGGACGGGCGGTGGATGTGGCGGTGGACGAGCAGTATCCGGACCTGCGCACGGCCCGGCCCCGGCGCCTGAGCGGGGGCGGCTTCGACGCGGGCAACGCCGCCGGCCAGCGCGCCGACCTGGGCAACCCGCGCGTCCCGACCGACGCGAGGCAGCCGCTGCCGAGCTGACCCCGGGCACCACCGGTCCGACCTGCGCGCCTCGCCCGTCCCGGCCGGCGTGAGGCAGCCTCCGCCGAGCTGCCCCGGGCACCGTCGTGCCCACGTTGGTGGTGTGCGAGCGGCGCCGCCCCGGATTCGTCATGCGGTCGAACCCGCCTGCCCGGAGATCACCGTCCGAACCGTGGTACTCCCCGGTCCATCCATCGACACCGGCCTCTTTCTCATGATCCGGAAGACCTTGTGTCGCCAGAGCACAATGCCGGTGAGTTAAGCGTTCAGGGTGATGGATGGGGCTGGATGGTGACTGTGAAGGTTGCTGTCCAGCTTCGTTGTTTGCGGCCGGGTGGTTTGGTGGTGCGGTCGCTGATGCGGTTGCGGCGGTTGGGGAGGGTTTGTTCGAGGATGCGGGTGTGGAGTTGG